>JBAMLJ010000001.1:0-1877 GCA_039793615.1 bacterium
ATAATTTTTTTTAATCTCCTTATTCATAAATGATAAATAAATTTGACATTTGTCAGATCATCCTCCTAAAATATTTAAATATTGAAAACTAATAAAAAATATAGGGGGTTATGGTAGCAGATTTAAAAACAAAAAAATGTGATGAAGTTGCTTATTATATTAACACTGGAATTGATATCACAGAAACAAGAAGAATCGAAGAAATTTTTTTAAAAAATGAAGAATATTTAAAAATAATTTATTTTCTGCAAATGAATCAAATTATTGTCACAACAAAAAAGATAAATTTCTCCATTTAGCTGCTAGGTTTGCTGCAAAAGAAGATCTGATAAAAGTCACCGAAGGAAAACTACCTAAAGGGGTCAAGATATCAGAGATTGATGTAATAAATAATGAGTATGGGGCACCGAGTTTTAATTTAAAAGGAAAATTAAAAAAATTAATCGCTCAGATGAAAATTCAACAAATATCTCTTTCTTTGACACATTGTGATGAATATGCTATTTCTTTGGTAATCCTGCAAATTAAGAAAAAAATACAACAAAATGGGGGTAAAAAGAAATGAATTTTCAAGAGATTGTGATTGAAACAAAAAATTTAACGAAATATTTTGGTGATTTTATTGCGGTAAATAATTTAAATCTTAAAGTATTTAAAGGGGAAATATATGGTTTATTAGGTCCAAATGGAGCTGGTAAAACTACAACAATAAAAATATTGGTTGGCTTGCTAAAACAGACCTCAGGTGAGGCATATATTTTGGGTGAAAAAATACCTCCCCCAGAAAGCATTCGTCAATCCATATCATATATGCCACAGGATATTGGATTATATATGGACTTGACAGTCAAAGAAAACCTTGAAATATGGGGTGGCTTTTTTAATATTCCATCCACTTCTCTTTCTAAAAAGATACAAAATTTACTTAAATTTATGGCAATGGAAAGTTTTGAAAATGAAATTGTTTCAAAATTAAGTGGAGGAATGAAACGCCGATTATCTTTTGCGTGTTCTCTAATTAACGATGCTCAGTTATTATTTTTAGATGAGCCGACGGTAGGAGTAGACCCTGAATTAAGAGTATCCTTTTGGGAATATTTTATGGAATTATCAAAGCAAGGAAAAACAATCATTTTTACAACACATTATATGGAAGAGGCAAATCGTTGTGATAGAATAGGTTTTATGTATAGAGGAAGTTTAATAGCAGAGGGCACTCCAAATTATTTAAAAGAAATTACTAACACTTCGAACCTTGATGATGCTTTTCTTTTATTTTCTAGAAAGCAAGGAAATGATAAAGTCGATGGGTGAAAATACGTGAAAATGAAAAGAGTATTAACAATTACCAAAAAAATATTATGGCAAATTAAAAACGATAAGAGAACAATTGGAATGATTATAGTAATGCCAGTAATATTGATGTATCTTTTTGGTATTTCCTTTACAGGACAGGTAGAGGGGGTTAAAGTAATAATTATTGACCAAGATAATACAAACCTTACGAAAAGTATAATTTCAAATTTTAACACAACAACGTTAAGTCTCTCTTATGGCAATAATGTTTCTCAAGCAGAAAATGAAGTTCAAGATGGGGAAGTTTGGGCTGTAATAGTTTTTCCCAAAGGGTTTTCAGAAAACTTAGAAAAAAGGTTAGCAGGAAATAAATTGATTACTCCATATATTAATATATCAATTGATAAAAGCTCTCCTACAATAACTCAAACTATATACACAGACATTAATAATGCGCTTAGTAACACCATAAAAGAAAAATATGGAATAAACGCAACCATTATTTCTTTTAATCAAATTGTGATTTATGGCAAAAATGTGAACATTACGGATTACATTACAGATGGGATGATAGGGTTTGT
>JBAMLJ010000002.1:0-2118 GCA_039793615.1 bacterium
TTTTTAACAGGCATTCTTCTTACTCCTTTTATTTGGGTAATAGAAACGTTTTTTTCAAAATTAATTTTTACTAATCTTAATAATGAATCATCTTTTTGGATGATAACCTTTTATTACTTAATAATTGCTATTATTGAGGAATTAGGAAAGTTCTTGTCTGCTACTTTAATTCTAAAAAAGAATAAGTATTTTGATGAAGCTATTGATGCCATGATCTATTTAATTGTTTTAGCTTTGGGTTTTGCTTTAGTAGAAAATATTTTAGCCACTAGCGAGGATTTAATTACTAATAATGGGTTATTAGTGGCATTTCAGACAGCAGCTTTACGTTTTGTTGGTGCCGATTTAATTCATGTTCTTTCTAGTGGGTTAATCGGCTTTTTCTGGGCTTTGTCTCTTATTAAAAAAAAGAAAAAATATTTATTTATTGGTTTAATTTTTGGCATTATATTGCATACTTCTTTTAATATTGCTATTATAAAATTACCAGATTATCTCGGCTTTATAGCTTTGTATTTTATTAGTTTTGCTATTTTTTGGGCAACAGCAATACTTTTATGGGTTTTTGATATAACTAAAAAACTTAAAAAACCAATTAAATATGCTAATTTAAAATAAAGATTAAAATAAAATTTAAAGCATTTAAAACAAAACTATGGCAGAAAAAAATAAAAATCTCAATATTAATAATGATTTATCATGGCCTAATTCAGAAGAAGAAGGCGAATTAGCAGTTGATTTATACGAAACTAATGATGCTTTAGTTCTTCAGACTATTATTGGAGGTGTTAAAGCGAAGGATTTAGATATTGCCATTAATAATGATATGATTACTATTAAAGGAGAAAGAAATCGTGAGAAAGACGAGATTATTAAATTTTATTATGATGAATGTTTTTGGGGTAAGTTTTCTCGTTCTTTGGTTTTACCATTTGAGGTTGATACTGATAAAGCAGAAGCAGTTTTAAAAAATGGACTTTTAACTATTACTTTACCTAAAATGGAAAAAGTAAGAAAGAAAACTTTAACGATTGAAGAAGAGGATTAAATAGTGCCGATGTGGTGAAATTGGTAAACACGCGAGGTTTAGGACCTCGTGCCTTCTGGCTTGTGGGTTCGAATCCCACCATCGGCACCCTCTCACTTGGATTATGTATATGTTCTAAAGAGTATAAAAATAATAACTTATATATTAGTTATACTAATAAAATATTGACAATTATTTAAATCTAAAAATTAAAAAACTCCCTAAAAGGGAGTTTTTTAATTTAATTTTCGTTGAATCTAGGTTTAAAATTGAAAAAATGAACAAGATCCATTGGATACAAAATTACAAACAGTGAGAATTAATGTTTTTGCTAATAAAGCAACGCCTATTCCAACAAGAGCATAAATAACCCTATTTAAAGCAATTTGGGTTTTTTTACTATCACCTCCAGCAGTAATATATTCATAACCAGCCCAAATAATCATTGCAACAGCTGCCATAATAATGAAGGCAAAAAACCAAGTAAAAAATTTATTGATTACACCCCAGATGTCTATCTCAGGTAACTTAACTGTGTCAGAAGGTGGCTTAAATTCTGCAAAAGTATTTAAAGTTCCTAAAACCAAAAGAATCGGTATTAAAAGAAGATATTTTTTAATCATAAGTTATTATTATTATTTATATTTGTTTATAATATCTCGACCCTTATTAACTTAATTATATTAATTATATTATATCTAATTTTATTTAATAAAGTCAAATTAGCCGGTAAAAAATTTAACAATCAATGTCTTAATTGAATAAGCTAAAAGAACGGCGATAACTCCAATAATTGCCCAGGTAATTATGTTTTTAGCTTTTTCAATCTGTTCAGGATTACCTTTACTAGTAATAAATAAGGAAGAGCCATACATAATAACAAATAAGGCAATGATTGGAACGAGATAAATTAAAACCCCGAGTATTCTTTTAATAAAATCATCAGTAGTAGTAGGAATCTGAAAGGGGATATAAAAAGTATAGTCATCATCAGCTAAGACATTTTTTGAAAAAATATTAAAATTTAAAAATAATGTTAACAAAAGAAATAATAATTTGTAATTCATAATTTTTTTATTTTTAAATTTTTT
>JBAMLJ010000002.1:2218-14816 GCA_039793615.1 bacterium
TTTTTTAAATTTTTTAAATTTTTATATTTTTATTTTATATTTTTATTTTTTAAATTCTATAATATATTTTATTGCCAATATTTATTATCAATATAGGGTGTTTTTCGTTTTTAGATTTCAGAAGAGGCATATTTTATTTATAAAATAATTATTACGCTTGTCTTTGCTTCATAAATTTTTAATAAAATTTATGATTATTTTATTTGTTGTCGGCATTCCTCGTCAGTATCACATAAATGATGGTAGTTTTCTGGGCAGCTCATAACGCTACCTTTACTACACCATACTTGCAATGGCTGTCCAGGGCATTGATGTGAACGGCATTCACTAAAATTTTTGTATAGTTCTAATAACTTACCATCTTTACATGGACCACCTGGATTTGGCGGAGGTGTTGGTGGCAGAGGACCTTCTTTTATTCCCCTTTTTCCAACGCAGCATGCCCAACCAGGTGGGCAATCAATTGACCCTTATTAAGTCCTGGCATATCGCAATCTGTGTTTAAATAACAACAATTCTCTGGTAAATGACAATCATAAGGAGGAAAGGTTTACGCTCTACAAGCATCACCGTATTGATAGTTTTTCCCTCCATTTTTTTCTTCATTTCCATTATTGTTTTCATTTCAATTTCTATTCTCGTTTTCAGTGTTTATTATAGGATTGTTACATTCTAACTGCAACCAAGTGCCAGTATAATCCTTACCACCCAATTTAGCCAAAACCCAGAAGGTGGTATTGATAATAATATAGCTTGCCAAAACAATAATTAAACCAATAATAGCAGATTGAATTATTTGTTTACCTTGGGCAATTTTCTTTTTTTCACCCATTGAAGTAATCCAAATTATTCCTCCCCAAATAATAGCACCAATAATAATTAATATTCCTGAATTTAAAGCAAAATGTAAAATTTTCTCAATTAAAACTATAATATCACAAGCAGTACAAGGATTTTCGTTTGGACCTCCGCAAGGAACTAAACCAGCGCCAAAAGATATTAAAGGAATTAAAAAGAAAACAAATAAAAGAAATATTTTTTTCATAATTTTAGATTAATTTTGATTGCGCCATTGTTGTTGAAGATATTCTGCCAGATTACTTAAAACACTTAAAATATTATTGATTGATTGATTATTAATTATCTCAATGACAGCCTTATTAAAAGCCTCATTAATAATTTGATAATTAAATTGGTACCATGATTTACTTAAAAGAGCCTGACTAGCAAAAATATTTAAAAATGGATCACTTAAACTAGTTTGTATTAGATCTAAACGAGCAGGGGGTACATTATTTAGTTTTAAATACAATTCGCTCATTTCTTTAGTGGCTAGAAATTTTAAGAATTTCCAAGCTAAATCAGGGTATTTTGATTCATTATTAACAACTAAATTAGTAGTTCGTCCATAAAAGATAGTTGGATTAATATTCGGAAAGGGATAAATTTTATAAGATAAATCGGGGCAATAAGCATCAATAAATTTTTTATCTTGAGCATAAGCCAAAATCATTGCAGTTTTGCCTTCGCAAAAGGCTTTTAAAGAGGAATCACTTAGATTTTGATTCCAGTTATAAAATTGTGATTTCGGATTAGCAAATTGAGTATAGGAGCTAAAAGCAAAAACAGCTGGTGGTATATTAATCGGACTATTAGGAGGTATATTTAAAAAAGTAAAAATTTTTTGACTAGGATCACTAATATCAGAACCGACTTGAAGCATTAAGTTAGCTAAAATATCACTTTGCCAATTAACGTTTGAGGTTCCCAGAGCAATTGCGGCACGGGTAATTTGTCCTTCTTTATTTACTCTTTTAAGTTTTGCAATTAAGGGTAATAAATCTTGCCACGAACGAGGAGGTTTAGAGATATTGCTTTCATTAAAAATAGCAGGATTATAATATAAAACTAAAGTGTCAATTGATAAAGGAATTCCCCGAAGATATTTATCAGTAATTAGTTCCTGTTTTATTATTGGAGGATAATTATTCTCGATAAATCTTTGATTGATTTGAGAATCTTTATTAAGATTTAAAGGATAAAGATGATTGTCAAATAAAGGAAGCCAGCTACCATAAATTAGAAAAATATCAGGCGCATTTTTGTTACTAAAAGCGTCAATCAAATTATTATAATAATCATTAATATCTTTTTGATAATAAGAGATTTTAATATTGGGATTTTGTTTTTCAAAAGCATCAATAAAAGGTTGAATAATTTGAGGAGAAATATTATAACCCCAAAAAGTTAGATTAATTTTTTGAGAACGATGAGAAAGGTTTGCAATTAAAAATATAGAAATAAAAATAAAGAAAGTAATTAATAAAATGATAGATATTTTTTTGTTCATATTATTTAAAGTTGTTCATCTAATTTAAATAAAAGACCATAATGAGTAATAGCAACAACTAATTCTCTTTCTAGATGAAAGCCGAAAGATTCAATCAATTCAATTGCTTCGTCTTTGGTAAGAGGAAAAAGAAATTGACTATTGGGTAATTTATTAGGCTCCCATTCAATAACTACTAAAAATCCATTTGGTTTTAAAATTCTTTCTGCTTCTTTAATTAATTGCTTTTTATCTTTTATTTCAAACAAAATATTTGACATAAAAACCAAATCACACGACTTATTTTCTAAACCGCTTCCTTTTTCCAATTCTAAATTAGCCCATTTGGTTTGAATAATATTATTTAATCCCTCAATTTTACTTTTAAAAGATAAAGATTCAAGAGAGGGTTTCCAGATATCTAAAGCAATAACCTTGCCATTAGGTTTTACCTTTCTGGCTAATTCAAGAGAAAAATATCCATTACCGCAACCAAAATCAGCCACCACCATATTTTCTGTTAAGGGCAAAAGATTAACAATTGTTTGAGGATTTAAAAAAGAGGACATAAAATTTTCGATAATAAAATAATAAAAATTGCTGTTAGTTTATTATAACAAATATTTAGAAAGAATTCTATTGTGTGAATACAAAAATAAACTTAAAGTAAAGAAGCGCCAGCAATTTTATCACCTTCTTCAAGGGTCATTATTTTTATTCCTTGGGTAGAGCGTTTTAAAATGGAAACAGAATCCAATGGCGCCTTAATCATTTGCGCTTTTTTAGAGACAGCAATTAAGGTTTCTTCATTAGTTTGAAGCAGGGCTTTTACGATTTTGCCGGTTTTTTCGGTAATCTTTGCTGTTTTAATGCCACTCCCTCCTCTTTTTTGCTTGCGATACTCTGATAATTTAGTTCGTTTTCCGTAGCCATTTTCAGTAACTAAAACGATTAAGGGATTTTGTTTTAAAAATTCGGAATTAATTGATAACAAACTTTTAACCTCATCTTCTTTTAATAATTTAATTCCTTTAACTCCAGTAGCTTGGCGACTCATTGGTCTTAAATCTTTTTCAGAAAATCTAATTGCTTGGCCATTCTTGGTAATAATTAATAAATCGTCATTACCAGATGTTAAAGTTGCACCTACTAAAGTATCGTTACTGGAAAGTTTAATAGCAACAATACCCGCGCGTCTCATATTACTATATTCATCTAATTTTGTTTTTTTAATGATTCCATTTTTAGTTAAAAGAACTAAATAATTTTTGTTTTTATCATCTTTTTTAAGATTTAAAATAACAATAACTTTTTCATCTGGCCTTAAATTAAGATAGTTTTGAATTAATTTTCCCTTACTAGTTCGTGAAGCTTCATTTATTTCAAAAGCAGAAATTTGATAAAGATATCCTTTGTCAGTAAAGAATAAAATTTTGTCAGGAGTACTAGCAGTAATAATATGAGTAATTAAATCATCTTCATTTTTAGTTTCATAAGCAATCACTCCTTTACCACCCCTTTTTTGAACTCTTAAGTTATTCGGATCCATTCGTTTAATATATCCAGTTTGAGAAAAAGTAATTAAAATTTCTTTTTCTTGAATTAATTCTTCCTCTTTAACTTCTCTAGGTAAATTAGGCTCAATTTGGGTTCTTCTTTCATCGCCGTATTTTTCTTTTAATTCGATAAGTTCTTTTTTAATGATCTCTAAAATTCTTTTAGGTTGTTTTAAAATTAATTCATAATCCTTGGCTAATTTTTGTTTTTCTTTTAACTCATCTTCAATTTTTTGTTTTTCCAATTTGGCTAAATTTGCTAATTTAATTTCCAGAATGGCATTTGCTTGAATTTCAGTAAATTTGTATTTATTCATCAGTTTCTTTTTGGCGTCCTCCTGGCTTTCCGCTGATTTAATTAATTTAATAATTTCATCAATATGGTCAAGCGCGGTCTTTAATCCTTCTAAAATATGAATTCTTTCCTTTATTTTTCTTAGAAGAAATTCTGTTCTTCTTCTGATGACAATTTTTCGATGATTAATATATTCAAGGAGAATTTCTTTTAATGATAAAATTTTAGGCTGCAAACCATTTTCAACCAGTGCTAGCATATTAACATAAAATGGTTTTTCAAGTTCGGTAAATTTAAAAAGTTGATTTAAAATATGATTAGGTAAAGCATTTTTTTGTAGATCAATCGTAACTCTTAAACCTTCTTTATCAGTCTCATCTCTTAAATCTTTAATTCCTTCGATTTTTTTCTCTTCTACTAAAGAAGCAATTTTACTAATGAGATCAGCTTTATTAACTTGATAAGGTAATTCAGTAATAATGATTTTGTGTTCTTTTTCATCTTCGATAATTTCTGTTTTGGCTCGGCATAAAATCGAGCCTTTACCAGTAGCATAAGCTTCTTTGATATTATTGATTCCATAAACAATGCCGCCCGTAGGGAAATCAGGGCCCTTAATGAAATGCATTAAATCATCAATTGAAGCATCCTCGTGATCAATTAAATAAATAATAGCATCCGCTACCTCTTTTAGATTATGGGAAGGAATATTGGTTGCCATACCAACAGCAATTCCCATTGTCCCGTTTAAAATTAATTGTGGCAATTTTGCTGATAAATATTTTGGTTCTAAACGAGTATTATCATAATTAGGTATAAAATCAACGGTTTCTTTATTTAGATCTTCAAGCATTTCACCGGCAATTTTAGTTAAACGACATTCAGTATAACGCATTGCGCCAGGAGGATCTCCGTCAATCGAACCAAAATTTCCTTGACCTTCAATTAAAGGATATCGCAAAGAAAAATCCTGAGCCATTCTTACTAAAGCATCATACACTGCCATATCGCCATGGGGATGAAATTTACCCAAAGTTTCTCCAACAACTGTAGCTGATTTCCTTGTTTTACTGTTATGAGTTAAGCCTAATTCGTTCATAGCATAAAGAATTCTTCTCTGTACTGGCTTTAATCCATCTCTAATATCGGGTAAAGCACGGGAAATAATAACACTCATTGCATAATCTAAATAAGAGTCACGTAATTCTTCGGTGATCTCAGTTGGTTTGATATTTTTATTATTTTTTGTTTCTTTAAGCATATTTATTTAATATTTAAGACAATTAAAGATGTGTCTGTAGTTGGAATTTGTGATTTTCTGATTACTAGTTTATCTAAATTTTCTGGTTTTTTACCAAAAGTTTTTAAAAATTTATCTAAAGGATCAAGTTTGCTTTTATTATTAAAACGATAATGCATTGGAATAACAATTTTGGGCTCAATTTGATTAATAATATCTATTGCGTTTTCTGCATTAATAGTACTATAGCCACCAACAGGAATTAAAAGAATGTCAACATTTGATAATTTTTCCACTGTTTCTTCTTTTAACATTTTTTCTCCCAAATCTCCTAAATGACAAACGATTATGTCTTCTGACTCGATAGTAAAAATAGTATTAAAACCTCGTTCTTTTCCATTTTTGTTATCATGAAAAGAGGGAATACCATAAATGAAAATGCCGTTTTTTTCAATCTCTCCAGGATTTTCCAAAATAAACGGTTCTCCCAAGATAGCATTTTTATTATTATGTCCCAAATGATTGTGAGAAATTAATAAAATATCTGCTTTAAAACGAGGTGGTTTTATTTGAGTTATTTCTTCGTGATATGGGTCAATAGCAATGACACTGTTTTTTGTTTCAATTTTAAAATATGAATGCCCAAACCATTGAATAATCATAATTTTAAAGTTAACGAATTTGTTTAAAACGATAGATAGCAATTAATGATATTATCATATCAAATACAATACAAATTAACAAAGAAACATAGAGATTGTTAGTAGTAAAATTACTAATAATATTAGTTGGTATTTTTTGAGAAAGAATCATCCATCGCAAGGCATTAATACCATAGGTTAGAGGATTATAATGACTAAGTTTTAATATCCAAAAAGGACCGTTATTTACAGGGAAAAAAGCACCAGAGAGAAAAACCAGAGGGGCAATTAAAACTTGAATAATAATATTAAAACTTTCTGTTTTTTTGATATTAGAAGCAATGATTAATCCCAGGCTTGCCATTCCAAAGGAAATTAGAAAAATGATAATCGCGCTCATTAAATAAGAAATAAAAGAAAGGTGTAGATTTAAAGAGGGGGCTACTAACAAAAGTAATAAACCCTCAATTAAAGCAGTAGTAGTAGCACCTAAAATTTTTCCTAAAGCAATGCTTGAGCGTGAAATTGGAGAAACTAAAATTTCTTTTAGAAAGCCAAACTCTCTATCCCATACAATTGACATTGTAGAAGTAATTGCTAAAGTTGCAATACTTGCTCCTAAAATTCCTGAGAAAAAGAATTCAGAAAAGTCATAAGGGAGATTGGTCATCGGAAAAATATTTTTTAAACCGGTGCCGAAAATTAATGTTAAAAGAAGAGGTAAAAAAATAGAAGTAAAAAATTTTTCTCTATTTCTGACATAAATTAAAATTTCTCGATACCAAATGATATAAATACCGATTAAAATATTTTTAAAATTAAAATTAGGTAAATTAATTTTCTTGGTCATTTTCATTGAAAATATTTAAGAAATTGATAAAATTCAAAAAGTTATTGTCTTCTTTATTTTCTTCTCTAATTTGTCTACCAGTTAATTTAAGAAAGACGTCTTCCAGAGTTGGTTGTCTTAATTCAACTGATAAAACTTGTGGCGTTAAAGTTTTAATTAATAATGGTAAAAAACGGTTACCATTATTAACCTCAATTTTAATTTCTTTTCCAATGCGTTTTAAATTAATGTGAGGAAATTTATTTTTTACTTCGAATTCAGCTTTTTCGTTATCATTAGTAATGATAGTAATAATATCACCACCAATCATTTTTTTTAGATTTTCTGGCGTATCTAAAGCAATAATTTCACCATGATCAATAATAGCAACACGATCACAAGATTCAGCTTCGTTTAGATATTGAGTAGTTAAAAAAATAGTAACATTTTTTTTCTTTCTAATATTAAATAAATATTCCCAGATTTTTTTTCTGGTTTGGGGGTCAAGGCCAACTGTTGGTTCATCAAGAAATAAAATTTTGGGTTGAGGTATTAAAGCTCGTGCTAATTCTAAACGTCGTTTCATTCCACCGGAAAAAGTATTAACAAAATCTTTTCTTCTTTCCCATAATTCAAATAATTTAAACATCTCTATTTTTCTTTTAATAAAATCTTTAGTTTCTACATTATACAAAGAAGCATGAAGAAAAAGATTTTCTTCGGCAGTTAAATGATTATCTAAAGTATTTTCTTGAAAAACTAAACCAATAGAACGACGCACTTCCTCTGGCTGTTTTAAAATATTATAACCATTAATATAAGCATCACCACTTGTTGGTGGGGTTAAAGTACAAAGCATATTAATGGTTGTCGTTTTTCCTGCGCCATTGGGACCCAAAAATCCAAAAATTTCTCCTCTTTTAACCGAAAAAGAAATTCCTTTTACTGCCTTAATGCCATTATAATGTTTTACTAAATTATTAACTTGAATTATCTCATTGGAAGTATCTTCTGAAAAAGTAGATTGCTCAGTATTTAAAGTATTTAAATTATTAGTCATATTAAAAAATTTTCTTTATCGGAAAGCCCATTTTTTTTCTCACCTCTTTAATTGTTCTCGAGGCGATTTTTCTAGCATATTTTGTACTTTCTTCCAAAAACCTATTAACTAATTCAGGTCTTTTTTCGTAGTATTTTCTTTTCTGTTGAATTGGTTTTAAAGTTTTATCAATAGCTTCTACTAATTTCTCTTTTAAGGGTTGATATTTTAAAACAGAGGTGAGGTATTGTTTTTCATAAATTTCTCTCTGTTTTTTTCCTTCAAAAAGTTCTACTAAAATAAGTAAAGTATTAACACCTCCTTCTTGTGGTAAAACATCGCTATGGCCGCTATCAGTTGATACCTTAAAGATTTTTCTCTTAATTGTTTCTTTGTCATCGAGAATACTGATATAACTATCAGGATCTGTTTTTGACATTTTTCCTTCACCTTTTAAAGAGGGAATATAAGGGCTTTGAGTAAGGTATGGTTGTGGTTCTTCAAATGTTTCTCCAAAATAACGATTGAAATTTCTTACTACTTCTCTTGTTAATTCTAAATGCGGCAATTGGTCTTTTCCTACTGGTACTAATGTTGCTTTATAAATTAAAATATCGGCCGCCATTAAAATGGGATATGATAAAAGCCCTAAATTAATATATTGCGGTTGAGTTTTCTTTTTATCTTTATATGTTGGTAATTGCTCTAAACGGGAAACAGGATAAATAGTGGAAAGATAATAGGCTAATTCGAGATGTTCTTTTATTTGCGATTGAATAATTAAATGAGACTTTTTAGGATCCAAGCCACAAGCTAAATAATCTAAAACTAAATCTTTAATATTTTGAAGATATGTTTTTGGATCATAGGGTGAGGTAATACCGTGAAGATCAACGACACCATAAATACAATCCAAATTTTTATTATTTTGTAATTCAAGATAACCTTTAATGGCACCAAAATAGTTGCCCAAATGCAAATGTCCAGTTGGCCTTGCGGCTGAAAAAACTCTAATTTTATTATTCATATAATTATTAAGAGCGGGTGAAGGGATTCGAACCCTCGATCTTCTCCTTGGAAGGGAGACGTGTTACCGCTGCACCACACCCGCTTTTAAATATCTTTAATGAAAAAGAGATCAATCAGATCTCTTTTTCATTTTACCTTTTTTGAGAAGAAAAATCAAGAAAAAAATATAGGATCAAATTTCATTTAAAGTTTCGATTCCTAAAATATTTAATCCCAATTTTAAGATTTTATTAATTTGATTAATTAGAGCAAGGCGGGCATTTCGTATTTTTTGATTATTTTCTTTTAAAATAGGAATTGTTTCGTAGTATTTATTTAAAAGATCAGTTAGTACTAAAAGATAAGAAGTAAAAATATTTGGGGATAAATCCTCTAAAGATTTTAATAAGATTTCTTTAAAATTTAGAGTTTGTTTTATTAAATTGATTTCAATTGGTAAATTTAAATAATCGTAATTTAAATATCGGGAATTTATTTTTTTTCTGGATACTTTTTTTATTATTTTATTAAAACGGGCGTAAGTATATAAAAGGTAGATGATGGAATTATTTTTATAGTCATACATTTTATCCCAATCAAACATTAGATTAGTAGCTCGATTACTTTTTAAATCATTAAATTTTAAAGCCGCAATTGCTAACTGAAGTGCTGTTTTTTCTTGTTTTTTAATACTCCATTCCGGATGCTTTGTTTTAATGATTTTCAATGCTTTTTCTTGCGCTTCTTTTAAAACATCTTCCAAAAGGATTAATTCCCCTTCTCTTGTTGAAAACTTCTTTTTGTTAGTATTTAAAACCAAACCAAATTTAATATGAATTAATTTAGTTTTTAATTCAGGAATAATAAGATTAATAATACTAAAAAGTTGTTTGAAATATAATTCTTGCTCGTTGCCGACAACATAAAGAATTTTTGAAGGATGATAATGTTTTAAACGATAGAATAAAGAAGCTAAATCACGAGTTAAATATAAAGAAGTTTCATCACTTTTTTGAATTAAAGCCGGAGGAAGATTAAATTGTTCTAAAGGAACAATTAAGGCTCCTTCGCTTTCTTTCAAAAGATTTTTTTGTTTTAAAATTCTGATTATTTTTTTAACATCTTTTTCAAAATCTGCTTCCCCTTTAATAATATCAAATTTTATACCCAAAAGGCGATAAATTTTTTGAAAATCTTTAAGAGATTCTTTTTTAAACCACTGCCATATTTTAATATTAGTTTTATCTTTTAAAACAAGTTTTTTAAATTCTTTTCGTGCCATTTCTTCTAATTGAGGATTATTTTTAACTTCCTGATGAAATTTTTGATATAGCTTTAAAAGATTATTAATTGGATCTTTTTGAATTTCTTTTTTATTGCCCCATAATTTATAAGCAATAATTAATTTTCCGAATTGAGTTCCCCAATCACCTAAATAATTCCAACGAATAATTCGGAAATTAAAAAATTCATAAATTCGCGCCAGAGTTTCTCCAATAATAGTAGAACGCAAATGTCCGATATGCATTGGTTTAGCGATATTTGGGGATGAATATTCAATAATTATTGGTTGTTGTTTTTTTTGAAATCTCTTTTTATTTTTTAATAAATTTTTAAACTCCCGAAATAAAAATTTTTCTTCAATAAAAAAATTAAGATAACCCGGTTCTTTAGCTTCGATTTTTTTAATAAAAGATGGTTTATTTGCTAATAAATAATTGCTTATCAATTGAGCTGTTTCAAAAGGAGATTTATTAATTTGTTTTGAGATTTTAAAAACAATAGGGGTAGTATAATCCCCAAATTGCGGATCAGGAGGAACTGTTATATTCAAATCATTTTTTTCGATTTGGAATTGATGATCTTTTTGTAATTTTTGTAATTGTTTTAATAAGAAATTATTTAATTTTTCAGTAATCATAAATTTAATTTTAGTCGGGATGCCGAGACTTGAACTCGGACTTCCGCCACCCGAAAGCGGCGTGCTACCATTGCACTACATCCCGTTTAAAGACGATATTTCTTTTTTATTTTCAGCTCTTCTTCTTGGAGAAAATTATAATATTGTTCTTTTGCCTTATTGCTTAATCGTTTTAATTCTTCTTGTTTTAAATTTCCTAACTCTTTTACTCTTTTTGTTAAATACTCACGATTGTTTTTATCATAATCATTTAATACTTCTTCTAAGAGAATATTTAAAATCATTCCCACTTTTGGTCCGGGTTTAATATTTAAGATTTGCATAATATCATTTCCATTTAATTTTAAAATTTTTAAAGATGGCTCTTCTCCTTTTAATTGTTTTTGTACTTTTTCTACCTTAAATAAAAAATGACGCAAGCGGAAAGGTAATGCTTTTGGGCAACCTGAACCAATACGATCGCTTTCTCTTACTTGGGCTAAAAATAAAATATTATCACTTTTAACTTTCATTAATAATCTTCTAATTGCTGCATCAGTGGTAATTAATGGATCATAAACAAAACCATGATAACGTACCAAGGTGACAACTGTATTAATAATTGCCGAAGGGAATTTTAATCGAGTTAAAATTTGACGAGTAATTTTAGCACTAACGATCTCATGATTATAGAAAGTTGCTTCTTTCCCTTCTCCTTTTTTAACTAATGGTTTTCCAATATCATGAAATAAACTCGCTAAACGAACCTCAAGCGAATAATTTTTTTTCGCAGCGTAATCCAAAGAACGCCATAAATGTTCGAAAACAGTATAAATATGATGTTTATTTTGAGTAACACCAATCGTTTGTTCTAATTCAGGAATAAATTGTTTTAATAAATTGGTTTCTTGAAGAAGTAATATCCCTTGACTCGCATTAAAACTATTTATAATTCTTATAAATTCATCACGAATTCTTTCTGGGGCAATAAATTTTAAAAGATGGGCGTTATTTTTAATTGCCTTTAAAGTATTTTCTTCGATTTGAAAATTTAATTCACAGCTGAGTCTTACAGCCCTCATTAATCTTAAAGCATCTTCTTGAAATCTTTTTTGAGGATCACCTACTGCTTTAATTAATTTATTTTTTAAATCTTTACGACCGTTATAAGGATCGATGATATTATAGAATTTAGAATTTTGAATTTGGAATTTGAAACTATGAATTACAGGTATTCTATTTTTCTTAATTCTAGATTCTCGATCCTTGGTTCTTATTTCCATTGCCATAGCATTAATCGTAAAATCTCGGCGTGATAAATCTTCTTCTAATGTTTTAGCAAAAGTGATGGTATCAGGATGTCTTTTATCAGTATATTTTCCTTCTCGGCGGAAAGTAGTAATCTCTACAGTTTTTAATTCTCGTAATTGAGAATTAGTTTTGACTAAAACAGTGCCAAAATCATTTTCATAAATACTATCCGGAAATAATTTTTGAATTACTTCTGGACTGGCATTAGTAGTGATATCCCAATCTTTTGGTTGTTTTTTAAGAAGAAGGTCTCTTACACAACCACCAACTAAATAAGCCTCAAAATCTGCCTTTTGAAGTTTATCAATAATTTCTAAAATTTCTTTAGGAATATTCATTTTTGTTTTTTGTGCCCCCGGCGCGACTCGAACGCGCAACCAGCGGCTTAAGAGGCCGTTGCTCTACCAATTGAGCTACGGGGGCATATCAAATTTATCAATCTTTTTATTA
>JBAMLJ010000003.1:0-1829 GCA_039793615.1 bacterium
CTTTGTAAAAAAGTCCGTCGATATATAGAGTTTTCATATCTACTTAAAAACCTCCATTATCAATCCTTTATAAGGTAAAAAGGCATATTCCCCATAAGGAGTAATGTAGTATAAACCGTAAACAAACTGTATAATATAAAATAGAAAAATTAACGCTACAGTTATCGTAGTAGGTTTAACAATCTTCACTATTTTAGGTATTATTATTAATTGGAGTACAGAAAAATAAAAGAATAGTCGACTCATAGGGGCAAAATCTTTAAAGATAATAAGTACAAAGTTTCCTAGAAAAAATAAAAGAACTAATCTTTTAAAACTATAATCTTTTACTTTTATTGAAATTAAAGCAGCTAATATAGACATGAAAGTATATATAAGAATTTTAATTATAGGTAAAGGTTCAAGACTTTCTAGATAAGCACTATATTTTGTAACAAAAGATATAAAAGAAAACGCGTTAATAAAGCTGCTAACTATATTTATAAAAACCGTACTAGGAATTATTAATATAAAAAAATATAAAATCATTACCATAATAATAGCAATATTCATATTTTTTTCTTTTATACGCCCAATTAGAAGATAAATAGTTAGAATTAACAACGAGGCAAAAATAGATGAAAAATGCGATGAGGATGCAAGTATAGCAAAAAATAAAAATTTTTTAACAGAACCTTCAAGATGAAAAAAGGTAAACCCATATAATAATAGTGCTATTGATAAGACTTGCCTAATCTCTACCCTAAAACTGTTTAGAAATAAAAAAGGCGTACATATTACTATAGTCCAAGCAATTATTTGTGATAATAATAGCTTTTTATAAACCTTATCTATAATTAAAATCATAAGAAAAACAAATAAAAACTAATACCATATGAAAATAGCTATACAATTTGAGAATATTTTACTTAAAATTTTAGAAGAAAATATGTAAAAAGGCTCTATAAATACAGGTATTTGATTGTTAATGTCATGATACATTCCGCAATAGTTTTCTAAATCCCACGTGAATGGTTTTTTTAATCCGCCAAATATTACAAATAAAATGATTATTAATATATTAGCTATAATTTTTTTCTTTATATAATACTTAAAGATTACTAAGATTAAAACCAATATTAAAAATATAAAGTATGGTAATGTATAAGGGAAAAGATCCCAAAATGGTCCAAATCTATCCATCCTTCAATGCCCTAACTATTGTCCTAACCTATCCATTTTTTAATAAAAGGCATCTATTATACCTCTTACTTGAGCTTTTATAATCTTACTTTGTTTTTTAAAGAAGAATATGGGGAATTTAATAATCCTTAGTTGATTAAAGGAAAGTTTACATTCATAGAGAAGAAAGTTTCCAATGTAGTAACCATTTACAGACACAAAGAGAGACTGAACAAAATCGTAGAACAAAAAGAAAAATAATATAAATAATTCAGTACTTATCTGCTTTTTTATAAATTTTCGTAGAAGCATTTAAGTACCTCTTTGGCAGTGTTTTCCCAACTAAAATAGCTTGCACGATTTAAAGATTTTTCTTTCAATTCATTCCTTAAATTGTCTTTCTCCAGAACCATCAAAATAGCCCTTTCTATATCCTCTTCACTATATGGATCTATTAGTATACCGGCATCTCCAACCACCTCTGGCATTGAAGATGTATTAGAAGCTATAACTGGACAACCACAGGACATCGCTTCAAGTATAGGAAGCCCAAAACCTTCGTAAAAGGAAGGATAGACTAAAACCTCTGCTAAATTATAGATTGCAACTAAATCTTCATCAGGCACATATCCTGTAAATATTACATCATCCTCTAAGTTTAAATTTTT
>JBAMLJ010000004.1:0-1781 GCA_039793615.1 bacterium
ATCCTCCTGGGATAACAAATTTCCACACCTCCATTATGGGTAAAGGAGTGGGGAAATTTAAATTGCCGTATATGGGGAATTTTAAACTGCTGAAAATAGGGAAAATTCAACTTCCATTTACAAGAGATCGACCACTATTCCGACTCTCACGATAATATCGTATGTTCTCGTGGTCAAAAAGCCTTTTTCAAGAACAATTAAAAAAGTAATAAAAATTCTTGAAGGATTGAATGTGAAAATTAATGACATTGTTATTAAAAATCTGGGGGATTAAGTAAAAACAGTCATAAAATCCTGAAAAATAGCAATAAATAATATTTTTATATACTAAATTCATGAGCTTAAAATGATGTTAGAAAAGTCAAATAAAGAAAAATATTGCAAAAATATTAGGATAGCTTTTGTTCTTTATTCCAATGTATTATGGGGATCAGGATTGGAAAAATCAGCATTGTTTTATATATTATATAAACCAGATGATGTTAAAAGTGTTATATTTGTCCATACCAAACCTTTACCAAATAAAAAAAATAGAATTGATGAATCAGTTTTTGATTTGATAAAAAACAAAAGTGAAATAATTGAAATAAATAATGACTACGTAAAAATTCAAGATATTATTGTAAAGATGCCAAAAATTATTAGATATATGATTTATTATCCATCTATTTTTATACTTAAATATACATCATATTATAATTTATATAATAAAATAGGGAAACCAGATATAATATATTTATTCAGAAATGATTTTTCATATTTTTTTGAAAAAAATAATTTTTTAGTTGGATCCACTCATGGTTGGTATCCTTCTAATTCTAAATTACTAATGAAAATTAACAAAATAACATCATTAATTTTTAGAAACAAAATAAATGCATATCATACTTTTCCTATTTGGTCAGAAAAAGTCAAAAAAATGTTTCCAAATAAAGATATCATAGAAATTCCAAATGGCATAGATACTAATTTATTTAAACCAATAAATAAAAAAGATGATAAAATAACATGCTTGTTTGTTGCAAGATTAGAAGAATGCAAAGGTATTTTAACAGTATTAAAAATGTGGGAAAAATTTAAGGATAATGATAAATTGGAATTGAAAATAATAGGAAGTGGAACATTAGAAAAAAAAGTAGAAGAATATGTTAAAATTTTTAATAATGCAAATTACCTTGGTACAGTAAATGAAGAAAATTTAGCTAAAATATATGGTGAAAGTGATATTTTTATTTATCCATCATTATGTGATTCTCTTCCATTAGTTATTTTAGAGGCTTTATCTGCAGGATGCCATGTAATTACTAACTATAAGTTCAAAGGTTCTTTTAAAGAATTCGAAAGTATTGATGCTATTACATTTTGTAATAATAGTCCAGATGATTTCTCGAATGCATTAAATAGATTAATTCAAAACATTGAAGATATAAAAAATAAAAAAGAAATAAATCATAAGGTGGCATATGAAAATTATGATATTAGAGTAATAGTAAAAAAATTATATGAATCTATTATAGGGGTTTATGAAAAGTTAAATTGTTCTTAACTATTTAAAGGAGTTAAGGAGTGAGTTTACACGATTTTTAATTTTTGAAACTCTAAGACATATACTGCATGTCATTTAGGCATTATATTATTAGGGTGCTATTAATTATTTTTTTAATAATTGTTTTTGAACTTTTTATTTAATTATCTTAATATGGTATTTTGATAAAAATATCTCATAAGTTTCGTATATAAAAACATTATTTATCGCTATTTTTCAGAATCTTATAATTATT
>JBAMLJ010000005.1:0-1757 GCA_039793615.1 bacterium
GACACAGATTATAAAGCTCACTAAAAACAACAGCCTTATAATGGCTCCATGCAATATTATGAATGATAAGGATTTTAGGATTCAGATTCATTTAATTTACCCTCCTATCTTTAGGTGATTTAAGAAATCTTACTAAGGTAATTAGAATTAACCAGTGTGATAAATCGTAAGGTTGACCATGTGCCATGCAGTTGAAAAATATGAGAATATAAAGTAATAATAAAAAAGATATGATATTTAAATCAATATTTCTTTTTAAAAATAGATGTCTAATAACATATGAAACTATAATTGCATGAAAAATTAAGAAAACAAATCCCCCCAAAAAACCTAAGTCTCTGAAAGCTTGTAAAAAAGGAATATCAAGCCATTCATATTTATAACCCATGCCAAATAGATAATTTTCCGGCGTGTTTTTTAACTCATTAATAATCATATTAAAAGCGTCAATCCTCTGTATTGAAGATTGATCTCCTACTTTACCACTTAGATTTAACAATAAACCTTCAAGGTAGATAGAATAATTAGAAAAATATATTGACAATATATCTTGAGGTAATATGACAAAAATTAACAAAAAGAACAAGATTAAAATAGCGAAAATCTTGATTATTTTAAATAAATCGATTTTTTTAACTTTAAAGGAAGTAAGGATATGAAGGATTTCTTTTATTGTAAAACTGATTAATACTATTAACAATACAATAAGTACAGTTCTATTCTGTGTTAATAGAATTACCAATATACTCAAAGGAATGTTTATAAAAGCTAAAATTTTGTATACTTGTTTATAAGCCCTCTTTATTGTAAAAAGCGAAGCTATAATACCATAATATGCAATATTTGCATATAAATTGGGGTTACCTTCTTCTTGACCTATATATGCTCTTGAGCCTATATCTCTAAATGTTACAGATGTAAAAAGTGTCTTAAAAAAATAAATAAAAAAGAAATTAGACAAAAAAGTAGATAAAAGAAAAGCAATATAAATAAACTTAACTTCTTCATCTCTAACAAAAAGTAATAAAATGAAGTAGGTTAGTAAGTACAGAAAATAAAAGATGTCTTTGTTTTTATCGGGATAATCACTTAGCAAAAAGTAATTAATAACAATAAACCAATAAAAGCAAGCTAAATAAAATAAAATTATATTTGGTTTTTGAATTTCTAATTTAATTATCATATCTTTGCTTAATAAAAGTAATAAAAATAAAAACATTAAAGTACCTGTAAAGAAAAAGTTTCCAGGACTTAAACCTAAACCATCTCTTAAAAAATATATAATAGGCGATCCTGATAAAACTAATGCTATTCCTATTGACTTTCTATTCATTTCAATATTCCATTTATAACATAATCCCAATCACCCTGAAATAGGTATAGTAAAGATCTTCTGAATTTTGATATTTTTTTAAATAGTTGAAATTTCAATCTATTGGGATTACATCCATATTTTATTAATACTTTATTGTGTTCCTCCATTCCTATATCTTTTATCTTTGAAGTTTTAGCTTCTTTATGTAATCTAAAAGATCCTAAAAACTCTCTTATAAAGTAAAACTTAGCATATCTTATTCTCACCCAGAATTCATAATCCATAGCAAATTTATAATTTTCGTCTAAATAGCCATATTTTTTAAAAATTTTTCTATTTAGAAATACTGCTTGATTAGCCAAAACAGTTCCTTCATAAATCAATGAAAATGGGCTAAATTTAACAAATCTTAAATCTCTAATAATATTATCTTCTTCATCTA
>JBAMLJ010000006.1:0-1718 GCA_039793615.1 bacterium
AAAAAAATAATTTAAGTCTGATCCTACCTGTACAGACAAGTTAAATATTAGTTAAATATTAAATGTTAAATAAAAAAGAGTCTCGAAAAAACGAGACTCTTTTGAAAAAATAATTTAGTAAATCTTATTTTTCTTCTAAGTCTTCTTTGATTTTCTTTAATAAATCTTGCGCTAAATCTTTACCCCCTAAACCAAAAGCTAAACCACCAGCTAAAGCTAATAGAGCCACAATACCAGTAAACAATGTTTTTATTAAATCTTCAGCAATTTTTAATTGAGTCATTGCTGCTAATAAACCAAAAATAATAACAGTCCAAGAGGTTAAAGATCCTAAGAAATTTTTATATCTCAAACCAGCACCTCCTAAGGAAGCTTTAACCGATTTGGCTAAATAATCACCAATAACAATAGAAATCAAAAGGATTAAAACAGCAACAATGACATTGGGAATATAATTAACAATATTCTGAATAAAAGTAGCAACTTCTGTTAATCCCCAAATATTGCAAGTAGCGATTAAGAAAGCTAAAATTATTAACCATTTAACTATCTGACCCAAAAAATAACCACTATTCAATTTTAAACCAGCACGATCAATAATCTTATCGAATCCAGCTTTTTCCAAAGCTTTATCTAATTTAATTAAATCAACAATTTTTTCTACTAAATCACCTAAACTATTACCAATAAAAATGCCCAAAAGTAAAAGTATAACACCTCCTAATAAAGTAGGGAAAAATATGATAAAACCGTTCCATAAATTATATAAAGCATTATAGCTAACATCGATTAAATTTGACCACATAATTTTAAATTTTTAAACATTTTTTAATTTTTAATTTGTTCGACCTTGCTCATAACTGAGATGAGCAATCCAGAATTTTTCGACCTTTTAGGATATTATTATTATATTATATTTTTAATTTTTAAGTCAAATGATATCCGCGTTTTTACTTTTTTGCTCAAAATTCTTAATGGCAATTTCGAGATTTTTTATTTCTCCCTCAATTGATTCTTTTTGTTTTTGTAATTCATTTCTTTTTAAAGAACCATTTTCTTTTTCAATAGCTTCATCTAATTGTTCAAGACGCTCCTTTTTCTTTTTTAATTCATCTTTTCTTGCTTCATAAGCATTAATATCAATACTAGTAATGATAACTTTTTCTTTTTCTCCGATTTTTTTATTATTCTCGTTTTATATTTTAGAAACTTTAAAATCCTTATCTTTATCACTTTTAACATTTTTTAATTTTTCTATTAACTTTTTATAACTTTCTGAAGCCCCTTCAGGAACTTGAAAAGCTTCTTCTTCGCCATTATTAGAAACTTTAAAATCCTTATCTTTATCACTTTTAACATTTTTTAATTTTTCTATTAACTTTTTATAACTTTCTGAAGCCCCTTCAGGAACTTGAAAAGCTTCTTCTTCGCCATTATTAGAAAATAATGTTTCTTTACTCATAATTATTTAATTTAAAGTTTTTAAATAAAGTTTTTAAATTTTAAAGTAAAATTATTGTTTTAAAGTAAAATTATTGTGGACCGGATGGGAGTTGAACCCACAACCTTCGGTATGCAACACCGACGCTCTAGCCAATTGAGCTACCGGCCCCTAAAATAATTTTAAAGCAAGTGTATTATATCATAATTTTTGAAAAATAAAAAGAATACAAAAAAGGCGCCCCTGATGAGCGCCATAAAAATATTTATATCTAAGG
>JBAMLJ010000007.1:0-1695 GCA_039793615.1 bacterium
ATGGATGTGCTTATTACTGAAAAGGTATTCGATTATTATTTTAATAAAGTTAAAGAAATTAAGAATATCAAAAAACCTAAATCCATTCCTTTTACCAGTGCTATGTATTCCTTTACCTATTATAATTATCTTAATGATTATAAAATTAATGGTAAAAATATGAAGAATGATAATTTATTTCTTGAATCCTATTATGGAGGGCGTACAGAAAATTTTTTTACAGGGAAATATGATAAGGATATTTTTATTTATGATATTAATAGTTTATATCCTTATGCTATGCGCAATTATACTTATCCAATTCAGTTTTTAAAGGAGATATTTGTAGATGTGAATAATAAGGATTTAGTAATGGATTATATAATGAATTATGAAGGTATAGCACTGGTAAAGGTTTATGCACCTTCTGGTGTTTTTGGATTTCAATATGATGATAAATTTATAAATATAGGGCTTTTGCCTTTAAAGAGAAAAATTGATGATGCAGTTAAACTGATTTTTCCCATAGGACAATATTATGGCATATATAATTTTAATGAAATCAGGTATGCCATGAAAAAAGGTTATACTTTTGATATATATTATGTTCAGGTATGGGAAAAGGGTAAAATTCCGAAGATAGAGGAATTTGTTGATCATTTTTATGAACTAAAGAAAACTAAAAGGGATCATATTGAAGGATTTAATGCTAAGGTAATTTTGAATTCATTGTATGGTAAATTTGTTCAGAATCAGGGTAAAGAGGATATAATTGATGAAAATAAATATATTGAAAATATCAATGAATATAATAATAAAGAAATAAAGGTTTTTGAAAATTATATTATTGCCAGAGATAAGGGAATAATTAGATCAATATCTTCATACTTTAATATTGGTTCGTATATTTCATCATGGGCTCGTGTGTTTATGCTTGAAAATATGGAAAAAGTGATAAAAATGGGTGGTCATATTTTTTATATGGACACCGATAGTTTATTTGTTGATATATTATTACCTGATAGATTTTTAGGTGATGAATTAGGTAAATTTAAATTAGAAAAGATAAGTAAAGGAATTAACATTATGGGTGCTAAATCTTATTTTCTTGATAACAGGAAAAAACTGAAGGGATTAAGTAAGAATGCTATATTAGTAAAGGATAATGGTACTGAAATGTTATATATTGATGATAGGATTGTAAAATTTAAGAGTTTTCTCAGGGCTGATGGGTTATTTTATGATAAAACTGTTCTTAAAAAATTGAGAATAACATCTAAAAGAAATATTATGAACATAAATGATTTTTCAGATGCTTTAAAGATTAATGATGATTTATTATATATTCAAAAAGAGGATAATTTAGGCAATATAAATTATATTCTAGATAAATGTAAAATAAAACCCAGTATAATGGAGGGATAAATATGGAAAAATTAAAGGTGATAAGGTTTTATGACAACAGTAACAGGTTTTCAGGGATTAATAGATACAGTGAAAATTTAAGAGAAATTTTTAACGAATACTATAAGGATTATGTATTTATTTTAAACAGGATTATCAATAGAAAAGGGTTATATCTGAAAAATGCTTTTATATCTTATGGTAAGGGAATAAAGAGCAATCCTTTGATTGGTCTTACAAAAAATGATATAGTAATAATTCATGATCTCTTTATGCTTGATTATGATTATCGATTCAATAATAATCAATGGA
>JBAMLJ010000008.1:0-1685 GCA_039793615.1 bacterium
AAAAATAAAAACTAAAAAATTAAAAATACAAATTTTACTAGAAAGGGAGGTGATAAGATAATGAGAAACACAAAAATTGTAGATTACGAAAAGGTAGTAAATGCTATTTGGAAAAATGTAGAAAAAAATAAGGTGGAAATTCAATTGCCACCTTTGAAAAAAAGAAAAGGTGTCAAACTGGTAGAACAGGCTGTACTTTTATTGAGCGATATTCATTTTGGTAAAGTAAATAGTTTCTGGGATTATACAACAAATCAACAAATAATCACGTATGATATACCGATTTTTATTAAGGAGCTAAATAGGTTATTGGACGGAATTGTAACGATCAGAAATTTATTATTAGGCGGATATGATTTTGAGATGTTAAATATTTTTTGTTTAGGTGACCTAATTGATAATGAGATAATTTATCGAGGACAGCAGAAATTTATAGAGGAAGGCGTTATTTCTCAGGTTTTAAGTTTGATTGAATATTTGAAAGAGATGGTTTTATATTTATTAAATATTTTTCCAAAAATTAGAATGATTTTTATTAGTGGAAACCATTCTCGACTCAACTCTAAGATTGAAGCTGATTATGATTATAATAATTTTGATTATTTAATTGGGAGTATTTTGAAAGAACATACTTTTAACGGGATTCAATCGGTTGAAATTATTGTGCCCGAGAGTTGGTTCTATGTTGCTGAAATTTACTCTTGGAAATATTTACTTCATCATGGAAATTCTGTTTATACCTGGATGGGAATTCCTTATTACGGAATATTAAGGCAATCCAAATCAAGACGGATGGAAATTCCTTATGATATAGAAATTATGGGGCATTTTCATCAGGTAATGGAGATGGTTACTTCAAGCCACTCGCGAACGATTATTAATGGTTCTTGGATTAAAAATGATAATTTTGCTTGGCGAAAATTTGGTATTTTGTCTGTTCCGCAACAGTTGTTTTTTGGGGTGTCGCCCAAAAGGCCCAAAACGTGGGAATTCCCATTAGATTTAGATCACCACTTAGATTATAATAATATAATTTAAAAAGGAGGCGGAAATGGTTTTTATAAAAAGAATAAAAAGAATAATTGAAAAATATAAAAGAATTCTTGATTTAGAAAATTGGCAAATAACAGTTGACTTGGCTGATGAAGAGTTTTTACAATCTTTGATTAAAACGACCTCCCCAATTTACGGAGCATCTTTTATTTCTGAAGAAGATAATTTGGCAAGGATTTATATTTGGAATAATGCCGATTTGAATACTGATAATATTTCTATCGAAGCTATCGTAGTGCATGAAATGGTTCATATTATTCTAAAACCAATCGATAGGATAATCTCGTTAATTGCTACTAAAAGAATAAAAAACCTTGATGCTGAAGTTGAATTTTATATAGAAGAGATAGTAAACAAGATTACTCGTATTGCTTTAAAAAAAGGTGGCGATAGTTATATTCAAAAAAAAGATATTCTTTTGACTATTTTTAATTCTGAAAAGCAAAAAAACAAAAAGAAAAATAAAAATAAGAGATAAATGGATTAAAATAAAATAAAAGGTTCCGCTTGGCTTTCCTTAAAAGCCAAGCTTTTTATTTAGGGAATTATTATTCTTTATTTTGTATTTTTAATAAAAGATAATATAAAATTTATGATCTTGACTATTCTGTCAAAATATTATAATATTATAT
>JBAMLJ010000009.1:0-1653 GCA_039793615.1 bacterium
CAATAAACGAGGTAGAGAAGTTCATTGAGCAGGGCTACGAGTTCGTTGCATCACTTCCTAATGGGAAGGCAATCATGAAATTGCCTTTTTGAAATTCTTTACAATTCACAGATCGCTATTAGCTAATTTTTCTAACTGTTCTTCCGATAATGTCGTTGCTTCTAGCTTATTTTCAAAGAGTATTTCCCATTTTTTTGTTCTTTTTTAATCTTGAAAACAACAATGTGATAATTATCCTTGAAAATCTTTCGATTAAGATATTTTAAAAGGACTTTTTTAGGTGCTGTTAAAATTAAAAATCCTGTAAACTCACAATTTTATTTATTAAGATCTTGATAACAATATTTTAAAGAGAGCATAAAATTAAATGAATCGATATCTGGTGAAAGAAAAATAACCGTATTTAGATAATTTTTTATTTCATCAAAACGTGATGCAATTAATCCATTATAAATGATAAATTTCAGTTTATCTTCATTGATTGTCATTTTAATTATGTTTTCAAAGAATTCCTTTACAATATCTTCTTGAACATACCTTGCTTGGTCTTCTATTTCTTTTTTTGAGAGTGGAAATAAGGAAAAAGAATATAACATAAATTTTCCCATATACTCTTTTAAATTTATTTCTAGGTTTTCAACTTTCTTAGATATTTCCATTACCTTGAGTATATATGCAATTTTAAAATATGTATTAATTTCACCCCTAATTGATTTTATTGCATCTAAAGCAATTTTAATTTCGTCATTATTTTTTGATAATAACTTAATGCCTTGAATGTCCCCATTCATTTTAATAACATCATAAATATGGCTCAAATTATTAAATTTAATGTCATTACTTTTAAGATATTCATAAAATTTTATACTCTCGAATGGGAAATCGCCGTAAGGGGACATAACACAAACAATAAATACTAAATCTAAAGCCCTTTGTATTTTCAAACCATATTCATCGTTTATTATTAAGTAATCTATCATATTTGCAAGAGAAACGGGATTGGTAATATTCAAAGATAACTTTTCATTCTTTAAAATGATAACTTTTCCGTTTTTTGATTTTGTTAGACCATATTCTTCATTATATAAATGAAACTTTATATCCTTTCGTGTAATCTTTTTTTTGTTAATTTTAATTATGTACTTATTTTTGTATGTATTATTAATTTTTTCAAATAATTCTTCAAAGGTTAATGATCCATTTATCAGAGCTAAAATAATCTCGGACTTTATTTCAAAACGCTTTAAATGAGATCCCCTATAATCCTTCTTTTCCCTTCTACCTCCACTTATTTCTTCATCCATATTCATATTAATTATCAAATTAATACAAATATTTTAACTTTTGTTTAGATTAATATTTCAAATCTTTTTAAGTTAAAGATGACAAATAATTTTAAAAAGAATTTACTTATGTTTACATAGGTATTCACTTTAATCATGGCGAAGATAGTTGCAAAATGGAAAAGGGGAATAGTTCAATACGGCAATTCGTTTTACATCGCTTTACCACCTGCATATCTCAAAGCTCTGAAAATTGGAAAGGGGGAAACACTAACGTTTGAACTGCTTTCCAACGGGTATTTAATTTTGGGAGTGAGGAAAAATGATTAATATAAAACAGTTAAAATTAAACTTTGCAGATAAATATCCA
>JBAMLJ010000010.1:0-1609 GCA_039793615.1 bacterium
CTTTTTACATAGAAATTAATCCTGAAAAAATTAACTTTGTAATGCCTGATACAAAGTTTTATTGGGTAAGTTTGTATTATTTTTTATAATCTATTGACAAATCTTAATGTTTAGATTAAAATATAATATATAATATGCTTACTTTAAAACAAAAACAAATTTTAGAATTTATAGAGAGTTTTAAAAATATTAAGGGAAGACCACCGACATTAAAAGAAATTGCAGATAGATTTAACAAAACTATTCCAACTATTCAATTTCATATTCAAGCATTAAGAGCAAAAGGTTATTTAAAAATACCTAACCAAAAGGCAAGAAGCATTGAACTATTTGATCCATCACAAGAATTAGTTGAAATACCTTTACTTGGTTACATATCAGCTGAAGAAGGAATTGAAAATTTAAAATCTCCTGAGCCAATAAGAGTGCAAAGAAATATTTTGTCTAAAACAGGACAGCATTACGCACTAAGAGTCAAAGGAGACAGTATGATAGATACTGGTATTTTGAATAATGATATAGTAATAATTAAATTTCAAGATTTTGCTGATAATGGCGATATTGTTGTTGCGTTAATTAAAGATGATAATTTAGATATTAAAGCAACAATTAAAAAATTTTACCATTTTGGAGACAAAATAGAACTGAAGCCGCAAAATTCTAAATATAATTCAATTTGGGTAAAACCTAGTAATATTGAAATTAGGGGTAAATTTGTTGGGTTGATTAGGCAACCTTAATAAAGGTTTAATAATACCACTTGACAACTTAATTTTAATATGTTAAAGTGATTTTAAGGGTGGCGACGGGTAGCGGTTATAAATTTAGAAAACAGAAATATGAATATAGAACTACAAACAAAACTATTTCAGCTTCGTTCAATTCTTAATTCTATTTCAGACGCATCTTACGCATATAAAACCCTCTATAATAAATATAGATTAAATGAAATTACTGAAGAACAAGCAAAGCAACTTATTAAAGCATATGAAAAATTAATTCAGCAAGTTAAAAATTCAATACAGAATGTAGAATATGAAAACCAGAATTCTTCAAACAAAAATATGGACAGATGAATATTTTTCTTCCCTTTCAACGGAGGAAAAATTAATTTTTATTTATTTACTCACTAATGAGAGTGTTAATATAATCCATATTTATCAAATCACACCACAGCGAATATCGGCTGATACTGGGATTGAAATTAAAAAAGTTATTTCTATTTTATCAAAGTTTAATAATGATAAAAAAATCCTTTTTTTTAAAAATCACGTTATTTTATTAAATGCTTATAAATATGAACAATATAAAGGTGAAAAAAATGAACAAGCTAAAGAAAGATTGTTTAGTGAATTACCTAAAGAGGTTTTAGATTATTATAACAATATTTTAGATAGGGGTATCGATACCCCTATCGATACCCTATCGATAGGGACTATAAATCATAAATTAGAAATAATAAATCATAAATTAAAAATTAAAGAAAAAGAAATAAAAAAAGAAAAAGAAAAAAAAGAATTTGGGAATGAAAAAGTCAACCTCGTTTTAGAAGTATTTAAAAAATATAGAGGATTTTATCCTACTGACAGAGATCCACGTAGGCGGGCGT
>JBAMLJ010000011.1:0-1597 GCA_039793615.1 bacterium
ATATTCGGAATAAATATGGCAACTGGAAAAACAAACTTCTTTTTATGGGTATATAATAACTTAAAGGAAAATAAGGAAATTTACTTGGTGAGCGATCAGTATTATTCGCCAACTCTGAACACAGTTCTTGCAAAAGCTATTAAAGAGATATATGAAAGAGAGATATCAGGGATAATACATTTTTCATCACTGGATAAGGTAAGTAGGCTTGAGTTTGGTAAAATGGTAGCTAAAGTCTTCCGTTTCGATATGAATCTTATTAAGGAAACAAGAATGGAATATATGAATTGGAAGGCCAAGAGGCCAAGGGATTCATCACTGAACAATGAAAAAGCAGTAAAATTATTAAATAATAAGCCCATTAACGTAAAAGAAGAAATTAAAATGAGTTCTGAGGTGCTTAAATGAGCGATTTGAAGGTAGGCGCAGTAATTGTTACATATAATCCTGAAATAAATAGATTAAAAAAGGTTATTGATTCAATAGCAAATCAAATTGATAATATTATTATTGTTGACAATAATTCAAAAAATATTGACAAAATAAAGGAAATTTTAGTCGGCTATAAAAACATTGAAATTATTGAAAATGATAACAATTATGGTATTGGGAAAGCGTTGAATATTGGGGTAGAGAAATTAAAAGATAAAGTGGATTGGATTTTGACCCTTGATCAGGATTCTATTATTCTAAAAAATATTAGAGAAATATTTTTAAATTTTAATGAAACTATTCATAAAATAAAGTTTGATGCTAAAAAAATTGGGATTATATCCTTAAACTACATAAATAATAATAGGGATAAAAATAAATATTTTTATACAGATAAAGATCCAATAATAAGTGGTAGTATTGTAAATTCAATAATTTTTAGAAGTGGAATAAAATATAGAGAAGAGTTTTTTCTTGACTGTATAGATTCTGATTTTGATTTTTTAGTAAGGAATGAGGGATATCTAATTTTAACGACCACTGAAAAATCATTAGATCACGAATTAGGAAGAAAGATAAAAAATAAAGATGGAAAAGAAATTAGATTTGAACCTGAGTGGAGAGTCTATCTCCTTACAAGAAATATATTTAAACTTTTGATTGAACATAAATTAAAATTTAAAAATTTCATTAATCAAATTTTAATTTGGGACTATAAATTGATTAAGGTAAAAAAAATTAAGGAAGGTATGATAATGATTTTAAGAAGCAATATATTTGGGATTTTAGATGGAATTAGGAATAAATTAGGCCCACCTTATAATAGATACAAAATTGAATAGCAATAATTAACTTTAAACCTTAATTCATTAATTTTTAGGTAATTCTCTGTAAGTTTTTCAGATAGTTTGAAATGCTTTTTCTTTAAATATGACAAAGGCTATTTCAATATGCAATTTTCTTAGGGGATGAAAATATTAGCCCGGATAGGTGTGGATATACATGAGAAATATTGCTTGGGAATTATTGAAGATAATAATACAGTGATGAAAAAATTGAAATTTTCTAATACTAGACGAGGATTGTCTAATTTTCTTAGGAACGAAGATGGTATAGATAGTGTGATAATTGAAGCTGGATCTGTATCTGAAAGAACATTAAGATA
>JBAMLJ010000012.1:0-1584 GCA_039793615.1 bacterium
ATTACTTTATTAAGTATAATATATTATTTATTTTATTATATACAATTTTAAGCAATTAAACAAGATAATTTTTATTGGTTTTGATAATTTATAGTGACAGGTAATAATTGATTTTCATGATTGCCATTTAATAATTGACCGTTAACATTATTACCCCAACATTTTATTTCTCCGGTTTTAAGTAAAGCGCAGCTATGATAAGCCCCCAATGATAAAGAAACAGCATTATCAATGCCTTTTACTAATACTGGAATTGAACTATCGATTCTGGTACCATCTCCTAATTGACCGTAATTATTATTCCCCCAACATTTTACTTCGCCATTATTAACAATAGCACAATTATGATTATCGCCACTAGCAATAAAAGAAACATTAGTTTCTAAATTTTGAACTAATACTGGTTTAACGCTAAAAGGAACTTTTTTAGATTGTTGAGCTTCCAATAAGTTAATACCATTACCTAATTGTCCATTTTTATTAAGACCAAAACATTTCACATAACAATATTCTAAAATGCAATAACGATAACAAGTATGATTTAACCCAGTAATTACTTGGTTTAAATTTAGAATATTATTTGCTATTACTGGTTGATTCTCTTGGGGAGGTTTTTGTTTATGAGGAAATATTTTTCTAAATATTCGCTCGAAAATGTTTGAAGGAGAAGGTGGATTAAGATCTGAATAATCATTTATTGTTTTTCCATTACCTAATTGGCCGTAATTATTAGACCCCCAGCATTTTAAATAGGTATATGGAATAAGGGCACAAGGTGTATTTTTTAAAATAATAGCGCAAGTATGATTACTGTGGGTACTAATTTGAATAACACTTTCGCATTCTTTAGGGTTATATAAATTATTAGGGATTACTGGAGAAATGCTATTAGTGGTTGTCCCATTACCTAATTGGCCACTATTATTTAATCCCCAACATTTTACAGCATTATTTTCATCAGAATCTAAAATACAGGTATGAGAACTACCACTTACTATTTGTTTTAATCCTTTGGCTTCAATAATGGAAGTTGGTTGAAAGTAAATTTTTGAAGCATTAGAACCATAACAATAAATATTATTATCAACGGAATAACAGATTCTTGTGCCTCCAACACTAATTAATTGAGCATTTCGAACATCTTTAAATTGAGTTTTTAAATCACGATATTCTTTTAATAAAGCCCCATCGCAATATATTTTTCCGTTATTAATTAAACAAGTAACATTATCATTGGCACTTAACTGAATACCATAGCTTATAAAAGGGAAAATTATTATTAAAAACCCAATAATTAATAGTTTTTTAAACATATCTTTAATTTCTTTAATCTATTTTATAATAATATTTCTTTAATCTATTTTATAATATTTCTTTATTTTATCCAAATAAATAATTAACTTAACAAAAGATTGGTTAAATTTTGCCAATCTTTTAAAGATAGATTTTGAGAGCGGCTATTTAAAGGGATATTAAGTTTTAAAACAGCATCTATAATTTTGTTTTTTTCTATTTTTAAAGTTTTTTGAAGATTGCTTATTAAAAGCTTTCGAGGTTGAGAAAAACCAGCTTTTAAAATGCGAA
>JBAMLJ010000013.1:0-1576 GCA_039793615.1 bacterium
CGTTTTCGAAAGGCAGATATCTCTGAACGATGTTTGTCTTTGGCGGAATATTTTGAGCGAAAGAAAAAAGGATGAGCGAAGGGTTAAAAAATATATTCCGAGCGATTGTTAATCTTTTTTCACTTGTAAAAAATCTAAATCAATTGGGGTATCACGACCAAATAAAGAAACTATCACTTTAACTCGACCTTTCTCTCGATCAACCTCTTGAACCTTTCCTTCGCTGTTTTTAAATGGACCGTCGATGATTTTGACTAAATCTCCTACATTTAAATCAACTTTATATTTAGGCTCTTGAGCAATAATTCTATTTAAAATTTCTTTAATTTCTTCGTCTTGAACTGGACGCGGCGTAGTACCCGCCCCTATAAAACCAGTTACCATTGGAGTATTACGAACTACGTACCATGAATCATCAGTAACAATCATATCAACAAAAACATATCCAGGATAAATTTTTTCTTCAACCACTACTCTTTTCCCGTTTTTAATTTTAATTTTCTTTTCTTTGGGAACTAAAACATTAAAAATTTTATCCTGCATTCCTAAGGCCTCAATACGCTGTTTCAAATTTCTCATGACAGCATCTTCGTATCCAGAATAAGTATGAATTACATACCAATTTCTACCTAAATTAATTTGTTGCTTGGGCATACTAGATATTACTTAATTATGAAACGTATAAGTTGAATAAATAAATAATCAATAAAAACAAAGACGATAGCAATAATGGTTGCTAAAAATAAAACTCCAATCGTGCGATTAATAGTTTCTGCCTTACTAGGCCAATTAACTTTTTTTAATTCCTGCAAAGATTCCTTAAAATATTTAATAAATGACTTCATCATAATTTTTATAAAAGTGCCCTTCCAGGCACTTTTAATATTATCATTTTTAAAAAAATAAAGCAACCTTTTAAAGCCCTAAATCGTGATCAATTTTTTTCATCCCAGTTAAAACAATATCAATAAATTTTTCTAAAGGCAAAGATAAAAGTGTTTCTGCTTGTTTTATTACTTCTCTTCTCGCTCCTTTAGCAAAACCACTTTCTTTAAAACGATTCAAAACATTAGCTGTAGTAACATCTTTTAATTTTTTAGTTGGTAAAACTAAAGCAGTGGCCACAATTAAACCGGTTAAAGGATCAGTGCAATATAAACTTTTTGCCATTAAAGTATTGGGAACTAAACCATGAATATCATTATGAGTTTTTACTGCTTCAACGATATCATCATCAAAACCTAATGATTTCAAATATTCAGCTCCAACTAAAGAATGTTTTAAAGGGTCATCTTTTGTTTCTTCGTAATCAATATCATGTAATAAGCCAGCAATTCCCCATTTTTTTTCATCTTCTTTAAAATATAAAGCCAACTCTCTCATTCCTGCCTCAACAGCCAAAGAATGTTTAATTAAATTAGGAGTTTTAATTTTTTCTAATAAAATCTTTAAAGCATCTTCTCTTGTCATATAATTAATAATTTTCTTCTTCGTCTCCAAAATCATCTAAATCAAAATCATCCAAATTTTCATCATTTTCATCTAATAAACTATCATCTTCATTTGTTTTTACTGG
>JBAMLJ010000014.1:0-1563 GCA_039793615.1 bacterium
AACCCTAAATGGATCATTGTTTCGAATGATGATATGTACAAGATAGATGACATATCGAGTTTAGTAGAACAGCTTAAAAATATAAATGAAAATAAAATAGGAATATGTTATGCCTATCCACCTGCAAGGTATTATTCTGCTACCAATTATATATCTAAGATCAGAAAGATAAGATATCTGATCAATAAATTTTTACCAATTGATAAAAAAATACCTTTTGAAATAAAGCATAAGTTTAATGTTAATTATATAATCTCAGGAAAAGGAATAATAAATTTCTTTTTTTATAAAAGAATTTTCAAATATACAGATCCAATAAGTTTTATGATACTCAGCTCAAATATGACAAAAGAATTTTTTGATCATGAGGGTTTTGTATTTGATCCAGTATACATTAATTGTCATGAAGAATCGGATCTTGCAATAAGGATACATAAATCTGAATGGAAAATTACTTGGATAAATTATAAAATCGGTTTTTATATAGGAGGGAGTATAGGTACTGGTTTACAAAGGACTATAAGAGACACAATTGGTGCAGTTTACTTTTCCTATAAATGGGAGAGAAAATTAAATTAGATTTTTTTTATTTAATTTTTAAAAACATTCTTAAGTTCTTAATTTTATTATATATGAAAAAATATTAAAATTATGAAAAAGATTTTAAACCAATTTTTCATATCAAAAAATAATTTTATTTGTAATTAAAATTAAATTAACGCTAAACTCTGGGTATCAAGTTCCGTTTTCAAAGACCTAACAATTTTAATAGATCATTGGACTTTTTTATCAGCTCTATTCGCAATGATATATCCTGATTTTCGATCTTTCTTTATAATATTAATATAAAAACCACTTCTCTCAAGTTTTGGGATAATAATAAGATTGGTTAATTTCAATCCTTTATGGTATTCAATCCAAATACTTTCAAACGCCTTCAAATTCTTATAATCTAAGTTTTCAAAGATCTCATATTCACATCCTTCGCAATCAATTTTTAGAACAGCATCCGCTAGTTCATAATCCTTAATCAATGATTGTAACGTAATAGTTTTTATTTTTACTCCAATTCCTAAATCTTGTGCCATTAATGTGGTACTATTTTCCACAGATTCATCTAAAAATATTTCACCATTTTTTTTACTTAGAGCAGCGTTTAAACATACTATCTTTTCACTGCATTCATTTAAAGAGATGTTTTTCTCTAAGCTATAAAATGATTTAGGAAATGGCTCTATGGCAATAACTTTCCGCGCACCCATTGTGGCAAAATATATAGCGCTGTCTCCAATACTTGCACCAATATCCAATACTATCCTATCTTTAAAATCTAATTGCTTAAATTCTTGATATCCAAAGACGTCTGCAAGATCTCCGTTTTTTCCCGCACCTGTGAACTTGAAAAAACGATTTTTAAATTTAAAGCTTGTGATATCATTTTCCTCATCATATTCTACTTTTACCCCATAACTTGCTAACCAGCATTGTAATGGATTTTTAATAACAAGTGTACTTCCATCCTTCATTACCGCATTAACTGGGTATTTATTAAATATAACATGA
>JBAMLJ010000015.1:0-1556 GCA_039793615.1 bacterium
TTTTGTTCCTCCTCAAATCTTTTGTGAAATAAATAGTAACGAAGTGCAACTCATCTCTTCAAATGAAATAACTTCTTGTTTAAAATCCAATAAAACTATTATTACTATTTTAGATGCCACTAAAGTATTTAATTCCAAATACCTTCCTTCCTTAAAAAAGAAAGATTTACCATCTTTAAATTCTCCTTTAAAGGTTTGTCTTAATTACGGCCCACTATCTTTAACTGATTTTTACATTTTCCCCAATAACTTTTATATTACTAATAAAAATAACACCCAAATAAATGCTTGTGCCGATTATCCTGATATAAGCCAATTAAAAGATCTTGATATTATTAGTACTTTACCTAATCTTTCTTTAAATCAGAAGTACTTCTTTACTATTAACTAATCCTAATAGCTTAATTCCTATTTATAACACAACTTTAACAATAAAATAAAAAAATACGTCTAACACTTATTTCCCTTGACAAATAAAGATTAAAATAGTATAACTATATTGGTACATTGAAAATATGTCAAGGAAAAATATATTATAAAATAATATACAAAAACGAAAGGAGGTGAAAGAAATGAAGAAGTTTATTAGCGTAGTTATTGTTTTAGTAGCAATTTCTGCAGTAATCTTTTGTATTTTTTGTATTTGGAGAAACGCTGGCGATAATACAGTAAAACAAGTACTTTCTAATAAAATAATAGAAATTTCTGCTTTTGGAATTATTCAAAGTAAAGATAGCAAGAGTATTACTATTAAAGATTCTTCAGATCCTACTGCTATTATTACTTTGAATTTGGCTGATAATGTTAAAGTGGAAAAATGGTTTATGAAGAGCTCTACAGGTACAGTGCAAACATACACCGTGCAAAAAGGTAGTATAGAAGAGTTAAAGGAAGGAGACAAGGTTCATGCTTATTTAAATCCGTCATTAGAAGTGCGTTACATTATTGTTTTTTATTAATTTTTGTATTAATGGGGGGGTAGAATTACCCTTTTTTTATGAAATTTTTTGCTTTTTAATTTTTAATATAATAAATTATATACAAATAATTTAAATTTATGCGACATTCTTATTCAAAATTTTTTCTAATTATATTTTTTACTATTCTAATAACTAATTTTTTCTTTTCAAATTTTGTTAAAGCTTTAATTCTTGATGATTTCTGCCAGAGTTTAAATATTTCCAGATGTGGATTTTACCAAAAAGCTGATTGGCCGATGGGGTGTGCTGTATTACTATTTGCGATAATTACGAGTGCAAACAAATAAATCAATCAGATGCCGTGACGGCAAAATATGATTGCACTACCTGTCAATGCACACAAGATTCTGATTGTTTTCATTTAGGATGTTCTTCTGATGGAAGATGTATAAAGGTAGGTGGCAAAGGGATAAATACTTGTAGCAAGGAAACAGGCACTTTAAGTAGTGAATGCAATCATTGTTCTAATTGCAAATGTAGTTGGGGCTCCAAAAGAAGGCCAACAAGGTTGTATTAGTGATTTTAATAAATCCTCTTTTTTATCTTCAATTCTTCTAATCGTTCTCCAAACAGGTT
>JBAMLJ010000016.1:0-1552 GCA_039793615.1 bacterium
GGCATGTGTTTGAAATACCAGTCATTGAAATAATCAGAGGTATGGCATTTCCAGATATGTCTTTGCAAATTGCCAAAGAAAGAATATTCCAATTCCCAAAGCTTAAAATAGCTGGTGTAGCAAAGGATATTCAATCCGAAAAGTCAAAGAAATTAGGAGAAGAATAAAAATAATGGATTCCTTAACAAATTAAGAATCAGCAAGAAAAATTATATACGTAAAAATCATAGAAAAGAATGATAAATTCACTGAAAGAATAATCCTTGGATTCAATATATGTAATGATGATATAATGAAGACCTTTGATATGAAGTATCCTTAACCTTTACACATACTTATAAACGCTATAAATAATAATTATGCTATGTTTAATAATATTGAAGATTTTTGAATATAACTTTTTAAATCTAATGAAATAAATACTTAATGAATCAGAAAGAAAGATTATGGATCTTATTATTTTAGAATGTATAAAATACTTTTATGATTCATTAGCTAATTTTATTAATGGTTTTTCTTTATTATTTATTGCCCATATAAAACTTTTAATTGTCGTTTGAATAGAAATTAAAGGTTTTTTAGACTCTATTAAAAGTTCATATGTAGCAGCAAAAAAGAAAATAAAGCTCAAGAGAGTTAAAGAAAATATTTTTGATTTATAATTTCTCATAAGTGATCTAAAACCGTGACTTATAAAAAGTTCTGCTCTTTGAATTATGTTAAATTTATTTGTTGTTCCACCTCCATAGTGCATTATGTATATTTTTGATGTTGCAAATATTTTAAATCCATGCATATATGCTCTTATGGTAAAGTCCATTTCATCAAAATTATATGGTTCCATAAATTCATCAAAACATCCAATTTGCTCACATAAAGATTTACGGAATATAAAACATGCTCCATGTATCATTTGTACTTCAATTAGCCGATCATTGGTTAACTCTTCTACCCTTTTAGGGTTCATATTGGGGAATTTAAATTTAAATAAATAAGGAATTTTGAAAATATTTTCTAATCCTAGACTTTGGGTTAATCCAGTTTTTGAAAATATTATTAGTGGTGCAAGCATACTTACGTCATTGTTTTGAAATATTTTTCTTATGGTATTAAAAAATTTTTTATCTACGAATTCTATATCTGAATCAATCATCACTATAATATCTCCATTTGAATTTTTTATAGCGAGATTTCTATTTTCAGGTAACGAAAACTCCCTTTTTCTTTTAATGTATATTATAGGAATACGACCTTTGTTTTTAAAATCTTCTATTAATTGAGATGTATTATCTTTGCTATTATTATCCACTATAACAATTTCTATTTTTGAATCCTGATATAAGGTAAATATGGAGTTCAATAATTTTTCCATAAAATTATAATTATTTTGTGTCACAATGCAAATTGAGATTAAATCATTTGTGTTTTCTTTGATATAGTTCATTAAATCCTCACCTTCGTGATTTATGAATCTTTATATAATTTTCCTTTTTAATTTTTTTCTTTATGTACCTTATTTTGGAATATGGTGAATTTAGACTAATATTTTTCT
>JBAMLJ010000017.1:0-1522 GCA_039793615.1 bacterium
TTAAGTTTAAACCAGTTCAATCAAAAACTATAAATGTGAAAGAAAAGATTAATGAAAGTAAAGTATACATAAAAGAAATATTTGAAAATGTTAAGTGATAATATGGCAAATATTAAAAATTTAAAAATTGCAATATTGAACGATATGCGACCTAATAGAGGAATTTTTACATATATTTACAATATTTATTTAAATTTGAAAAAGCATGATGTTTACGTGGATTTTTATCAGTTTGTTGCGGACTATTCATATTCATATGATGAAAATTTCATTTTAAGGAGAGGAATAAACTTCAAAATAAAGAAAAATACGGAACTGAATACTTTATTAGGTTTAAATTGGAAAGTTTTTAAACATTTAGATGACTACTATGATTTAATAATACTGTCAAATCCCACTTTAAACAATCTTGGAAAATATTTTGATAATACTATTTCTATTGGTCATGATCTTTATTTTTTATTTAATGGAAGTAAATTTTCAATTTTAAAGTGGTATATGAAAATGCAGTATAAATTGTTTAATTTTGCGAAATTTATAATAGTAAATTCAGATTATACTAAAAATGAATTTGTAAAAAATTTAAATATAGAGGAGAATAAATTATATACTGTTTACCCTCTTTTAAAAGAAGAAATTTTTTATCCTACTGAAAATAAAATAAAAACTAATTATGGCCTGAATGATGATGACATTGTTTTATTAAATGTTGCTTCAGATACCTCCCCGAACAAAAATGTGGAAACTGTGATAAAATTATTAAAAAAATTACCAGAAAATTATAAACTGATTCGTGTGGGTAAAAATACTTCTACTCTAAAATTAATTAAAGAATTAGGATTAGAAAAAAGGATTTTATTATACGAAAACTTGAAGGAAAAAGAATTAGCAGAAGTATATAGAAATTCTGACATTTTTATATATCCTTCAATTTATGAAGGCTTTGGATTACCGGTTCTCGAGGCTATGGGATCTGGATTACCGGTGATAATATCCAATAGAGCCTCCTTGCCTGAAGTAGCAGGTCAAGCGAGCCTTATTTTTAATCCCTTCGATATTAATGGTATGAAAGATACAATAATAAAACTAACAAAAAACAATGATATGTATGAATTATTTAAAAATAAAAGTATTAAACGCTCTAAGGATTTTTCATCTGAAAATCAGTTCAATATGATAAATGATGCAATTCAAAAATTTTATGAAATAAAGTAATAATTCACCAAGTATCGTCAGGTTACACTATTTAGTTTTTAAAATGATATAAAAATCTTTATTCAACAGGTTTCTCTTCAAATTGCGAATGTGGTGCTATGAGAATCTCTCCTAAACTCTCGGATTTTTAGGCACATAATCAGCTGAAATGTTTAAAGATTCCATGATCTCCCTCTGCTTTTTCGTTATTTCTGAAGTTACTTCTTTCCCGTTTGCCAATACTATTTTCCTTATCTTGCTCAATTCAAGCAGGAGCTTCTCTACAGAATATTTCTTTGATAATTTGCTATCATACATCATTTTCAGA
>JBAMLJ010000018.1:0-12092 GCA_039793615.1 bacterium
TTTCCTGTAATCTTTCAAAAATTCTCATTAAAGATTGTTCTAAGACATCAAAAGTTTGTGTATTTTGTCTTTCAAACCCTTCTAAAATAGATATTGTATTTTTAAAAGCTTTATCTGTATTTTCTAAATTGGATACTAAATTTTTAAAACTTGAAATTATATTATCTAATTTAAAAGTATTATTTAATTCTTGTAATTCTTTTAAAACTTTTAAAAGTTGTTCTCCTTCAGTTGTTTTAGGAGCTTCTAAATCTATTTTTATTTTTCCTCCTATATTAAAGAAATCTTGTAATTCTTGAGTTTTAGAAGATGATAATTGAAGAGTTTTTAATTCTTGAATAACAGGTCTTATTTGATTTAATACCTCTTGTCCTCCTCCAGAAGATATCCTTTTTGTAAAATCCTCTAAAGCAAATTTTAATCTAACTTCAAAATTATTACTAAAATTTGTCATACCTTATCACCCTTTAAATAACATTAATTAAATTTACTCTTATTACTTCTGGAACCATTATCCTACTATCTACATAATAACCATCTTTACCTTTTTTAACTTGAGCTTTAAATATAGGAGAAGCTGTTTTTATTAAATCTTTATTTCTTAATTTATTTTGAGTTGTTATATATAAATAACCAAGTTTTTGTATATATCTACCACTAACTTCTAATAAAGCATTTTGTAAAGCAAGATTAATTATATTTAACATATGCCCATATATTTGTTTATTAACATCTACATATATTCTTTTTATAATTAAACTATATAAATTTTGATAATCTATAGTTTCTTTATCTATAGCTTTCTTTAAAGCATTAGCAAGTTTAAACCTTAATAAATGTAATATATACCCCGAAGTATATCCTAAAAGAAAATTCTTAATCTTTTCTCTTTTAATAAATAATCCTTGTTTCCTACCTAAATTTTTAGCTATATTTCCAGAAATAAATTTTATTATAGTTTCTGTATCTTTAAAACCTTTAAAAGTAGAAATTATATTAGGGTTTTGGACTTTTATATTAAGAAATTTTTCTATTTCTTGTAAAACTTCTCTTAATTTATCTGTTAATTCTTCAGATAAATATTGCCATTCTGGATCATCTTCTATTGTTTTCCCTAAATATTTTTTAGCTATTCTATTTAATTCTTCATATAGTTCTTGATTTCTTACATCATCAGTAATATAATCCCAAAAATTCTCATTTAAAATATTGATTTCTTTTATTCTTTTTAATATTTCTTTATCTTCTATAATATTAAATTCCATAACTTCTTCTTTTGTGATACATTCTATTTTCTTCATTATTTCTTTGACTTCAATTATATCTTCAATGACTACATCTTTTTTTTCTATATCTTTAAATTCAAAAAGTTTTTGTTCTGATAAAACCTTTGTAGGTTCATATCTTAGATTTCTTATATCTTCTATTAATTTATTTACAAAATTTTCTATTTCTTTAGGATTAACTTTAATATTAGTATTTAATTTTGAAATTCCAGATATTAAACTTTTTTTAAGTTTTTCATTTAAACTCTTAAATAAACCAGGTTGTAAAATTTTATTTTTTAAATTTCTATAAGCTTCAGCATATATACCTTTAATCTTGTTTATTTCTTCTTGATAAAAACTATTTTTATATTTTACTGCTCTATTATATGTTCTATTAGCTATAAACCTTCCAGATAGATTAAATTTATTATATACATTTGTTGAAGATAATGGAGGTTTAAAAGTTAAAAAACCAAAACTTGGAATATAAAGAGGGAAAACTATATTATTTATAATTAAAGAAATATAAGGAATATTATTTAATGTTATTTGTTTTTCTCCAGGAACTCTAAAAATTAAATCCGCATTACCTGTTTTATATTCCAGGTTTTTAAGTTTAGGAAATATAATTGTAAATGTTTGCCAGAAATTTTCAAATTCACTTATTTCTATTCCTTTTCCAGTTAATCTATGTTCTCCTTTAACTATATTTTTTTCTACTATTTCTAAATCTCCAAAGGTTTTAGGTTTAGATCTTAAATTTAAATTTCCTAAAAAATAATTATCAACTATATCCCAAGATATTCCAGAATAACCAGAAACTTTAAAATTTAATTTTCCTGATTCTTTTATTAAGCTTTCAAACCTTATAGAAGAATTATCTCTTAAAGGAAGTTTTTGATGTTCTTTATCAAAAATTACATAAAGACCAAAACCTCCTAAATGAGGTCTATATAACATTGAACCTAAATTAATAATATTTATTATTCTTGTATGTTTCTTTTCTTTAGGATTAATTTGAGTTATAAAAATAAAATTTTTTAAAGTTAAATTATTTAAATAACTATAATCAAGAAAAGGTTTCCCTATTATTCTATCTAAATTATATAATTGACTATATAAAACTTCTTTATTATCATTACTTTGAAAAAAAACTTGTTTTAATTGAGATTTTTTATATAATCCTTTAAAAGCTCTATTAAAAGCTCTTGTTAAAGGATGTCCCCAATATAATTTACCTGGAACATTAGTTATTATTTTTTTACCCTCATTCTCTGTTAAAGTCCATACATAACCTTTATTTGCTTTAGGATAAGAAATATTATAAGCATTTCTTATATTTCTAACTTCTTTATTATTTTCTGTATATAAAAAATTTAAAATATTAGACACTATATCTTGCCTCCTAAATCATTTAAAAAGATATCTTTTATTAAATTATTATCATTAAAGAAATCAGAATTAATAACAAATTCTTTTGAAACATCTAAAATAAAAATAAAATGTAAATAATAAAAACTTACTTCCTCTTCTCCCTCATAAACTATATGACTCGTTAAATTTCTAACTCCATAATTATTCAAAAGTATTGTAAATATTCTTAACCAATGATATATTCTTAAAGGATTTAAATTAATTCTTCCAGATAACTTTACAATATATTCTATTTTTAAAGAAGCTACTTTATTATTAACTTCTAAACCCTGTATATTCCAAAAACCTACAAAATCTCTATTAATAAAATCTTCCGGATAAAAAGTAGATTTAAAATTAACTCCCAATAAAGTATTAATATTACTCTGTATAAAATTATTTAATTCTTCAATTACTATCATAATAACCCCTTATATGGATTTTGATTAATATTTAATAAAATAATCTCTATTTCTTTTTCAGTTAATTTTAATATTTCCTGAAAACTAATATTAACTTTTTGAAGATTAAATAAACGTAATAAGGTGGTAATATTATAAAAATATTTATCAAAAACTTCTTTTATTGTTGTTTTTTCACTATCTTTCTTTTTTCTTGAATTTATTATATCGTCAATAACTTTTTGTTGTAATAATATTTCTTCAACTTCTTCTATATTCTCTGCAATTAAACTATATCTTATCTCTAATAATTCTTCATCACTATATTTACTATACTTCTGTAAATAATATTCATACTTTATTTTATCACTACTCTTTTCTTCTTCAACATAAAGATATTTATAAAATAAAATTTCAAACAATTCTATTTCATCCCATACTAAATTATATTCCTTAATTAAATTCTCTAAAAAAGAAATAAAAATTTTTAAATTTATTTCTGGGTTTCGTTGTAGTAAAACTAATAGTTTAAAAAAATTATATATTATTCCAATGGGTAGATCTATTCTTTTTTTTCCTGAACTTCCTTTTGAATTTCTTGTTCTGCTTTATCTAATTCTTGTTTAATTACTGGATTTTCAGTTAATTTCTTTAAGAATTCTATTCTATCTTCCATTATTTTAAGAACTGTTTGAAGATTTTCATTGGTAATAGCAAGAGTTAAAAACATACTTCGTGGAACTATAAAATAAATAAAAAATAATAAACCTATTTCCCATTCATCATATTCTTCTAAAGCTTTACCATCTATAAATATAACCTTACTTAAATAATCCAAGAAATCTATTACATCAGGTAATTCTCTTAAACTACTCTTAGGAAATTTTTTACTTATATCTAATAAGACTTCTTTTGAAGGTTTATATTTATATAACTTATTAAATAACTCTCCTATCTTACTTATGTAATCATCTTTTGGATTTTGATTTTCTGGGGTATTATTTAAATTTTGTTCCATTTTTCTTCACCTCCATATATATATTACCATATAAGGAGGAGGAAACCCTCCTCCTATATGGTATAAAAATTATTATTATATAATAGGTAATTTAGAAGCTAAAGTATTAAGTATCATACTTCTGGTTATAGGTTGAGAACTACCAGAAATTACTTGAGTAGCAGGAATTTCAAAGATTTGGACTAAATTCAAAGAAGCTTGAGTATCAAATGGAGAAACACCATCTTGGATATTTGCTAAAGCTTTAAAACTCATCTCATATTTAGGATAATCATTAGGAGCAAATCTTAAAGTTGGCATACCATTCATTTGTGCTCTTGGAACAAACCATACTACCCATCTTCCATCTCCAGCATTACTATTTTTACCTATAACAGCAAAAGCAAAATATCTTAATAATATAGAAGGATCATCAATTAAACCTATTCTTTGAATAGGTGGTAAAACATAGTTATAAGTCAAATTTATACTATCAGGTGTTAAAGCATTAAAACTTGCTTCATCTACTAAAGTTAAATAATATTCTCCATTGATATGATCAATTCTAAACATAGAAGTAATATTAGAAGGAGTCCCATTTGAATTAGAAGTTATAGCTAAACTACTATCTATAGGTTGTCCTAATAATTTATATCTTAAAGGTCCAGTAGAAGTATTATCTGGTGCTCCTAAAACTTGTTTAAAATCATTTTTCATTACAATATTAGCATCATTTGCAGAAGTAGAACTTTCATTCCAGGTATGGTCAAAAACTTCTTGCCCTCCATTTTCATTAACTATACTTTGTCCTCCTAATAGTTTAGCCATCTTATTTAACATTATTTCAGCTACTGTAAATCTTAGTTCTTGTAAATATCCAGAAATATTATTAGCAATTGTTATTTGTGGAACTAAAGCTTTGAATTCTGCATAATCTACAGTTGGGGTTAAACTTACTTCAGCATCAGTATATCCTATACTATACCATATACTCCATTTTTTATTTTGTAAATCATAGAATTTATAATTAACCTCATAATTACCAAAGTATATATCATTAGACCTATATATACCAGTATTAATATTATTAGCCATACACTACACCTCCTTAATTATATTTTCCTTATATCAATAAATTTAATATTATAATTCTTTTCAAGGTTTTTTAAAGTATTCCAGAATTCCTCATCAAAAAATTCTTTTTTACTTTTATTCCCCGCCATTAAACTTAATGTTGAAAAAAATTTACATTTTACTAAATATTCTAAAGTTTCTATTAATCCTGGATCAGTTATATTATCGGGTATATATTTCCTTAATCTAAACCTTATAAATTGATAAGCCTGTGATAAATAATTCATTAAATTTAAAATAACTGTTGGTTCAGATAAAGGATTAGTATAATATTTAGAATATACACTTTCAGTTAATTCTCTGGTTATAGGATCATTTATTATTTCATTAAATAAAGCATTTAAATCTATTACTGGAAAATCCATAATATCACCTATTAACTTATAGTATTTACATAACCTACACTATGAGTAAATAAACAATTCATACTTATATTACCTAAAACTTTATAAGTTCTTAGACTTACAATATTATCAGCAGTTTGTGGTGTGATATCTACTATTTCTATAAACTTTCTATTTTCTTTAAAAATAACTGGAGTTTCATTTATAAAGTAATTACCAGTATTATAAGGTATAACAAAATTATTAGGTATAACAGCTATTACATATAAAGAATCAGGATTAATAAAAGGCATATTATTACCATTTACTTTTAATTTGAATCCTTCATCTTGAACATAAATATCAATATCTTCAATACTTAGAACTTTTTCTAATAGATTATTTTTATATTTTTCTACTTTAATTCTTCTTAAATCTTGTTCTATATGTAAAGCCCAATAAGTCATTTTATTTACTATATTAGGATTATTCTTGAATTTAAACCAAGCATTTCTACCCATTAATACTATATATCTTTCTGGTTTAATTTCTAATATATATGGTTGGGTTTTAATAATATCTCTTGCTTTTAATAATTCATCTTCAGGATTAACAGATGTAGAAGAAAAGTTAGGATTAATTAAAGTAGATAAATCTATTCTTGGTCTTACATTTCCTGAAGAATCTATAAAAGGAATATTTAAAACATTACCATCTATTACTACCGTATTATTTTCTAAAATCTGTTTAAAAATATATAATAATGTATTGTAAAACTTATCTACAAGTAAATTTATTTTTCTTTTAATCATATTCTTTATTTCACTTTCTAAATCTTTATACATATACTCACTTATAGGTTTTCCTACAAATTTTACATAATTACTTAAATCTAATTGAAACTCATCTATAATAGAATATAATCTTCCTTTAACATAAAATCTTTCGTGAATAGAATTATCATTTTCAACAGTTTGTAGTAGATTATAATCTTTAAATTGTTTTAAAGTATATCTATCTTTTACTAAATCAAAATCTATAGGGATTATATATTCTTCACCTTCTATATATTCTATCATAGGACTAAATAATTGTAAAGCATCCATATAAGCATTATAATTAAAAGCATAAGGAGCTGCTAATCTTAAGGTTTCTATACTCAAAGCAACTAAATCTCTTGGAGTTATCATACCTTCACCACCTTCCTTTATAATTAACTATTAATTGTAAAACCACCAGCAGGTCTATCAATAATTACTCCATTTTCAAAAGAAGAAGTAGTAGTATTATAAAATTTTAATTCAGAACTTAAAGCTACAAATAAAGTAGCAACAAGAACATTTATATTAGAATTAGGTGTTAAATTAGTTAAATTTTGTAGTAATCTTACATGTCTTGTAGATGGAGAAATCACTGCTGGGTTAGTATTTGAAGTAGCAACTTTATATGCATTATTAGTATCATCCCATACTAAAATAGTATCTCTTGGAATACTTTGATAACTTCCTGTATTTAATACTACTATAGCTGTTCCAAAGAAGTCTTTCCTTATATTAGAATAACTTATCACTATATTATCTCTTTCCATATTTTACACCCCCTTTAATCCTTTTTATATTCACTTACTATAGAATTAATTAATCTTTCTTTAATATCTTTTATTTCTATAGTTTCATCAAACATTATTTTATCTTTAGCTCTTTTATTTAAAACTTTTAAAGTTGTAAAATCATTAAACCTTAAAATATACTTTTGCAGATTAGAAGGTAATAAACTCCATTCAAAAGAAAATTTACTAACATCTACTAAATCAGTTTGTGGTAACTTAGGATTATTAGTTAAACTAATTTCATTTACAGTAATTACATCCCCAGATTTTACTATACTTGGAGATAAATGATTAAATTTTTCTAAAATATCTTTATCTCCTATTAATTTTAAATACCAATTATCATTTTTATTATATATTTCTTTTATAAAGACTTTATCACTTATATTTTCTTGATGATCTATATATATATCTGGTTTAAACTTTTTAATATCTTCTACTAAAACATTAGTATTTAAATTATTAAATTTTTCAGAATTTAGTATTTTATCTCCAAACAAGAAAAACTCTTTTTCTATATATTTAGACATTTCTTCTTCTTGTTCTTCTGTATCATCTTGATTATCTTCTTCTTCCTGGTCTTCATCTACTTTAGATTTAGAAAATTTTCTTTTATATTTTCCTCCTTTACCTGCCATTGCCATTTCTTCATCTTTATCTTCTTCTTTTCCTTCTAAATCTATTAAATCTAATATTTCTTTTAATAAATCCTCCGTTGTTAGATTACCATCTTTCCAGTAATTTAAGTTTTCTAATATCTTTTCTTTTACTTTATCTTCCATCATATTACTTACACCCCCTTTAAATTAATTTTACTTTTATATTTATATCCTTACTTTCCTTAAAAAATAATATTAAAAAAGTCCCTAAAATATCTAACACATGAGAATTACTTTTTATTTTTTCTATTTCTTCTCTTAAATACCTCTCTATATCAGGATGAACTTTAATATTACCATTTTCTATATTTAATAAAGCATATAACATTTTATCTGTTTTAGTATATTTTAAACCCTCTGTTTTCATTGGTATTATTTTAGTTGTAGGAAAATACATCTTAAAAATCTCTTTTAAATATATTTGATTATTATTAGCATCAAAATATATTTTCTCTATATCATATTCTCTTAATCTTTGTATTAGATAACTATAAGTTTGATATCCAGCGTAAATAATATCTATTATCGTATTACCTACCATTACTACACCCACAAGATTACCTTCATTTTCTCCTATATCTATTAAAGCATAAACTTCTCCAGAAACATCTTTATTAAAAACTAATTTATACTTATCCGAAGGTAATTCGTGTTTATATTGTCTTAAAAATTGTTCTATCCCCATTATCTCTATCTGTTGTTTTTCCCATTCTTCATCCCAATTCTTCTTTATATATTTACCATCTATTTTATAAGGAACTATCTTTTTAATAATAAAATCTAAATCATTTAAATGTTTTAAAATACTTATTTGACTCTCAAAATTACCTATAACTTGTATTAAACTATTTCCACTCATTCTTGCTGGTATCCATTCAGCCTTAAACTTTTCTAATAATCTTAACCTTTCTAAATTTGAAGTATTTGATACTGGTAAATCTATATCATCAAGTATTATATACTGTGGTCTATAATGATAAAAACTATAACTTCTTAAATCACTTTTACTATGAAAAACAGCTACCCTTAATTCTTTATTATTCTTCTTTATATGTAATTCTAAACTATCATTTTTTATAACTTCAAAATCAAAAGATAATAAAGCTGTTTTTAATCTATAAAACACACTCCTCTTAACCTTCTCTTCATTATTACCACCTAAAATTACTAAACTTAAATCATCATCAACTTTAAAACTCCATAATATAACCATAGTAGGAAAAACTATAGAAAAAGTAGTAGATTTATAACATTCTCTTGGTGCTACTAACATTGATACTATATCTCCTTCTCCAAAATTCTTTTTTAAACTTTTTATAAAATCAAAATACTCTTTTAATATAGCTTCTTCAGGTAAAAATTCACTACCAAGTTTTCTTGTTATATTTAAATAATTTTTTCTAAAATTTTCAAACGTTAATTTATTTACAAAATTTATAAAACTATCTATAAATTTTATATTACTCTTCACTTGGCTCATTTATTATCCTAAACTCCCCTGTATTATTATTTACAAAATCTTCTTCAAAATTAAAAGCAATATATGTATCAATAACCTTATTTTTAATCTCCTCTAAAAATATCTTTAATAATTTTAATGTATAAAATTCTATCATATTTTCTTGGATTTTGGCTTTAGCATAACTACCAGAACTTGAAGTTGTTAATCCTGCCTGTATTCCAAAAGCCATAAATATTATTGATATATAATTTTCTATTAACTTTACATATTCACCATAAATATTTGTTGGTTTAAAAAAATCTAAACTTAATTCTTCTTGATTATAAAAAATTAACGGTATCTTACCTACAGATGCTAAATTCTTAAACTGTTGTTCCCAATCATCCCTTATTATCTGGGAAACATTATTTTTATACCCCACTAATATAGCTGGTGATAAAAATCTTGCTGTAGTAAATTTCATAGCATCTAATAAAATTAAATTATTATTAATATATGGTATCAAAGATAACAACGGAGAAACCCCTAAATCTGTTATATCATTATTCTTATATACAAGAAAATTATCTTTTCTATATTTTTTACCATCTCTAAATTCTATATAATCATCAGAAATCTTTCTTAAAATCTTAGCATTTAAAGGTATCAATTTATTTATATCTCTATTTAAAATATCAATATAATAACAAAAATATCCAAACAAACTTAATCTTAATAACATATCTTCTAATAACTTCTTTATTTTTATTTTCTTTAATAATTCATCTATTTCTTTTTTAATTTCTGTTTTAGAATTATTATATTCAAATTCATAACTCAAAAGATAACCAATTAAAATATTTATAGCAGCTTTTACAAAAACATCATAGACATAAAACATAATATAATTCTCTTCTGCTATATCCTGATTAGTTTTAAAATAACTTGACATTAAAGCTTTATATTCTGTTTCAATTAATAAGTTATCTAAAAAGAAATTATTACTTTTTCTAACTTGTGGAAAATCCTTTATCTTAGGAAATAATTTCTTTTTTATTAATTCTATAAGCTTTTTAATCATTATTTTCCTCCTCATCTAAAATATCTAATTCAAAACTTTCCTTATTTAACTTAATCTTCTTTATCCTAAAGAAAACCCTCATTAACCTTGATATTATACTCCTTACTTCTTGTTGATTTTTAACTTTCTTTAAATTCTCTTTTAATAATTCTAAAATAATTTTAACCTTCTCTGGATCATCCCCAAAAGTTCTTAATTCACTTATTAAAGCTCTACAATTTATACTTGCTATTGTAGTATTTTTAGTTATCTCTATTAAATATTCAAAAGCCTTATCTCTATCAGTGATTATTTTATTATTTTCTATTTTTAAAGCTTCATTAAATAATTTTTCTATTATTTCTTCCATTTAAACCACTCCTTGATATACCTCTCTTTTACCTCTTTATTAAAGTTTTCATAATAAATTAAATTAACTCCAAAATTAAAATTTATATCTATTTCTTTAAATTCTTTTGAGGTCTCTATATAATACCCTAATAAATCACTATCATTATTTTCAAAATAAACATATTTATCATCTTCATCTATCTTCCTGGTATCTTCTTCAGGTATAAAATATTCATTCCCTTTAAATTTCCCTTTTTCTAACATAAATTTAATTTTTTGTTTTTTAGGTATTTCTGTATCATCTGCTCTTAAAACAAGATTATATCTAAAAGGATTTTCAATTTTAAAATCTTTTTCTCTTAAAAATATAGTTATATCAGTTTCAATAAACATATTTAATACTGTTGGATGACCATCTCTACTTATAGTCCATTCTAACGGCGAATAACCTTTTTCTGATAATATACCATTAATATCTACATAACCAGTATATTTTATACCATTATCTAAAAAATACTTTTCTAATCTTTTCATTATCTTTACAGGTTCTTCAGCATAAGTAAAATATCCAAACTCTGCACTTTGTCCTGTATTATTACCAAGATTCTTATTTATCGTTCTTTTAAATTCATAATTAACATACACAGGTAATATTAACTGACTTTCTAAAAAGAAACCACTTATAGCAACTTCTTTACCTTTAATATACTCCTGTATTAAAAAACCTTCTTGATATTCACCTTTATACATTTCTAAAATATTTTTTAATTCTTCTAAATTTTTATAATGATAAGTAGTATTCTTTATTAAAGAAGTATTACTCTTAATTACTCCCTCCTCTAAATCTTTTATTTCTTTTATTACTTCTTCTATATTATTTAAATCTTTAAAATAAAGATATTTAGGAATATAAAAAAGATCATTAAAAATTTCTTTAAATTTATTTATACCTATATTCCTCTTTAACTCCCAAGTTCTTAACATTGGAGAATTTATAATTATTTTATTTTTATTTTTTAAATAATGATAAAAAATATAATAAATATCTTCTGGTAAATTATCACAAAACCAATATACCTGATAACCATTAAAAGTTTCCATATTTTTATTCTTTATTTTTTTAGACCAAACATCAGCTCCTAAAAAATTATGAATATACCCACTACAAGATAAATTATAATCTATAGCCAAATATTTTCCCATCTATCTTTTAACACCCTCCTTAGTAAATTCTAAATCTCTTAATTCTTCTTTTATTTCATTTAATTCTTTCTTTATTTCTTTTAATTCTTCTATAACTAACTCTAACTTTGAAGTATATCCATTAAATAATTTACTTAGCATCTCTTTTAATAAAAAATATATCATTAACCCCCAAAACAATGATACTCCATATTTATCTATAACTTGTATTATCTCCATTCCTAAAACCTCCA
>JBAMLJ010000019.1:0-1499 GCA_039793615.1 bacterium
CCATAATAAAATATATTCAATTAAAGTATAAAAAGTTTTGCGTTAAACTATAATTCTCTTTCAGATATTCCATTAACCTTATCATCCTTAGGCTTGGGATAGTATCTAATTATAAAAATCGTTAAGGTTCTCATACTCAAGGTATGAATCCTCATCTATACCCATTACCATAGATTGGTCAAGGTTGTTTTTGTTCCCTGCAAAATGACTTTCTTCTCTTTTATTTCTTTGACGTAATAATTACAGCTAATTGCTCTCCATTTCGATTATAAGTAAGGTATTTGAATCCAATTTTGGTTTCATAGATGAATTCCTTAAAGGCCAAAAATTCTCCGTTTTCCCACCCAGGATAATTAAAAAATTCATCAAAAATAATAATTGTCCCTTCCTGAAGGCGTCCTTTTACGTAATTTAAAATAGTTTTAGCAGCGGAATATAAGTCACTATCAATGTGCATCAATTTGATCTTAGAATCATGTTCTCTAAGAAATTCTGGTAATGTGTTTTCAAAGTAACCTTTAATGATAACTACGTTATTTCTGAACTTTAATTTGCTTGGATCTTGAACTTTAAAGGTTTTTTCGGGAAAACCATCTCTCCAGAACTCAGGTAATCCTTCAAAAGAATCGAAACCATAACATATATCCTCCGGCATTTTAGAAGCAATGTAATTAATTGATTCCCCCTTATAAACTCCAAATTCAAGAATCAAACCCTTTAGATTTTTTACAGATTGTATTGCAATATCATATATCTCCTCTCTCCTTGATACTGATTCTACTCCCTTTAAATTTGAATTTACGAAGTTTGCTGTTGATCTTAGTGCTTCTCTTTGTAATTCATAGCTTATGTTATGCGAAAATGAAGCATTCCATATATAATCACTGATTTTTAATAAGGTTTTTCCAAGTTTTTCTTTCAAAATCATTCACATACCACCTCTCCTTTTTACAGCAAAATCGTAAAAACTATTGACCTGATACTTCATAGATCCATCCATGATCCCTCTTAAAATTTGTTATGAGTTTCCAATATTTAAATATTTCAGAGAAATAATCCGACAAATGTCAGATTTATATATCATATTTTATTTTAATATTTTATGAATAAAGAGATTAAAAAAATTTTAAAAACCCCATAGAAATGTTGTCTGAAGCAACTGAAATTGATGTATATTCAAAGAAGATTGGTTTTTTAAAGCATTCTTCTATGTCAATTGATTCCATCATTAAAAATAATGATTTTATTGATACTTTTTTGTATCGTTATGTAAAAAATTAATTTTAAATAAATATATATTTATTTGTTAAAAAAATCAAATAAAATTTTTATTTTTAAAAATCATAATCAATTTTAATGTATTTGATTATAAACATAAGCGAAAACGGGCAAGCCCACTTATATCTATATATTGAATATTTTAATCTAAATTATAGTTAAAAAGTCTAGAGTTTTGCGTTAATTTTATCTAACGGATTAAATGTAAATAAACCTAAATT
>JBAMLJ010000020.1:0-1487 GCA_039793615.1 bacterium
ACTAAGTCTTTTTTCCTCATAATCCTTAAACTTAATCAAAACCTCGTCTTCTATATAATTTTCTGCCCCTTGAGAAAAGGAAGAAAATACATTAAAAAGAAAAAAGGTTATCAAAAAAATAAAAATAAATTTTTTCATACAACGCCATTAAAGAAAAACGAAATAAAAGGGGGAGAGACTAAGACTCTCTCCCCAAATATTAATTATTAGATTAAGCAAAAACCTGGCCAATCGCTTTCAAAATCAGGATAAATTTCAGTTATTCCACCCACATTGACTGTTAATGTCCCATCGGGATTAAAAATAAATATTCCTTCATTATTAGTATTTAAATCTTTAATCCGTATTTTTCCTTGAGTAAATTTATTTAGATAAAAGTTAAAAATTATAGGAATTTCTGTAGTATAAGAAAATTTTCCACCCATACAAATATTAGGATCAACAGTAATCTCTAAAATTCCATCTATATTAAATTCAGAATAAATATCATTAAAATTAAAATTGAACTGAAAATTGTTAAAGATTTGGTTAAATGTGAATAACAACCTTTTAAAATTTATATTATTTTTCTCAAAAATATTTCCATTAAAATTACCTGACAATTTGAATTTGTTGTTAGTTCCTTCTACATAATAAGAAATATTCATTCTAAAATTATTATAAGAACCAAAGTAATACTCTCCTTCTGTATCTTCACTTTCGATCTTTCCATTAACAATTGCCCAAAAGTTAAGAAAATCTATTCCATATTGTATTGATGGATATTCAATCGTCAATAAAATTTTTATGTCTTGTTTATAATTGTCTTCTTCATAAAAATTAATTGTAAAAGGAGTTTCTCCTTCGCCAAAAGTTGCTGTAAAAGCTGTATCATTTCCATAAAGCCTTATTTTACCATTCATTACTACGTCTTCGTATTCTCTACAATTATTAGCATAAATTGTAAGGTCAAAGTTTGATTCAGAAAGAAAACCTGAAATATCTAAACTTCCACCATAAGAGCATTGAATTGTTTCAAACTGAGTTTTACTTTTTAAATCACTTTTAATTTTACTAATTTGCGTTGATAAATAAGGTTTTATTATTTTTAAAAATTGAGCAAGGTTAGCCTCATTTGAACTAAAAAGAGAGGTTTTACTATTAAGTTTTTTCAATTCTGTAGTAATTTTATAGGAACTATAACCTTTCACTTCCATAATAGTATTCAAAAAATCTGCAATTTCTATTAAAAAAGGATAGAGTTTTTCATCAGTAGAGTAAGCTTGAGCATATAAAAAGCCTTGGACAGGATTCCTAAACTCTTCTTTTAAGCCCAAAAAGGCTCTCCCTAAAAAGATCGCCATCTGATCTCTTTTCACATATGAATTAGGACAATACATCGTGCCCTCTGGATTACATCCTTTCGTAATTCCCAACTCTTTAAGCTTCTGAATGTGTCTAAAGAATGGATGATTAGGTGGAACATCCTGAAAATAAGGTTGAGTCTG
>JBAMLJ010000021.1:0-1485 GCA_039793615.1 bacterium
ATAATACAGGAATTCAAAAATAGATTTATTAGTACTCCTGATAAAAAAATACCTTGATATAAATATATGACTAACAGGATAAACTCTGGAGTAGAATTTGGTATTAATCCTCAGATAAAGTAAGCATTGGAACTTCGTTTAACGTTTATGAAGAACTTTACTATAAACTAAGGGTTAGCTATCCAGGCTACACTTTTAGAATTTATACATCTCATGGATACTATAATGAGAAAGATGGATATAAAGGAAGTATAGAAAGAATATCTAAGTTTCCTAATCCAAAAGTTTTACCTTCGTCTTACAATCAGGTAGGAGTTGGATTTTTGTTTGGATATGAAAATGATAACTCATTTGTTAGAGTAGTTAGACCGTTCTTTAGTGTAGATTTAAGCTACAACGATGTAACTGGTGTTGGTTATGGGTTTGGTGGAGGAATAGGAGGAAGTTTATTTAGACAGGATAATTTAAGTTTAACTTTAACTACTACAAAGGCTTTAGAGGAACTACGGATAAGTATTTTAAATGCTTATATAAGGTATCTTTTGTTTTAATGATTTAGAGGTATGAAATATATGTTATGATTTTTTTGAGTAGGTTTTTGGGGGTGTAGAAATGAGTTGTCAAACTTTTGGAGATTTATTATAGCAATATGGAAATATAATTACGAATATTTGTTGTTTGGAGTTGGAGGTAAAAAATATAATGGGATGCTATTTTGCTAATGGATTGAAAACTACTTGTTTAAAATATCAGGCTTATTTACCTCCAAAACCAGCTACTTATGTATTTTTAGTACATATGCAAACATTTAGTTGTTTATTTAATAATTACTCCAGTTAATGTTCAGTTCAACTACCTCTTTATAACAATTACTTTCCTTTATATGTTGATGAAACCTATAAATTCCCTGATAGATATAACGATTTTAATATTATTTCTTTGGAGTGATATGAGATTTCCACATGTATTTGGTGGTAAACTTCATGAACATTTAAGAAAATTACCAAATTTTCCATCAATAAAAATGTGTTTAGTCGTGTTTTATACAAATGAAGATAAAAAACCAAATAGAAATGGATATGAAAAAGATAAAGCACAGTGTATAGAACACTTTATTTTGAAGCATCCTAATTTTTGTAAAATATTTAATGAGAATAATTCTAATTGCTCGTTTTCAGTCAATCAACAACAACCATTTAAATATATAGCCGATAAAATTATCGACGCAATAAAAAACTTACAATCCTGCCCATGATATTCACAAAAACAGACATCTAAGAATGCAAGTAAGTAAAAAGGCTATTTTCAAAAGTATTATTCTCTTAGCATATCATAATCTAAGAGGATTTTTCATAAAAAAGTGTTATAATTTAGATAAAAGCAGATTTTCAAAAAGTTTTAGTTTTTTTAATTAACTTTTTTAAGGGATAGTGCCATGGTAGAGTTTATACTACACAACATAATAGCTCTTGGACTGATACTTTC
>JBAMLJ010000022.1:0-11793 GCA_039793615.1 bacterium
AATGACATTTTTATGATAATTAAGTCCGATACGCGGCCGAATTTCGTGACTGAACTAAGATTGACTTCGTCAAAATATGCCTTTGGCATTTATCTTAAAAAGGTGCGGGATTTAATAAATTTGAGGGATTTAATTTTGAGTTTTAGATTTTTTGGGTTTTTTAATTTTGCGGATAGCGAATTGGTGCTGTTCGTTGCTTAAACGGGGCGGTTTTCTTAAGGGAAGAAATTAGTTCGATGAGGATTTTTCATAATAATTTAATTGAGTAACCAGATGAAAAGATTTAAAAACGAAGCAAAAGATACCCAAAGAAGATAGGGTATGAAAAGTAAGCCAGCAGTTCGGTGAATTTTATAGAATTTAATGAGAGTAACGAGAATAAAAATCCACAAAACAATAATCTCAAAAAAGGCTAATTGAGGATTATGCATCCCGAAAAAGATAATCGACCAGAGAGAGTTTAAAATCAGTTGAACAAAATAAAAAATTAAGGCACTTTTTGCCTGAAAATGTTCTCGTTTTTGATAGATCAAAAAGGCGGCAATTGCCATTAAAATATAAAGAATAGTCCAGACTGGTGCAAAAAGCCAATTCGGCGGAGCAAAAGATGGCTTGGCTAAAGTGCTGTACCAAGAAGCAATATTGGGGGTAGTAAATGATGAGCCAATAAAAGCAGCCACAAAAGTAAGCAGCAAAAAACCTAATAAAGGAATAATTTTTTGTTTCATCATAATTTTATTTACTTAATACATTATATCATTTTTATTGATAGCGGGAAAATAACAAAAGCGGCCCTAAGGCCCCTTTTGAAAAATGGTTAAGGAAGAACTATTGACTTTAAGGGGTTTCATGAAATGACTGCCATTTGCTTTTGAAATTATCGAATATTTTTTGGATATCGGGTTTGTTCAAATATTTCTCTACCGTATTTTTATCGTTGATATTTATTCCTTCCTCTTTAAGATCGGATAAAAAGCCGTGAGCTTGGGGTTCAGAACAATTAAACTTATTTTGAACCATTTTTTTAACTTCTCTGTATTTCTCGGGATTAAATGCTTGCTCCATTGTTTCTTGTTTTTCTGTTGGCTCCAGTTGTTCTTCTGGTTGCTCCGGCTGTTCTTCCGGTATTTTATTTTCGAAGGTTACCATATTAGTTTTGATTAATGATTAATTTATTTCGACCTTTTATATTATACCATTTTAAAGCAGTATTTTCAATAAAGTTTTTAATTTAATTCTTCAAAAATTTCATTTTTTCTTACTAAACTTTCTAATAAAATCCCACCACCTGTAGGATAAAAGTAAAATTGTGATTGGTTTTTCTTTAATGCTTCTAATTTTTTTTGTTCTTCTTCCTCGGTTAAATTTAAACTATACCAGCCTTCTTTGGAAAATAATCTTGAGGGTGGATAAAGAAATTTATTTAAATGAAGACCCTTTTCGGGTGGATAATTACGATAATGAACTAAATAGCCATAAAGTTGTACTTTTTTATTTTCCCCTTCTAAAACACTCTTCACAAATTGAAAGGCTGCTTCGTGATCAGGATTCATATCTCGAGGATGGGGAACAATAATTATTGTGGGATTAAATTCATCAATAATTGTTTTTAAATCATTATATAAATTAATGCCAGTATAAAGCTGAGCTTTGCGATAGGTATTACTATAAGGATTATAATTCAATTCTAAGGCTTTATGAACATAAGGAATAAAGAAATTTTTGCTAAAAAGATATTTTAAACCATTATCAGGATAACCCAAAAAAATCAAACTAGAAGAAGAAATACCTAAAACTTGAGTAGCGGCTTGACCTTCGGCCATTCTTTTTTCCCCTAAAGCAATAAAATCATTGGGAGTTTGTTTAAAATTCTTATTGGTTTTAATAATAGAAAAATAATTATTATCACCATTGGTTAAATAAACAATTTCTACCTGAGCTCCTTTAGCTAAAGCTTCTTGCATTAGTCCTCCGCTACTTAAAATTTCGTCATCAATGTGGGGAGAAATAACTAGAATTCTATCAGAAGACAGAATATCAGGAAATTTGCTCAAAACTGGCTTTGAGCTCCAAAACCAACCTAATAAACTACCAAAACCAAAAGCAAAAAATCCCCAAATAGCAAAAAGCCAAATAAGAATTTTCTTGTATTGAGCTTTGAGAAGTTGAAATATTGCCTTGATATTATTAAAAAACATAAATGTTTTTTATTATTTTAATGATAACGGAAATATAAAAATTTAGCAATTTCATTAGTAGTGAGATAGGCGCAACTTAACCCTAGAATTATTAAAAGAGAATGCCAAGATAAAGGAGTAAAAGAGAATAAGTTTTGACCTAAAGAAGAGAGGGGCAAGAGAAAAGTTATCAGAAATACTCCTAAACTAGCCAAAAGTAAACCATTACTGGGTTTTGCCGCTTTAAAAAAGATATGGCGAGTTCTGACAGAGAAAATTAAAAGTATTTCTGTGAGAAGACTTAAAGTAAACCAGGAAGTTTGAAGCAAGGTTTGGGATTCTTTATGAAAAATAGCCAAGAAAATAAAATCAAAAGCAGAGCTAATAAAAGCTAGAATAAGAATAAAAGGAAAGGTTTTAGATAAAGCGTACATCTTAGGTTTTCGTAATTCTTTTAAATCAACTGAGTCATTAGCAATAGTAAGTAATGGTATATCAGATAAAATATTTTCTAATAAAATCTGGGGAGGGAGCATGGGTAAAAAAGGTAAAATTAAAGACATAATGGCAATAGAGTAAAAATTGCCAAAATTCGAAGACAAGGCACAGCGGATATATTTATTAATGTTGGCAAAAATAACACGACCCTCTCTAATCCCTTCAATAATCACTTTTAAATCTGTATCAAGTAATAAAATATCAGCTGCCTCACGCGAGACATCAGTAGCTTCTTTCACGGCAATCCCTACGTGAGCCATCTTTAAAGCTAAAGCATCATTCACTCCTTCCCCTAAAAACCCTACTTCATATTTTTTTTGTAAACTTTTAATAATTTTTAATTTTGTCTCTGGACTCACTCTTGCAAAAACAGAAAATGCTTCACATTTTTTAAATAAATTTTCTTCATCTAAATTATCTAATTCTGAACCTAAAATAACTTGATTAATATCAGTAATTAACCCAACATCGTAGGCTATTTTACCAGCCACTTCCTTACTATCACCAGTTAAAATCTTAATTTTCACATTGAGCTTTTTAGCTAATTTAATTGTTTCCGGCGCGGTAGTTTTTAAAGGGTCGGAAAATGAAAGGTAACCTAAGAAAGTTAAATCTTTTTCATCAGAAACAGAATATTGATTTTGGTTAAAATTTTTATAGGCTAAAACAATCACCCTTTGGCCTTGTTGAGATTCAATATTTTTTATTTTTTCTGCACTTTGCTCTAAAGATTCATTTAATTCAGTTTGGCGACACAGAGGCAAAATACTGTCAGCTGTTCCCCTAACAATTAAAATATTTTCTCCTTCGGGGGTTTTAATAAGAGCGCTACTTCTTAATCTAGTAAAATCAAAGGGTAAACTAAAAAGAACTGTAATATCTTCTAAAGCCTTATTTAAATGAAAGGATGACAAAGCTTCTAAAACTGTCTCATCTAAAGGATTGGTGCTTTTTTCTTTCCTTGCTAAGGGCGAAGCCAAAAGAAAGTATAATAAAATTTTGTTTTCTTTTGGGGCTATAATTTGTTCTATTCTCAATTTATTTTCTGTTAAGGTACCTGTTTTATCGGTACAGAGTATTTCCATATCTCCCAAATCCTCAATGGAAGACAGCCTTTTGACAATAACTTTTTTCTTTATTAATTTTAAAGCTCCTCGAGAAAGAGAAACGCTTACTACTACTGGTAAGGCTTCGGGTATTAAACCCACGATTAAAGCAACGCAAAAAATAATAAAACTAATCAAATTAGTCTGTTTTTGAAAAATAATATTAAGAATAAAAATTAAAAAAATAGTAGTCAAAACAATAATAAAGATCAATCTTGAAAAATCAGCTAATTCTTTTTCATAAATACTCGGCCGAATAATATTCGAACTGAGTTGCGCCATTTTACCCAGTTCTGTTTGAGAGCCAGTATTAATAACTATTCCCTGAGCTTCCCCTGAAACTACCGCTGTTCCGGAAAAAATAATATTCTGAGCTTCAAAAATTGATTTAACTGATGATAATTCCTCGGAGGTTTTATTGACTGGCTGCGATTCGCCAGTTAAAACTGACTCATCAACCATAAGACCATGACTTTCAAGTAATCTTAAATCAGCTGGAACAATATCCCCGGCCTCAAGAATCACGATATCGCCAGGGACTAAATATCGACTATCAATATTTATTTTCTCGCCAGAACGAATAACTTTAACTTGTTTGGTAAAATATTTTTTCAAGGTATCGGCTGCTCTTTGAGCTTGATATTCTAGAAAAAATCCAATCGTAACATTAATAAAGGCAAAAATAAAAATTAAAAGACCTTCTATCTTTTGATTTAAAAATAATGAGATAATACCAGCAATAAATAAAAGATAAAAAAAGGCGGATTTAAATTGTCTTAAAAGGATAGTAAAAAAATTATTTTCTTTAGTCTTAACTTCATTCAGGCCAAAAGTTTTTTGGAGAAAATCAACTTCTTCTTTTCTAAGACCATCGGGCCTGCTTTTAAGTAAGATAAATAATTCTTCTTTACTTTTTGAAGTAAAATCCAAAATAGACATAAAATAAAATTATCTATTACCAATTTACAATTCTATTTTACTATAATACCAACTGGTATTTCTGTCTCAAAAGCTAAATAAAAAAGAAATTTAATCTTTGTTATTATTTATCACTCTCATCTCCCATTAACTTTTTAAAATTATTTTCTTCTTTACAATCTCTCTAGAAGTTTTACTACCTAAAAAAATCTAAAATTTCAGACTTGGAGTTGCCAAATATCTCCTATAAAAAACCATCTCTTTAGAAAATTCTTTTTTAGCCATACAGATTATTAAAGCGACTGTTTTTCGAAGATAAATCTTTGTTCTTTTTTATTCGCCGTGACCCTATGTCTATTATCAACTCAGAAAATAATTTCTGAATATCTATCAATAATTCGTAGCATTCTTTTATCCTGATATAAATATAATATTATTATTTTTGTTTATCTCCAAAATTTATTATAACTCAAAATCTGCGAGAAAGAAAGACTCGAGATGTACTAAAATTTATAAAATTAAGCAATAAAATTATCGTTGGGATATCAGGAAAAATAGACTCTTCAGCTACTTTAATTTTATTTAAAAAACAAAACTAGAGTCCAATAAGAATAACTTTAAAATTGCCCGTTTGGTAAAGCAAAACAACGTTTATCCTGATAATAATTGTTGTACTCTCTAATCAATAATAATTAAAAAGCAGTAAATAAAATATCAAAAATATCAGTCAGTTGGAGATTGTTAATTAATAACTTAATGGCAGTATGATTAATCTGAATTTTTTATTCTTTTAGCTGTTAAAATTTGGGCTACTCATAAATCTAATTTTTTAAAATCATCATAAGTAATCTTAAAATTTATTTTTGAGCAATAATAATTAAATTATAATAATCCTTTTTCTTGTTATGGGGTTCTAATTGAGAAGAAAGAATCTTAAAACCGGCTCGAGTTATTAAACGATTTAATTCTTTTTTAGTAAAAGCGTGAAAATATCGTTGGGCTATAATTTTACCATTAACATCCTTCCAGGGTAAATAAAAATCTTTAAATCCTAAAAAATTATTTCTTTTAACAAAATTAATTATGCCATATAAATAATTTTTCCACAGATATTTTTTATTTTTACCATGATAAAAATCCCAAACAGTCAAAATTAAAATTCCATTTGGTTTTAAAGTACGATAAAATTCTTTTAAAAGATGAAACTCTAATTCCTTAGAAGGAATGTGGTGGAATGTTGCCAAGCAAACAATTTTGTCAAAAAAAATATCTTCGAAAGGTAAATTTAAATCCTCGTTAATTTTCAAAAAATGACCTTTTGATATTCTATTTTGAGCAATTTCTAATAAATGAGGTGATAAATCAACCCCATAGTAATCCGGATTTAAATCTTTAATTAATTCGTAAAAACGACCATTCCCGCAACCGAAATCTAAAACTTTATCTTTTTCATTAAAATATTTTTTAAAATCTTTAAATTCTTTCCATAGATAGTTTCGGGTTTGACTAAAATAATAAGAGATTATATCATAAGCATTACGAGTCTCTCGAATTATTTTTTGAACTGTTTTAAAATCCATAGCTATCTTTTTTCTTATTATACGTTATAATAATCAAAAAATCTAATTATGTCCTCTAAAAATCTTGAAAAACTTATCATTGAAGAAGCTTTAAAACAAAAAGCATTTACCCCTGATGCTCTTTTTAATATCGAAAGACAATTAAACACAAAATATCATCAATCATTTATTCCTTTCTATAAATTACACCAAACTTACCAAAAACTAATTAAAAAGAAAAAAATTTCACCCTCTAAAGAATTTGAAGAATTATTAAAAAAATCAAAAATTCGTTCTTTATCAGGAATTGTTTCCATTACCTTAATTACTAAACCATACCCTTGTCCGGGTAATTGTTTGTATTGCCCCAATATTCCCAATATGCCCAAGAGTTATCTTCCCGACGAACCAGCTTGTATGAGAGCTTTAAACAATCAATTTGATCCTTACCGTCAAATGAAAACCAGAATCGAATCTTTACAATTAAATGGTCATCCCACTGATAAAATTGAATTAATTATTTTAGGAGGAACTTGGTCTTATTATCCTAAAAGATACCAAACTTGGTTTATTAAAAGAAGTTTTGATGGTGCCAATAATAAAACAGCTAAAAATTTAATTAAGGCTCAAAAATTAAATGAAAAAGCAAAAAATAGAATCATTGGTTTAACCATTGAAACACGACCTGATTATATTGACAAAAAAGAAATTGAAAGATTAAGAATTTTGGCGGTAACCAGAGTGGAATTAGGGGTACAGAGCATCTATGACGAAATTTTGAATTACAATAATAGAGGCAACACGAGAGAAGATATTATTAAAGCAACCAGGTTATTAAAAAATGCTGGCTTCAAAATTACTTATCATATGATGCTTAATCTACCGGGATCAGATTTAAAACGTGACGAAGAAATGTTTGAGGAACTTTTTTCTAATCCTGACTTCCAACCAGATCAATTAAAAATTTATCCCTGTGTTGTTTTAAAAGAAGCTCCCCTGTATTTAAAATATTTAAAGGGAGAATATCAACCATATACTGATGAGGAATTAATTAATTTATTAATCAGAATTAAAACTAAAATTCCTCCTTACGTAAGAATAGTAAGGGTTATTCGCGATATCCCCTCTCCTGATATTATTGCCGGAAATAAAATTTCTAATCTCCGACAATTTGTTTTAGACAAAATGCATCAAGAAGGCAAAAGCTGCCAATGTCTAAGATGTCGCGAACCTCATGATACTTTAATTGATTTTAAAAATGTAGAATTAATAAGAAGAGAATACGAAGCTAGCAATGGAAAAGAAATTTTCTTATCTTATGAAGATACTAAAAATAATAAAGTTTTAGCATTTTTACGGTTAAGAATACCTTATGAATGGACTTTAAATTATTTAAAGGGAAGTGCTTTCGTCAGAGAATTACATAGTTACGGAATTGTAGCGCCCTTAAAAAAGAATAATCAATCTAATGTACAACATAAAGGATTAGGTAAAAAATTAATGAGTTTGGGAGAAGAAATTGTTAAAAAAGAAACTGATTATCAAAAAATTGCGGTAATTAGTGGAATTGGAGTACGGGAATATTATCGCAAATTAGATTATCGTTTAGAAAACACGTATCTGATTAAAAAAATAAGATAAAAAAAGCGCTTTTAAAGCGCTTTTTTAAATAATCTCAACATCATTCAAAAATTATTGAATTTGGTATAAATCTTTTTTTAATAATTCACTTAAAGCTAAAGTTAAACGACTTTCGCTTGTAGTATACAAAGTGCATAAAGTATCATTAACATTAACTCTATCATTTAAAATTTTATTTAAATAAACACCTGCTTCTTTCGTAATTGGTGATCCTAATAAACGAGCTATTCTGATTAACATCTGATTGTCAATACTTTTAACAATTCCTGTTTTCTTGCTCTTAAATTCATAAGTAATCTCTCCTAATTTAACTTTTTCTAAACTTAAATCTTTAATTCCTCCCTGGGCTTCAATAATTTTTCTAAATTGTGCTAAGGCTTTTCCTGTTTTAAGTTGATCATAAATTATTCTTTCCGCCTCTTTAAAAGATACTTTATTAATTAATTCCACTAAAGCGCTTGCTAAACGCACTGCCCTTGTCTCTAAATCTAAGGGGCGACTTTCTTCTTGCATTAAAACTTTTAAAATATCTCTGATTTCCAAATTAGGGCCAATTCCTCTTCCTACTGGACCTAAAAGATAATCATTGATAATTTTTATCTTAATATTAAATTTCTTGGCTAAATATTCAAATATTCTTTGTACTTTTATAGCATCTTCTTTTTTACTAATTTTTAAACCGGGACCCATCGGCATATCAATTACCAAATGAGTTGCACCCATAGCAACCTTTTTTGCCATAATAGAAATAATCATCTTGGAATAAGGCTCAATTCCTAGTTCATAACTAACGCGCAGAATCCGATCATCAGCCGGCGCTACTTTTAATGCTCCTCCCCAAACTAAACAACCATTCGTCTCGTTAACTATTTTTTTGATTTGTTCGCTTGTAAACTCTACCGGACTTACTGCTTCAATAACATCGGCTGTACCAGCCTCAGAAGTAATTGCCCTTGAAGATGTTTTGGGAATTTTAAATCCTAAACTAGAAATTAAAGAAACCACGATCGGAGTAGTACGATTACCAGGGACCCCACCAATTGAATGCTTATCAGCGACAACTCCATCCCAATAAAACATTTCTCCGGTTTCTGCAATAGCTTTAGTTAAATAATAAATCTCTTCATTAGAAAAACCATTAGGCGAAAAAGCTGAGGCAATAAAAAAAGCAATTTGGATATCATCAAGATGATAATTTACAATATCATTAATCAATCCTTGAATTTCGTGATAAGTTAAAGGCTTGTTTAGTAATTTTTTTTGAATTGATGGCAATGAGGATGCCAAAGGGGCTAATTTTACTTTTATAATCTCCCCTTCTTCAATCGATAATTTTTCAATAATATCAGCAAAAAGACCAATTTCTCCACGCTGAATCAAATCTTTAGTTAAATCAACACTTACTTGAGTTTGATGATTATTCCAAAACATTATTATTTCATCGCCAGCATGAATACCGTAGGTTTTACTATCAATCTCATTAATAATTACTACCCACGGATGACCAGTCTTAATATCTAAATGACGAGCTTTTAAAGCAAAGGTATCTTCTCCTTCTTTGATTAATGAAGTATTTGCCATATTAGGTAAATAAATTTTTATTTTCTTTTATGAATTCAAAAAGAGAATCTAAATAATTTACTTGATAATAATTATTATTAATAGTATTAGTAGTAACGATTTTTCTGAGATTTAATTTCTTTAATTCTTTAATAGTTTGATTACCTAAAACAGGATGAACAAAGGCTAACGAAATACTTCTTACTTGCATTTTTGTTAGCAAACCAACTACTAATTTAACTGTCGAGCCAGTAGAAACAATATCGTCAACAATAATAATATCTTTATTGACCACTGGTAATTTTTTTTCATGAAATGTGACTCTACCAGTTTTAATATTGCGTGTCTTATGCAAAATATAGGATTCGGCTTCGAAATTTGTCTTAAAATCATTAACAAATTTTTTTGATTCTTTATCCGGACCAATAATAATTGTATTTTCTGGTTTTAAATCTTTAAAATGCAAAGCTAAATATTTAAAAAGAGAAAGATTATAAGAAGGAATAGAAAAAATATCATCAATCATCTTACGATGTTCGTGCATATTGAAAGTAATAAGAAAATCCAAATTATTTTCTAAAAGCTCGGCAATATACAAAGAAGATAATGGTTCACCTACTCTAAATACCTTATCCTGTCTTGCATAAGGGAGATAAGGAACAACTCCAATAACTTTATTTGCCAATTCTTTCAATTTTCTTGATAATAAATAAAATTTGATTAAATAATCATTAATAGTTTCTTCTTCCTTTTTTTCTAAAATTAAAATCGCTATTTTTATTTTTTCTTCTTTTAATAATAATGGCTGAAGTTCGGTATCGGGAAATCTTCTTTCTTTAATTAACCAAAAGTCCCAATTCAATTTTTGAGCAAATTTTTTTAATGATTGATCGCCAACAATAACTTTTTTCATAAATTTTTAACCATTATAACAAAACAATATTAATAAATAAACTAGGTAAAAATTAAATATTTTTAAATTTCGTATCGTACTAATTAATATATTTAGTTCAAAATTTTAAAGCCAATTAGGAATTAATAATTAAATAAGGTGCAATAATAGCAGCTGTTTCTGCTCTTAAAATTAATTTTCCTAAAGAAATTATTTTAAAATTATTTCTTTGAGCTAAATCTATCTCTTTATCATCCCATCCCCCTTCAGGACCAATAAATACCCCTATTTTGTTTTTATTTTTAATAATGTTTTTTGTAAATTTAGTTCCTTCAGGATCAAATAGAATATTCAAATCATTATTTCTTGCAAACTGAATCGCATTTTCAAAATTAACGGGATTATTGATTAATGGCACTATTCCTCTTCCTGCTTGTTCAGCTGCCTCTTGAACAATTTTTTCTAATCTTTTTTGATTAAGATTTAATTTTATGGTTCTTGAAGTAATTAATGGAATGATTTCTTTAACCCCGACTTCTGTTGCCTTTTGAACTACTAATTCAAAATTTTCTTTTTTTAAAATTGAACAATATAAATAAGTTTCGATTTTGGGTTCGTTCTGATTTTTTCTAACTTCAATAATTTCTCCCTCAATAAAATCATGAGAAATATTGATAAGTTTTACCAGTGCTTCCTGATTTTGACCATTAATTAAAATAACTTCGTCACCTTCTTTTAATCTTAAGACTTTAAGCCATTGCTTTATAATTTTTTCATCGATAATTCTTAAATAGTGGCTGTTAAAAGTATCTTGAACCAAAAAACGATAAAGTCTCATATTAGAGATTTTTCTTTTGTTCTAAATATTTCTGATGTACTTTTTGAATATATTCTTTGGCAATAGTTGCATCTTCCCAACCCAAAACCTCAGTTTTTTTACCTTCTAAAATTTTATATGTTTCAAAAAAATTAACTATCTGTTTTAAAAGATGCTCTGGTAAATCTGTATAATTTTTTATATCTTTATAAGCTGAATCATTATAAGCAACTGCTAAAATTTTATTATCTTTATATCCTGAATCAATCATATTTAATAAACCAACTGGCCTTACTTTTAAAAGACAGCCAGGAAAGGTTTCGGTTGACATAACAACTAAAATATCTGCTGGATCGCCATCATCAGAAAGAGTTTCGGGAACTAAACCATACTCACCAGGATAATAAACCGAAGAATATAAAACCCTATCTAATTTAATAGTTTCATATTTTAAATCAAATTCGTATTTATTTTTAGAACCACGAGGAATTTCAATTAAAGTATAAATAATTTCTGGCATCTCATCGCCAATTTTCAATTTTGAGTAATCCATAATACAATTTTAAATTTTAAATTTTAAATGGATGATTAAATGATAAATTTTCAAAAAGTATTAAGTATAAAG
>JBAMLJ010000023.1:0-1462 GCA_039793615.1 bacterium
ACAGAAAGTTTTAAAATACTAGAAAATATTTATAAGCAAGAAGTTATATCAGAACCGTTTAATGAATTTGATATAGTTGCTGATAACCAAGATTCAATACAAAAACAGTTATATTACGAAGCTTATGTTGAACCTGTGATAAAAAAACTTGAAGCTTATATTGAAAAGAATTATGGTACAGATAAAATTCTTAGACAAATTTTAAATGAAATAAAATTAGAGTTTACAGTTAATGAAACTTACCTATTAGATTATTATACAAATAGGAATTTTATAAAACAAGAAAAAGAAGAAAATGATACTATAAAATCTAAAAATAAAGCAAATATAAAAATATTTATAGGAGATTCCTTAGATATAACAGCTAGTGCATTAGAAAATGCAGAGTTAGAATTAAATATAAATAAAGATGTAACAATTATGGTTCATTTAATGCCTAAATCTATAGAAGATGCTACTGCATTATTAACTACATTAGCTAATTTTGTAAAATCCGGTAAGTTAGAAAATACAATTAAAATGGTTAATGATGCAACTTTAATTAAAGTCTATATACATAAAGATAATGAAGTTACATATATTGTATATGATGAATATGATAATGTAATAGAAAAAAATACTACAAAAGTTATTGAACAACAGCAAACATTGTTATCATTTATTGAGTCAATTTTGATTTTTATTTATAAAGTAAAATTATTTACTATAGCAGCAGCTGGTGGTATTTTATTATTTGCTATTGCTATGTTAAAAAGTTTTAGTTCAGGATTTGCTGAAAAAATAGCTAAAAAAGTTTATGATCAAATTTCTAATCTAAGTATAAAATCAATGTATTTTGAAGATGAACTAAAGAGAAAATCTGAAGACGCTATGAAATTACATAATCTTGCAAAACCTTTTATTGATAAAACAAATAATAATTCTGAAAATTCTGATAATATAACAGTTAAAGATATTGTAAATAATCTTACACCTACAAGTACAAATACTATCCCTAGCAATCGAGCAATTATTCTAATTTATGCAATAATCGCAAATGTAATATTGTTATTTATAGCTAAATTACTTGGTTTAACAATATTTTATCAAAGCGTTTTATTCTTATTATTATTGTTACACGGTATTGAAGGAGTTATTTTTACAACACCACATGAATTAATTGCTGCAGCTTATTATGTAGCAGTTAATTTTAAAGAAACGTTTAAAATATTTATTAAAGATACTTCAATTGCAGGTATTATGGAAAAAGGTTTGCTAATAATGCTTTTTGTTGCTGCAATATTGCAATTTATAAGATTAAAAAGAGAAAAACAAAAAGCTAATGCTCCAAGTCCGGATCGTTTATTAACTGAAATACAAGCTAAGTTTAAATAATTTTTTTGTTTATATATAAATTTTTATTTTAATTAACATTTCTTTATGCAAGATTTATCAATAATTAGACATGCAACAGTACCATTTA
>JBAMLJ010000024.1:0-1460 GCA_039793615.1 bacterium
TCCAAAGATAATTGATCTATAATTGTTGGATTATATTCCACTTCAGCTATTAATCCACGGTATGATACATTAAAATAAATCTTAATTGCAAGCAAAACAAACAATTGCCATTGCGTATAAATTTTCTTGGAGAACTTGTTGGAATACTTGGGCATAGCTCTTTTGGCAATCATAAAAGTAAGATCAATAAATTTATAAACATCATTGTTCATACCAACTTTGAGGGTTTTAGTCATATTTGGATATGACATAAATACGACAAAAACCCCCTTCTTTAAATATTTTTCTGAGGATTTCTACTGAGCTATTTCAAAAAAAATATTTAAATATTGAAAACTTATAGGCCATTAAATATGAATAATTTAAAAATAGCAATATTAAATGATTCTCCATTTGACGTTGGAATTTCTAGTTATATTTACAACATATATTTAAATTTAAAAAATCATAACATCTCAACAGATTTTTATCAATTTAGTTTAAATTCGGATTCTAGCTATAATTTTTATCAAAATGTAAATTTAGTAAAAGGTATAAATTTTGGATTTAAGAAAAGTCTTCAACTGAATCAAATATTAAATTTTAACATAAAGGCATTTAAAAATATTGAAACATTAGAAAATTATGATATAATTATAATTTCTAATCCAACTCTAAATAAACTGTCAAAATATTTTGATAATATAATAGGGATAGGACTTGATTTATATTATCTTTTTTACAAAAGTAATTCTTTGATATATAGTAAATATATTAAAAGTCAATATAAACTTTTTAAAAATTTGAAATTTATAATTTGTAATTCTGAATATACTAAATTAGATTTTATAAAATATTTAGAAATAAATGAAGAAAGAATACAAACTGTTTATCCATATGTAAATTCAAAAATATTTTATCCACCTGATAAAAATTTTAAAAAAATTATAGATATTGATGAAAACGATTTCATTATTTTAAATGTGGCTTACGATTCACCCAATAAAAATATTGAAACTGTTATAAAATTACTTTATGAATTGCCAAAAAATTTTAAATTAATAAGAGTTGGAAGAAATTTTCGCTCATTAAAGTTGATAGAGGAATTCAACTTATCAGATAGGGTGTATTTATTTGAAAAAGTAGAAAGTAAAAAACTGGGGGATATATATAGAAGCTCAGACTTCTTTGTGTTTCCTTCTTTATTTGAGGGTTTTGGAATTCCTGTTATTGAAGCAATGGCATCTGGATTACCTGTAATAACTTCTTCTAGAACATCATTACCAGAGGTTGCTGGCGATGTGGGATTTATTTTTGATCCATATGACATCGATGGTATGAAAAATAAAATATTGGAACTTTCAAAAAATAAGGAATTATACGAAAATATAAAAGAAAAAAGTATAAATAGAGCTAGATTCTTTTCATCTGAAAACCAATTCAAAAATTTAAGCATAGCATTTAAAAAGTTTTTAGAATTA
>JBAMLJ010000025.1:0-1457 GCA_039793615.1 bacterium
ATATAGAAAAATTAGAAAATTCTTAAATTATTTTATGTCTATTGAAAATTCCAAATATTTTACCACTGGCGATGCCGATGGTGGACCAGAGAAAAATAACAAACAAAATATATTAGATATTATTAGTAATGCCGAGGTTGTTATTAATCAAAAAGAATTGGATCCAAAAGACAAAATTGAACTATTAAATGATTATGCTAAAAAGTTAGCAGAACTAACAAAAAACTCTCCAGAAAAAATATATCTTACAGAATTAATAAAAGACAAAAATAAATTAAATGAATTTGTTAATGGTATCTCTCAAATAAAAAGAAAGGAGCAACCTCTTCCAGAAACAGTAAAACAAGCTCAAGAATTTATTAAACAAGAATTTATTAAAAAGGAAGATAAAAATAAACAAGAAGATAAAAAGAAAGAAAATAACAATTTTACAGCTTTCTGGAATAAAATTGGAGGACTAGAAACTTTAGGAACCTTTTTGGGAATGGGTTTTTTATTTTTTATTATTCTTATTATTTTAGGAGAATTTAAATTATTAGAAAAAGCAACTAATTTAGACCTAAATCTCAACGGAGGTGGTAAGGGTAAAAAATAATAAAATACTATTTCTTAAAATTAAAAAATTTTATTAAAAATATATGGATCAAAACTTATTAGATCTCTTACCCAAGGAACTAAAAAATATTAGTGATGATTCTATGGATATTATTTTGAACCGAACATTATTAAGAATTTATCAAAATTTGACAGAAGAAGAAAAAGCAAAAATGGCAGAAATTTTTAATTCAGGGACTGATGAAGAAAAAAGAGATTTTCTTAATACCCATTTCAAGAATTTTCAAAAAATCTTAATAGAAGAAACACAAAAACTAATGGAAGAATTAAAAGAGATGATAAAATAAAAACACCGAACTTAAAAGCGGTGTTTTTTAGAGCGAGAGACGGGATTTGAACCCGCAACCTTCTCCATGGCAAGGAGACGTTCTACCATTGAACTACTCTCGCTTTTTCTTTTTTGATAATAACAAATGCTTTTTTTTAAGTCAATAAGAAATAGTTGATTTTTAAAAAATATTGATTATAATTGAATTATGAATAAAGAATTATTACAAGAACTAAAAAATAAGTTAGAAGAAGAAAAGAAAGCCTTAGAAAAAGATTTAGCAAGTTTTGCGGATAAAGACCGCCGAATTAAATATGATTATGATACCCGTTATCCTAATTTAGATGACAATACTGACACTGCTGCTTCTGATTCTAACGCTCAGGAAATTACAACTTTTGACAATCTTTTGGCCCTAGAACATCTTTTGGAATTAAGATTAAAGGATGTAGACGAGGCTTTAGAAAAAATAAAGCACAATGATGGTAGTTATGGTAAATGCGAAATTTGTCATAATGATATTGAAATTAATCGTTTAAAAATAAATCCCGCAGCTAGGATTTGTGCTAAATGT
>JBAMLJ010000026.1:0-1405 GCA_039793615.1 bacterium
TAATGCAAGGAAAGCATATATAGATTTTTATAATTATGTTTACAATGAAATAAAAGATCAATTCCAATAATAAAAAATTTTTAGACTATTGTTTTTTCGACTAATTCATTTTAGAAATTTTAAAATATTGGAAGTTAATAATCAAAAATTAGGGATTTAAATGAAAGATGATAAAATTTCATTTATGGAGTATATAGCAACAAGTGAGATTATCGATCATCACAGAAAAGCTCCTTGGATAGAAATTCCAAAGTCTATGGAGGAATTAGGGATACATTCATGGATAGTTTGCACAAAATATAACGCCAATTTCGACCCTCCATGTGAAATAATAGAAACTGGTAAAAGTAGTACAAGCTATTTAGAGGGTCTTTTTGAAACATTTCAAATCTCAAAATTGATTAAAATAAAAAAGCCTAGAATTTTATTTCAAACAAATGTGCGCGCATTTATTTTTTTAATTGCTTTAATATGGAAAATAAAATTATATTTTAATATAGAAAAATATAGACCTTTTTTTATATTATTTATTGATTGGGACGGCGAAAAGGATAAAGAAAATTTATTTTTGTACTATATTAGGATTTTTTTATATGTAATAAATTCTCATCTAATGGATCTGATCATATTACCAACGAGTTGTGCTAAAAATTCAATATTAAAAATACCGTTTATTAATAAAAAAAATATAATCTATATTCCTTATGGATATCCTAATGATATATATCAAATTAAAAAATATGATGAAACGAGTCGTGAAAAAATCATACTATGTGTGGCTAGAATTACACCGATTAAGGGGCAGGCCCTTCTTATTAATGTTTTTAAAGAACTTGTTTCAGATTTTAAGGATTGGAATCTTGTAATTGCAGGAAAAATTGAAAATAATCAATATTATCAAAAACTTGTTAATTTGTCCGGAGAATTTCTTGGAAAGCGCATATTCTTTTATTTATCACCTAGTGAATCAGAACTAATTAAGCTCTATGAAAAAGCAAGTATATTCTGCCTTCCATCTTTTAGAGAATCTTTTGGTAATGTTAGAAATGAAGCTATTTCAAAAGGAATACCTGTAGTAACAAGTGATGCTGGGTGTGCTAAGGATTGGGAAAATGTTGGTGTAATTATATTTAAACGCGGAGATGGGGAGGATCTTAAAATAAAATTAAAAATTTTAATGGAGAATGAGGAATTAAGAAAGGAAGTGGCAGATAGGTCTCAGAGAAATTTAATTTCATACACAGATTATGTTAAAAAAATCTTAAATATTTTTATTGAATTTAAAGAAAAAAATTATAATAATCGTTGAAATCTTGAAATTATTTCCTTTTACACATCCTATTTTTCATTTATAGCGTCCATAAGTTTGTGTAAGGTCAAGGATACCTCATATCAAAGATCCTCA
>JBAMLJ010000027.1:0-1396 GCA_039793615.1 bacterium
TTTTTCTTTATGTACCTTATTTTGGAATATGGTGAATTTAGACTAATATTTTTCTGATCAATTTTTTATTAAATTATATTTTTTTAAATGAATCTAAAAGTTTTTCAGCATGCTTCTTCCATGAATAGTCTTTTGATAACTGGGCAATATTTTCCTGCAATTCTTTATAAGATTTTTCATTGTTCTTCTCCTCTATATATTTCTTAATCTCATCTATATTTATATTTTCTAAAACTAGACCACAGGAATACCTATCAATTAATTCAGCTATACCCAAATCTGAATTAATAATCAACGGTATACAATTTTGTATTGCCTCTATTGTAGATGTCCCTACTCCATATTCACCAAAGCCAAATCTTATTGCAAACTTACTCTTCTGATAAAGCTCTAATAATTCTGATTCACTTATTCCCTGTTTCATTATTACTTTATTTTCTAATTTTCTTTTTATAATCTCATTTTTAAATTTATTTTCTAATTCCTTAATCCTAAAATTGCCCACAAAATACAAGATAAAGTCTGGCAATTTTTCAATTATATCCAGATATATCTCAGGTTTTCTCCCATAATCCCACATTGAAACAGCTATTAGAGCATTTTCTTTTTTATTGAAATCGGTTCTAGCAATGATATCCATCCCAGGATAATTGGGTATGGCTTTTACATTATGAATTATTTCTACACTTTTTGCAACCTTTTCTGTAATTGAAAAAACCCCGATCGCATTTTTTAAAATTTTTCGTTCATAATTATGCCACAGTCTCGATAAAATAAAGATTTTTCCGCTAAAAAGTCTTTCATGGATAAATACTGAATATTTTATACCAAATTTTTTAAAGGAATAATAACCTGCAATACCTGCAAACTGATCATGACATATTATGTAATCAACATCTTTATTTTTAATGTATTTAGGGAATTCTCTCAATAGATTATAATCGACCCTAGATTCCTTTCCCCTATCTGGTGCAAATTTGTGTGTAATATATTCATATAAGGGAGAAAGGATTGAATCCCCTGTTTCAGACATAATTGAATATTTAACATTCTTTAAAAGTTCATCATATTCAAATAATTTTTTACCTCTTAAAAATATTATCTCCACATCATATCCCATTGACTGTAATTCCATTGCTTCTCTGATTGCTATTTTTTGGGCTCCTGCAGTCCATAGGATCCTAACAACTATAACTATTTTCATTTAAACATCACCTTTTTCTATAAGCATATATTAACATAAATTCTTCGTTATTTATTGATGGAATAGGGTTTCTTTTATTCATAATAGTATTTACAGCGCCTTTTATAGCCGTCCAATTACTCATTTTCTCACAACGGATGAAATCAATTGGATGAGATAAAAAAGATTTTAATGTATTACTAAATTCATTTT
>JBAMLJ010000028.1:0-58958 GCA_039793615.1 bacterium
TTAATTTTTTTAAACAGGAAGTACAAACAAGAATCCGCTTACCGCTACTAGTTTTATACCAATGTAAATTTGGTTTTTGGCGATGACGACTAGTAGGATTATAAGCAGAACGAGTTTTGACACGTGTTGTTGCTATATTATATTTTTTACCGCAAATAGCACAAACTCTAGCCATATTAATATTATTATTATTAAATTTTTTAAATAAACCAATATTGCGTGATAAAAATTTATTCCAATATTGAATGCTCCACTCTAATTTTTTTATTAACTAAACAGCTCTTTTTATAATTCCAGAATGCTAGCCAAAGAGAGTAACCATCTAAAACCCATTTAAAACAAAACTATTAATTAAAAAACTGTCAAATATTTAAGCTGAAAAATTAAAGTAAAATAAAAAAACTTTAAAAAAGAGAGGGTTATTAGAAGGTCGATTTCAGCTTAAAACCAAGTGGGAATCCTCCCTTTTACCCCTCAGGATAAAAGACTCGGATCCCCTTGTAGAAAAAAAATGACCTGAATCGTTTCCTCCTAATAACCCCATTGAATTATAACAAAATTTAAAATTTTTTACAAATTTCTTTATTCTAAAATACCATCTAAATTAACATCATAGAGAATTGCTTCTTGAACCAAACGATAATTAATTATTTCCTCTGGTTTAAACCATACCAAAATTTCCTTTTCGGCATCACTCACCGAACTTGAAGCATGAATTAAATTTCTTACCGCGCGGTTATCCAAATCAGCAATCTCATAAGAATCAATTGTAAAATCCCCTCTAATGGTACCAACATCAGAAGATAATGGTTCAGTGCTACCTGTTATTTTACGAATAATCCCTACGGCATTCATCCCCTCCCAAATCATCAAAACAACCGGGCCAGAGGTTAAATAATTTTTCAAGTTATTTAAAACTTTTTCTCCCACTTCTTGAGGATCATTACTTGGGGGTTCTAAACCCTTAGCTTTGTAAGCATTAATTGATTTTTCCCCTGCTTTTATTTTCCAATCAGGATCAACTAAATAATGTCTCTCAACTAATTCTGGTGTTGGCACTATCATTTTTAAAGCTACTAATTTCAAACCACTCTTTTCGTAGCGTTTAATAATTTCTCCGATTAATCCTCTTTGCACTCCATCTGGTTTAATAATTACTAAAGTTTTTTCTTTTTTATAATTTAGCATAGTTATATAAAAATTTTATAATTTTATAATTTTTAAAATTTAATTTTTAATTATTTTTAATTTTTAAAATTTAATTATTTAGACTTCATTTAAAATTTAAAATTTAGCCTTTAAAATTTAAATGAATTATACTCAATACTCGATACTTATTATTATTTGTCATTTGGAATTTATAATTTAACTCATTATGCTATTCTATTATCTTTAAATGTAATTCTTTTAATTGCCCGGGATCCAATTCTGCAGGGGCGTTCATCATTAAATCACGACCATCACCTGTTTTAGGAAAAGCAATTACCTCTCGAATAGAAGGTTCATTTTCTAAAATCATTAAAATACGATCAATTCCCAAAGCAATACCACCATGAGGAGGAACACCGTATTTAAAAGCTTCTAAAAGATGACCAAATTTATTTTGGATTGCTTCTTCTGAATGTCCCATAATTTCAAAAATTGCCTTTAATAATTCTGGCTCATGAATTCTTAAGGAACCACCACCAACTTCATAACCATTCAAAACAAAATCATATTGATGTGCCAAAGCCGCTTGAGGAGCTTGTTTTAAACGATTTATTAATTCATTTAATGTTTCTCCTTCTTTCATTTGAGGTCTAGTAAAAGGATGATGTACTGCATCAAAACGACGCTCACTTTCTTTCCATTCAAATAAAGGAAAATTAACTATAAAAGCCGGGGCTAATTCATCAGCATCGTTTTTGTTTACTCTTAAATCTGGCTTATCAGTTTGATATTTACTCATTACTTCTTGATAATCCAAACGCGGAAAAGGAAATTGTAAAATTTTTTTATGGGGATATAATTTTTCCACTAATTGTTTAAACAGATTTTCAATTAGACTTAAAATATCTTCTTCTTCGGGAAAATCCATTTCTAAATCCAATTGAGTAAATTCTGGCTGGCGGTCACCTCTAGTATCTTCATCACGAAAACAACGAGCAATTTGAAAATATCTCTCAAAACCGCTAACCATTAATAATTGTTTATATTGTTGTGGGCTTTGAGGTAAAGCATAAAATTTTCCCGGTGCTAAACGAGCAGGTACTACATAATCTCGCGCACCTTCTGGAGTAGATTTAGTTAAACTAGGAGTTTCGATTTCAATGAAATTGTGCTCAAAAAGAAAATCGCGAATAAATTTTGTAACATAAGCACGATTAATTAAATTTTTATGAAGTCTTCCTCTTCTTAAATCAAGATAACGATATTTTAATCTTAAATCTTCTCCGATTTCTTTTCCATTAGTTGTTAAATCAAAAGGCGGTGTTAAAGCTTCATTAATAACTTCTAAATCAGTAATTTCGATTTCAATATTTCCGGTAACTAATTCTGGGTTTTCCATTCCTTTTGGTCTTTCCCGAACAATTCCTTTAATTTTAATCACCCATTCAGAGCGTAATTTATTAGCTAAATCATAAATCTCTTTTTTATTAGGCAAAAAAACTAACTGCACTATTCCAGTTTTATCTCTCAAATCAATAAAAATAATTTTTCCGTGATCCCTCCTTGAGTTTACCCACCCATAAAGAGTAATTTCTTGATTAAGGTAGTTTAAAGAATTTTTAATCCAAATTCTTTCCATAATAAAAATTTTAATTTTTTATATCATACCCTAAAGTCGCATTTTATGCAATAGATTGTTATTAAATATTTTCTGGCTTAATAAACAATCTTCCATTTTTAAAAATAAATTTAATCGTTCCGTTTAAATCAGTACGAAAAATTTTAATCTTTAAATTATTTAATCTTTCTAAAACAGTTTCGTGAGGTTCGTTAAATTTATTTTCACCCACTTCAATTACTGCTATTTCTGGTTTAATGCTTTCTAAGAATTCTAAAGAAGAAGCTGTTTTAGAGCCGTGATGCGCTACTTTTAAGATATCGATTTTTTCTTTAAAAATTTGTATTATTTGTTTTTCTATTTTAGCATCAATATCACCAGTAAAAAGAAATTTTCTTTGATTCAACTTTAGTAACACAACTAAACTTCGTTCGTTAACATTTAAATTCTTCAAAAAATTTTCATTAGGATAAATAATCAAAAAATAATTATTAAACCAAGAAATTTTTGTTCCTATCTTACCCCGCAAAAGTAAAACATTTTTATCTCTTAATGTCTTAATTAATTTTTGATAACGACTCGCGGGATAATTTAAATCATTAAGCAAAACTGCTCTAATTTTATAATGCTCTAAAAGAGAGAAAAGTCCATTAAAATGATCGGTATTAGGATGAGAAATAATAACCAAATCAATTGTTTTATCATAAAAAGGCAAAATTTTACTAATTTCAAAAAGAATTTGGTTATCGGGACCACTATCAATTAAAACATTTCCCGCCTTTGTTCTAATCAATTCACTATCCCCTTGTCCAATATTTAAAAAAGCGACCTCGTCATTTAAAAATAAAAAATCAAAAATAAGGTAATAGCAAAAAAGATTTAATAAAACAAAAAATAATACAGAAAAAAATAAAAATTTATTTTTCATAAAACGATGGGGTTAATTTTTTATTTTTAATAAAAAGTAAAACAAACAAAATAAAATAATAAATAAGTACTAATATTATAAATAAATGCGGAATAAAAATACGAAAAACATTTAAGTTTCCAAATATTTTTATTACCATTAAAAAATAATCTATTAAGAGTTTTAAAAACCAACTTGAAACTAATGCTAAAGAATTAAAAATAAAGGAAAGAAAAACAGTAATTAGACTTAAAATGAAAATCACTGGCATCATCGGAACAGTGAGAATATTAGTTAAGGGAGTAATTAAAGAAAATTCATGAAAATAATAAATAATTAAAGGAAAAGTAAAAATAATTGCTGCAAGACACATTTTAAAATAATCAAAAATACTTAAAAGAAGTTTTGAAAATACATTTTGTTTAATCAAATTATTTTCCTCTGCTCTAGATTGAGCAAATAAAGGATACAAACAAATTATTCCCATAGTTGCTAATACCGATAATTGAAAACCGATATCCTTAAAAATAATTAAAGGATTTACTAAAGCTAAAATTAAAATTGTAATAACTAAAGATCTAAAAGATTGATATTGACGATAATTTAAAAAAGCAAAAATCATTATCAAATTCATAAAAGCTGATCTCAGAATAGAGGCGGAAAAATCAGCCATCACTACATAGCTTAAAATAATTAAAATTAAAAAAGAAAACTTTAAAAATCGAGGTAATGGTAAAAAATTAAAAAAATAAAGAAAAATTTGTATTGTGATAGCTAAATGTAAGCCCGAAACAGCAAATAAATGAGAAAGGCCGCTTTTTTGAATTAATTTCTTAATCGAAAAAGGTAAATTGTTTTTCTCGCCAAAAAGAAGACTCTTAACAACACTTAATTCTGGCTCTGATAATAAAAAATTAAAATTATCAATGATTTTTTCCTGTAACAATTTAATTTTATTTCTAAAAAATAATGGTAGAAGTTGTTTATAAGATGAAGAAATTTGAGGATTGTATAAATTAAAAACAAGCTTAAATAAAATTATTAATAATATTAAAATCACCCCACCAATACGGAGTGATTTTAATATTATTCGTTTATCTAATTCCACATTCTTTAAAGAATGGTTTTATTTGCTCAATAAGATCTTTTAAATCTTCCTCATCGAGTCCCTTAAGTTGAGTAAAACGAGGATCTAAAGTTTTAATTCCTTTAAAAATCTGAAGATAATAAGCTCGCGCTGGTTTTATTAAATCGACAATTTTTAAAATATCTTCTTTTGTTACAATTTCGGGAGCGACAGTAGTACGAAATTCATAATCAATTCCGGAATCTTTGATTAATTTAATTGAGGTTAAAATATCTTCAACCGGAATTTGATTTAAAGTAACTAAATGATATTTTTCTAAACTAGTTTTCACATCCATCGCGAGATAATCAATTAATTTTTTTTCGAATAATTCTTTTAGAATTTCGGGCCGCGATCCATTACTATCCAATTTCACTAAATATCCTAATGATTTTACTTTTTCTAAAAAAGAAATTAAATCATAATGCAAAGTTGGTTCTCCTCCAGTAATACATAATCCTTCCAATAAACCCTTTCTTTCTTTTAAGAAATTTAAAACCTCTTCTTCGGAAATCTTTGGTTGTTTTTCGATTAATTCTGGTAAAACTAATTCTAAATTATGACAATAAGGACAACGGAAATTGCAACCCAAAGTAAAAACCGTAGCCGCTATTTTGCCTGGATAATCTACCAAGGTAGTTTTTTGAAAGCCACCAAAAATCATAAAAATCAAATCTTGAAAGTTTTTCTTTCTTTAAATTCCTCTTGTTTACCAAAATGCCATTGTTGCACCGGACGAAGATAACCAACAATTCGTGAATAAACTTCGCATGGTTGTTCAATAGTACATTTAGGACAAATAAAATGTTCTCCGGGAATATAACCATGAACGGGACAAATAGAAAAAGTAGGAGTTAAGGTAAAGTATGGCAAGCGGAATTTTTTAAAAACTGTTTTAATTAAATTTTTTACAGTTTTATAATCAGAAATTGATTCTCCTAAAAAAGCATGAAAAACTGTTCCGCCTGTGTATTTTGTCTGGAGAGAATCTTGTAATTGCAAAGCCTCAAATAAATCATCAGTATAATTCACTGGTAGTTGAGTAGAATTAGTATAATATGGTTCTTTCTCACCAGCAGTAATAATATCAGGATATTTCTTTTTATCCTTTAAAGCCAAACGATAAGATGTTCCTTCAGCTGGAGTAGCTTCAAGATTATATAAATTACCAGTTTCTTCTTGATACTTTACTAATCGATTTCTCATATACTCCATTACTTCTTCAGTAAATTGAATACCCTTAGGATCCCCAATATTCACTCCCATAAAGTTTAATAAAGCTTCGTTCATTCCTAAAATGCCAATGGTTGAGAAATGATTAGCCCAATAATTTCCCCTCATTTTCTTAACTCCATCAAGATAATATTTTGAATAAGGATAAAGTCCTTTTTCAGTTAAATCTTCTAAAACCTTTCTTTTAATTTCTAAACTAGTTTTTGCTAAGTCCATTAATTTTGTCAGACGATCGAAAAATTCTTTTTTAGTTTTTGATAAGTAGCCAATGCGCGGAAGATTAATAGTTACAACCCCAATAGAACCAGTTAAAGGATTAGCGCCAAATAAACCACCACCTCTTTTATATAATTCCCTATTATCTAATCGCAAACGACAACACATGCTGCGAGCATCCTCTGGCTTCATATCGGAATTAATAAAATTAGAGAAATAAGGAATACCGTATTTAGCGGTCATTTTCCAAATACCATCATAAACTTCGTTATCCCAATCAAAATCTTTAGTAATATTATAAGTTGGAATAGGAAAAGTAAAAACTCTACCAGTAGCATCGCCCTCAGTATAAACTTCTGTTAAAGCCTGATTTAAAATATCCATTTCTTTTTGAAAATCACCATAGACTTCTTTTTGCGGTTCTCCTCCAATTACTACAGGAGTATTTTTATAGTAATCAGGAACTTTTAAATCTAAGGTAATATTAGTAAATGGAGTCTGAAAACCAACCCGTGTTGGTACATTGCAATTAAACATAAATTCCTGCAAAGCCTGTTTAACTTCTTGATAATTTAAATTATCGTATCTAATAAATGGTGCTAGTAAAGTATCGAAATTAGAAAATGCTTGAGCTCCCGCTGTTTCACCTTGTAAAGTATAAAAGTAATTAACAATTTGTCCTAAAGCAGAACGAAAATGCTTTGGTGGTTTAGATTGAATTTTTCCAAAAACTCCACCAAATCCTTTTTGTAGTAAATCAAATAAATCCCAACCACAGCAATAAGCTCCTAAAATATCTAAATCATGAAGATGCAAATCACCATCTTCATTAGCTTTTCTTATTTCGGGTGGATAAATCTTATTAAGCCAATATTTTTTGATTACATAAGAAGATACATAATGATTTAATCCCTGAAGGGAAAATGCCATATTACTATTTTCCTTAATTTCCCAATCGTTTCCGTTTAAATAATCATCTACTAAACTAATCGCCTCTTGGGTTGCTATTTGAGCTTCTCTTAATTGTCTTCTTTGCTCACGATAAAGAATATATGCTTTGGCAGTTTCAGTAAAATTTTCTAAAATTAAAACTTCTTCTATGATATCTTGAATTTGCTCCACATGAGGCTTTTCCTCTTTTTTAAAACGACGATTTAACAAAGTAATTACTTTTTTTGTAAGTTCCTGAGCATCTTTTTTACCTCCTTCATTAGTAGCGGTTAAAGCTTTAAAAATAGCTTCTTCAATTCTTGTTTTATCAAAAGGAACCTCTTTTCCGTCTCTCTTTATTACAGTTTTTATATAATTCAATTGTTTTACTTTCATAGAGATGATAAATTAAAATTTAAATTCATGCTTGAAAAGTTTAAATTTGTAAAATTACAAAAATATTTTAAATTTTCAAGCAAGTAGTTAATTTATGATTTTATAAAAATTAAAAAATAAACTAAGTAATAAATAGTCTATTCTTTCTTTTTCTTTCTTAGAAAAGCTGGAATCTCTAAATCTTTTGCCTCTGCTTCAATCTTTTTAATTACGTCGTCTTCATTTTCCTCTTCTTGAACCGGTAATTTAGTTTCCACTCCCTTAACTTTTAATCCTAATGGTAATGGTGGATTAAATTCTCTAACTTCTTCTTCGAATCCCCCAGCAATTACCGTTACTTTCATTTCTCCTTTATTTAACTCTCTATCAAAACTAGTTCCAAAAATTACTTGGGCATCTTTAGAAATTGATTCTGTAATAACACGAGCAGCATTGTTAATTTCAATTAGAGTCATATCTCTTCCTCCACTAACATTAAACAAAACCCTTGTTGCTCCCTGAATTGATAAATCTAATAAAGGCGAGGAAATAGCTTTTTGAGCGGCAATTTTAGCCCGATCAGCACCCTTTGCCTTACCTAAACCAAGAATACTGGAGCCAGCATTTGTCATAATTGTTTTAATATTAGCAAAATCTAAATTAATCAAGCCTGGATAAGCAATTAAATCAAATATTCCTTTCACTCCTTCTCTTAAAATTTCGTCGATTTTATTAAAAGCTTCAAGGATCGACGTTTTTTCATCAATAATATTAAAAACTCGATCATTAGAAATAGTTACAATAGCATCAACTTCATTGTATAATTTTTGCCATGCTTCTTCAGCAATTTCCATTCTTTTATTTCCTTCAAAAGAAAAAGGTTTTGTCACTACAGCAATTGTTAAAGCACCTTGCTGTTTCGCTAAATTAGCTATTACAGGACTAGCCCCAGAACCAGTACCACCACCTAAGCCAGCAGTAATAAAAATCAAATCTGATCCCTTTATTGCTTTACTTATTTCTTCTAAATCTTCTTCGGCTGCTTCTTTGCCTTTTAAAGGATCCATTCCCGCACCTAAACCACGGCAAGACATTTTTCCAATCTGAATTTTAATATCAGCTTTAGTATGCTTTAATCCTTGAATATCAGTGTTAATAGCGATTAATTCTATTCCCTCAATTCTTTTATCATATAATCTATTAATCACATTATTGCCACCGCCCCCAATTCCGATAATCTTTAATTTAATTTTCGAAGAAACCATGGTAGAATTTTTTTCTTTGGAGATCAAATGGATTACCTTTTCTTCTTCCCCTTTTTCTTTCGTTTTCAAAGAACGTTTTAAATGTTTTATTTTTGTCATAGATTATAATATTTTTTTATAAATTAAACAAATCTTTTATTTTTTCAAAAAAATTAATACCTAATTGAGGGGTATTATAGTTTTTCACTGTCAGAGATAATAAACCTAATGAAGGTACAAAAGAAGAATCCAGTTGGTCTTGATACCAATTGTTTTCTGTTTTAGCGATTCTTACTGGTAATTTTAACCTATCTTTAGCTAAATCAATAATATAAGGCATTAAAGCACCTCCGCCAAAAAGAATAACTCCTCCCGGTAATTTGCCAAAGCGATTTAATTCTTTTAAACGTTCTCCCACTAAATCAAAAATTTCTGTGAGACGCGCCTCAATAATTTCTGCTACAAATTTTTTACTAAAATTCAAGTCTTCATTTTCTTCGATATTTTCTATAATATCTTTTAAATTGATTGTGGCTCCCTTTGATACTTTTTTAGCCAAAGCAATTCCTTCTTTTAATTTTATTTTTTCAGCTATATCAACATAAGTTTTTAATCCTACTGCAATATCATTGGTAATATTATTTCCCCCTACAGGAAAAACTTTTAAATCAATTAATTCTCCTTCTTCGTAAACACACATTCCTGTTGTTCCACCTCCTAAGTCAATCGCTACTGCTCCCAAATCTTTATCTTGATTACTTAATGACCATTCTGCTCCAGCATAGGGAGTAATAATATAATTAAACTTCATTCCTAAAGTATCACTAACACGATTTAAATTACGCATCGCCATCGAAAAAGCATCAATTAATAAACATTCTACTTCTAATCTCAATCCTTTCATTCCCGAAGGATCTTTTACTTTGTAATTACTGTCAATAATATAATTTTTAACAGTTGTTTGAACTAAAGTACGATTATTAGGCAAAACACAACTTTGAGCTGTTCTTAAAGCCCTTTCTTTATCATCTTCACTAATTTCACCGTCAGGTCTACTTATTACCGAAACCCCCTTAGAAATCCTTGTTTCTAAATGAGGTCCGTTTAATCCCACAACTGCTTCTTTAAAAAGAAAATTTTTATTAACACTGGAAATTTCATCAAACAAATCATCTAAATTATTCGCTACTGTTTCTACATTCTCTACCATCCCTTGTTTTACGCCTTGCGATTTTTTTAAGGCAGGAAAAACAATCTGCCAATTATCATTGGTATATTGTGCCACTAAAACTTTAATGTTATTAGTTCCTAAATCTAAAACTAAAATATGGGATGGCATAGTAACAATTTTTATTTTTTCCAAAGAAATATATTATTTATTTTTCAACAAAAGTGCAAAAATCTTTTTTTCCAATTTTTCCATCTTTTGCCTTTCTTTTTCTTTTTGATGAGTGTAACCTAAAAGATGCAAAATTCCATGAATTAAAAGTTTTTGATATACAATTTTTTCGGTAATTTTCCATTTTTGAGCACGTTTCTTAATTTCTTTAGGGCAAAGAAAAATATCTCCCTCTAAAAAAGTAATAATTGTAGTAATTTCATTTTTCTTTCTCCAAAATGAATTAATTTTTTTAATTTTCAAAGGGGTAACGGCAATAATTGATAAAGATTCGATATTATTTTTAGGAAGATGTGACCAAATTGTATTGATTGTATCTTTAAGAAGTTTACGGGGAATTCTAGTTTTCGAATAATTATAAATTAAAACTTCTGGTTTTTTAAAAACCATATTAAATTAAACCCTTTTTACGTTTTAACTCCATTTCTTGTTTTACTCTTAAACGATGAAGAGCTGATAATTTTTTGCTTCTTTCGTTTGGTTTTTTATGGTAAAATTTTCTTTTTCGAGCTTCAATCAAAATTCCGCTTTTAGTTATTATTCTAGAAGCACGATTTAAAAAAGTTGATAAATTTTCTCCTTTTCTCCGTTTGATTGTAATAGGCATAAAAATAAAAAAATTTTAATTTTTAATTTTTAAACATTTATCATTTATTTAAAATTTTGATTTTAAAATTTAAATAAACCATACCAATACTGAATACTCTATACTCAATACCTTGCTTATATTCTTTTCTTTAATTCGTTTATTATTTTATCAAAAGGAATTGTCTCTTGCAAACCAGAAGTCATATCTTTTAAAATTACCATTCCATTAATTACTTCTTCTTGCCCAATAATTAAAGCATAAGGAGTTTTTAACCGATCGGCATTTTTTAATTGTGATTTAATATTATCTTTTTCTAGATTATAAGCAACAGAAATATTATTATCTTTTAATTTTAATAAAAGTTTAAAAGCCTGTTTTTTAGCAGCATCACCTAATTGGATTAAAAATACTTTTGGTTGTGGAAATTCTATTTTCTTTTTAATAATCTTTAATTCTTCAACTAACCTTTCCACACCAAAAGCAACACCAACACTGGGGCGATCAATCCCTCCTAATAACTTAACTAAATAATCATAACGACCACCTCCCGCAACAGCAAAATCTCCTTCTTTACTTTTACTTATCACTTCAAAAACAGTTTTAGTGTAATAATCTAATCCCCGTACCAATGTTTTATCTAAAACATAAGGAATTTCTAAATAATCCAATAAATCTAAAACAGTGGTAAAATGTTTTTTGCAATCATCGCATAAATAATCTAAAATATTGGGAGCTTTTTCTTTAACATTTTGGCATTTATTATTTTTACAATCTAATACTCTTAAAGGATTTGTTTTTAAACGTTTTTTACAATCTTCACAAATATTCTTATAATTAACTTCGTAATATTTTTTTAAGTCTTTTATATAGTTATGACGACATTTATTGCAGCCAATACTATTAATTCGAAACTCTAAGTTTTCGTCTTTAAAACCTAAAGATTTTAAAAATTCTCTTACTATTAAAATTAATTCTACATCCAATACTGGCGATTCATCACCAATAATTTCAGCATTTAATTGATAAAATTGACGATATCTACCTGCCTGAGGTTTTTCATGACGAAACACTGGTCCAAATGAAAATAATTTTACGGGCTGAAGCCAATTAAACATCCCGTTTTCTAAATAACTCCTAATAATACCCGCAGTATACTCTGGCCTTAAAGCTAACAATTCTCCTTCTTCTTTAGTTTTTAAAGTATACATCTCTTTTTCAATAATATCAGTATTAACTCCCACTCCTTTATTATATAATTCTGCCCTTTCTAGAAGTGGTGGCTCGCATCTTTGAAAACCGAAATATTCAAAAACTTTTTTTGCGTTTTCGTAAATATAATCATAATACAAAAAATCATTGGGTAAAATATCTTTCATCCCTCGCGGTGCCTGAAATTTTAATTTCTTAGATTGTATTATTTCTTTATTATTATTTTTTGTATCGGGCATAAGCACTATGGAACTGTTTAAAAATAAAATTAAAATTTATTGTTAATGGTTTTATCGGATTATTAAAAATAGTAATGCGATTTAAGGGCCAAACTCTTAACCAAACTCTTCCAACAATCTTATTTCGATCAAGTGGCCCCCAACTCCGAGAATCATAAGACACATTACGGTTATCTCCTAAAACAAAATATTGATTTGGTTTTAATTTAATTAATAAATTCCCGTTAGTTAAAGTATTCGGCGATAAATAACTTTCATCTATATTTATTTTTTTATTTTCAAAAGTAATAACAGATACTTCACCATTATTAATAATTACTGTTTCGTTAGGAAGGCCAATAATACGCTTGATATAATATTGTCCCCAAATTTTAGCTAACAAATTTAAACCAATAATATTTTTCGAATAATACAGAGCTCCTTGATCGGATGCCTTTAAAACAATTACTTCGTATCTTTGTGGATTACGAAAATAATATGAAATCTCATCAACAATTAAAAAATCATTGGTGTAAAAATTAGGCTCCATGCTACTTCCCTTCACAATAAAAGGCTGAATTAAAAAAATCTTTATCGGTATAACAATTGCTAAAGCAATCAAAACTAATTCAATATTTTCCCAAATAATTTGCTTATTTTCCCAAATAATTTGTTTTATCGTTTTATTCATAAGTATTTAAAGAGTATCACAAAAATTGCTGAAAATCAAATTCTTTGCTAAATTATATTTAGTGTCTAAAAAATTATTTTTCTCAATTTTATTTATTATTTTAGGGGTATTGTCGCTCCTTTTTATCTTATGGTATGGCTATTCCAAACCTAATATTTTAGAATTTTCTCGAAATAATAATTTTACTTTAATTCCCAGAAAAACAAGTATTAATATTTTGTTTTTAGGGGTTCCTGGTAGTGGCTATGAAGGATCCTATCTTACTGATACTATTTTTATTGTGAATTTAAATCCTAATAATAATACCGTAACTCTTATTTCTATTCCCCGTGATTTGTGGATTAGGGTTCCCAATACTAATTATAAGTTAAAAATTAACGCTCTTTTTGCTTATGACAATCCAAAATTAAAAGAACTTAATGAAGCAAAAAATTTCCAATCAATCAAAACTAAAATTTCGGAAATAACCGGTTTGAATATTGACTATGTTACTGTTTTTGATTTAGATGGCCTTAAAATTTTAATTGATCAAATTGGCGGCATTAATGTTTGGCTCGATAAAACTATTCTTGATCCGCGCTTTACAAATCCTTATGATCCTAATGATATTTTTAATTTACCACCTGGATGGCACACTCTTGATGGTAAAACATCAATTAAATTTGTAAGAACAAGATATAATCCTCAGGGTGATTTTTATCGTATTAATAATCAACATTTAATTATTGGAGCAATAAAAGATAAATTAATTGATTTAATTAAGGTGTGGAGTATTACTGATTGGTTTAAACTCTGGCAATCTTTATCGAACCATTATATTACTAATATTGATTTTCCCACTTTATGGAATATCATTAGTAATTTCAAAAATGCTAATATTAAATATCTGACTCTGTCAAATCGCGAACCGGATAATTTACTTATAAGTACTTCAACTGAAGAATATTATAATAATGCCACTACTTCAGTTTATATTCTAATTCCTAAACAAGGATTTGAAAATTACGAAGAAATAAAAAACTATCTTAATAAAAATTTAAATCAATAATTTTTATGGAAAAATTTCTTCTTATTGGTTTGGGTAATCCTGGGACAAAATATGAAAACACAAGACATAATATCGGTCAAATATTTGTATGGTGGCTAAAAAGCAATCTTAGTAATAATGATTTTACATATGATAAGCAATGCCTGAGTAAAATTATAAAGATTAATCTTATAATTACTAAACGAAAAAAAGAAAGAGAAATTGAAATTATTCTTGCCTTACCTCAAAGTTTTATGAATGAAAGTGGAAAACCAATAAAAAAACTTTTGGCCTATTATTATTTAAAACCAGAACAAGTTTTTATTGTTCATGATGATAATGATTTAAAATTAGGCGAGTTTAAAATTACTTTTAACCAAAAATCTGCTGGCCATAAAGGTGTTAATTCAATTATTAATACCTTAAATACTCAAAAATTCCATCGCATTAAAATTGGTATTCAACCCCAAGAAGCATCCAAACGAATTAAAGCAGAAAAAATAGTATTACAAAAATTCACTCCCTTAGAAGAAGTTACTTTAAAAAAATTATTTCCCCAAATTAAAATTGCTTGGGAAAATTATTTAAGACAAATAATTAAATAATTAATTAAATAATTTCTTTAAAAACTGCCTTAGCTATAATTGATAAATTATAATTAGCTATAATTGAAATAACAATATCCGACCTAAAAAAGTAAGAATCAAAGAAAACAGAAAACCATTGATTGATAAATAACTTAAAAGAAGAAATAATTCTACTTTAATCAAAATAAATATCCAATAATTAATTTGGATTTTTTTATTTTGAATTAAAAACAAATAAAAAGATAGGATGCTAATGCCTAATAAATAAATAATTAAGCCCAAACTAAAAAATTGATTTCCGTAAAAATATAAACCATAAGACATTAAAGTCCAATTAAATTCACTAAAATAAAAAAGATAATTATTAGTCTCGGTTTGATTATAAATAATTTTCTTAAAGAGAAAAAAAACAAAAATGAATAAATCAACTAAAATAAAAATTTTATTGAACCATACACTCAATAAAGACAAAGAAAAAATTGAAAATAATAGAAAATAAAAATTAAGCCAAGATAATCCTTGGATTATTTTCCATAAAAGCAAAATAATAATACTAACGATAATTTTTAATCCTAAAGAAAAATTAAAAATAAAAGAAGAAAAAAGATAAACAAAAAATAATAAAGTAAAGAAAACACCTTTGAATAAAGACAAATCAAGAGGAACTGTTAGCTTGAAATTCCAAAAATATTTTTTAAGTTTAAAAAACAAATCTTTTAAAACCATTATTTCTTTGTTTTTATTATCAATCTCCCATTACTTTCATCAATAATCACAAGATCATTACTTTTTATTTCTTGGCTAATTATCTTATCAGCTAATGGATTCACAACTTCTTTTTCAATTAATCTTTTAAGCGGTCGCGCACCAAAATTAGGATCGTAACCCTTCTGAGCCAAATATTTCTTTGCCTCTTTAGTAAATTCTAAAATAATTCCTTTTGCCCCTACTCTTTTTATAATCTTGTTAATTTGAATCTCAACAATTTTTTCAATATTTTTAGGCGTTAAAGGATTAAAAATAATAATATCGTCGATGCGATTTAAAAATTCGGGACGGAAAAATTCTTGTAAAGCCTCTAAAATTTTAGCTTCTAATTTTTCTTTTTGGTTTTTATAATCATTATTTTCTTTATTACCATAAGCAAAACCTAAACCAGCAATTTCTTTGATATATTCCCCTCCTAAATTAGAGGTCATAATAATAATAGTATTGCGGAAATTAACAGTTCGTCCTTTTCCATCAGTTAAACGACCATTATCTAAAACCTGCAATAAAATATTAAAAACTTCGGGATGAGCTTTTTCGATTTCATCAAAAAGAATTAAACTATAGGGACGATGTTTTACAATCTCTGTTAATTGACCACCTTCTTCATAACCAACATAACCAGGAGGAGAACCAATTAAACGAGCAACACTATATTTTTCCATATATTCAGACATATCAATTCTTACTAATGCTTTTTCATCATTAAACATAAATTCTGCTAAAGCACGTGCTAATTCTGTTTTTCCAACACCAGTGGGACCTAAAAACATAAATGACCCTAAAGGACGATCTTCCTCGGATAATCCGGCACGGGCTCTTCTAATAGCGCGGCTAATTGCTTTAATTGCTTCGTCTTGGCCTACTACCCTTTGAGATAAAATTTCTTCCATTCGACTTAATTTTTGCATTTCATCTTCAAGAATTTCTGTTACTGGAATACCAGTCCAACGAGAAACAACCCGAGCAACATCTTCACGAGTAACTATTTCTTTAAAGAATCTATCTTTCCCGGGGATTTTATTTAAAACACGCTCTAAAGAAGTAAGTTCTTTTTCTAATTGAGGAATCTTACCGTACACAATTTCTGCTACTTTTTCTAAATTACCATTTCTTTCTTCTTGTTGAGCCAATGAACGAGATTCTTCAAGTTCTTTTTTTATTTTCGCAATCGATAAGAATAACTCTTTTTCTTTTGTCCAACGATTAACTAAATCATCATATTTCTTTTTCAATTTCTTTAATTCTTTATCAATTTCCTTTAAGCGTTCACCTAAATTTTCTTCCTTTTTCAAAGCCTCTTTTTCTAATTCTAAGTTTTTTATTTGTCTTTCTAATTCCAAAATTGGTAACGGAGTGCTACCAATTTCTAAGCTTAAAAGTGAAGCAGCCTCATCAATTAAATCAATAGCTTTATCAGGTAAATAACGATCAGTAATGTAACGAACTGATAACTGAACTGCAGCCACAATTGCATCATCAGAAATTTTTAATCCGTGATGAGCTTCATATTTTTCTTTTAATCCTCTTAAAATAGCGATGGCTTCTTCTTGACTGGGTTCCTCAACAACAACCGTTTGAAATCTTCTTTCAAAAGCTGGATCTTTTTCAATATGTTCTCGATAATCACGATAAGTAGTAGCACCTATTAACCTTAACTCTCCTCTTGCTAAAGCTGGTTTTAATAAATTAGAGGCATCAATTGCTCCTTCAGCCGCACCAGCACCAACTAAAGTATGAATTTCATCAATAAAGGTAATAATAGTAGGGTCTTTTTGAATTTCTTTTAATACTTTTTTAAATCTTTCTTCAAATTCACCACGAAAACGAGTACCAGCAATTAAAGCTCCTAAATCCAAAGAGATGATTCTCTTATTTTTTAAGATTTCTGGAACATCATTTTGTGCTATTTTTTGAGCTAATCCTTCAACAATTGCTGTTTTCCCCACACCTGCTTCCCCAATTAAAATTGGATTATTTTTAGTACGACGTGATAAAATTTGCATTACTCTTAATAATTCTTTTTCTCGACCAATTACCGGATCTAATTTATTAGATTTTGCTAAAGCAACTAAATCTTGACTATATTTTTCTAAAATGCTTCCGGTGGGCTCAGTAAACTCATCCGTACTTTTTTCTTCTCCCACAAAAGAATGTAAAGCTTCTAAATATTTATCTTTATCAAGCTGATATTTTTTTATAATATCACTAGCAGAATTATTGGTCGCAATAATTCCGTATAATAAATATTCACAAGAAACATAATCATTTTTATCCTCAGTGGATTTTTTACTAGCAGTTTCTAAAATTTGAATTATTTCTGGAGACAAATACATCTGTCCTATTTCTTCTTTATTAACAAAAATTCGCGGTAATTTTATTATCTCTTCTAAAATATCTTTCATTAAAGCTTCAATATCCAGATTAAATCCTTTATTTAAAATGTCTCTCACGCTTGTTTCCTCATCGTCTAATAAAGTATAAAAAAGATGAAGAGCTCTCATTTCTCCCTGATGTCTTTCCCAAGCCATTTGTTGAGCACGTTCTAAAGCCGCCTGAGCTTTATTAGTAAATTTAGCAAAAGGCATAATAATATAATTTAAAATTACTATTTGAGATTATAGCATAAAATTTCACAATTGAGAATATTTTATCGACCGAATCGCCTTTGACGTCTTTGAAATTCTTATAATTTAAATTTCTTTCTTAAATTAGAACTCATCATTTTAGGGTTCCAAGGAGGATCAAAAGTGAGTTGTAAGTCGACTTTACCAAATTTTAAATTAGTTAATGCTTCTTCAGTTTGCTTTATTAAGAAAGTATTAAAAGGACAAGTAATAGAAGTTAAAGTCATTAAAACCTTAATATTTTTTCTCTTTTTATCAATTTTTATTTGATAAATTAATCCCAGATCAACGATATTAATACCTAATTCAGGATCAAAAACATTTTTCAAAACTTTCTCAACATCTTTTTTAGTAATATTTTGTTTATTCATAATGAATTAATCTTTTTCTAAAACCAGTACCAGCAGGAATTAAACGACCAATTATTACATTTTCTTTTAACCCCCTTAAATAATCAACTCTTCCCTCTAAAGAAGCTTGAACTAAAACTCTTGTTGTTTCTTGGAAAGAAGCCGGTGCTAAAACACTAGAAGAAGTTAAGGCAACAGTTTTAATACCTAAAACAATTTCTTCTACTTTTGGTGGTTTTTTGCCTTGTTTTTCAAATTCTTTACTAATCTTCTGATACAATTCCTTTTCAATGATTTCACCCTGAACAAATTCAGAATCATTGGGTTCTATTACTTTAACTCGAGAGAACATTTGTCTAATAATAATCTCTAAATGCTTATCATTAATTTTGTCTCCACCAGCATCTTGATAAACTTTTTTGATTTCTGCGAGAATATATTTCTGACAAGCTTCTTTTCCTGAAATTCTTAATACTTTCTTTAGATTCAAACTACCCTCGCATAATTGATCTCCTTTTTTAACTTTATCTCCAACTTTAACCCATAAAGTATTTATATTTGGGATTTTGTACTCAATCACATCATTTGTCGATTTAGTATTTTTCTTTGGCTTTTCCTCCTCATTTTGTTTCTCTTTTTCAATTTTAATGCGCACAATATTATAATGAGCTTGTTTCTCAATATCGATCACTTCACCATTAACTTCACTAATAGGAGCCTCTCCTTTCGGTATTCGTGCCTCTACTAATTCTTCGACACGTGGTAAACCACGGGTAATATCCAAAGCCTGAGCCACACCTCCAGTATGGAAAGTTCTTAAAGTTAATTGTGTTCCTGGTTCACCAATAGATTGTGCCGCCACGATTCCCACTGCTTCCCCTAAATCAATTGGTTTAAGCCAAGCAAGATCAATACCATAACATTTCTGACAAACCCCGTAAGGAGTTTCGCAGGTTAAAGGAGATCTTACTATTACTTCATCTACTTCATTGGCAATTTTCTTTGATAATTCTAAAGTAATTAATTCGTTACGTCTTGCAATAATTTCTCCTTTTTTATTCAAAACATCCTGAGCCAAGTAACGACCGTAAATTTTTTCATCAAATTTTTCACCGGCATTTTCTACTTCTTGTTTAGAAATTTTAATACCACCTTTTGTACCACAATCTTCTTCTCTTACAATTACCTCTTGACTCACATCAATTAATCTTCTTGTTAAATAACCAGCTTTTGAAGTTTTTAAAGCTGTATCAGCTAAACCTTTCCTACCTCCATGAGAAGCAGCAAAATATTCCAAAACATCAAAACCTTCTTGATGAGAATGAAGAATTGGTAACTCAATGATTTTACCACTAGGATTGACAACTAACCCCTTCATTCCCATAATTTGAGAAGCAATATCCCAACCACCACGTGCACCAGAGTTAAAAATAACAGCAACTGAATCTGTTTGTGATAAAGTATGAGGTACTAATTCACTTACTTTACTAATAGCCAAACGCCATTGTTCTTCTACTAAAATTTTCTTTTCATTTAAAGTTAATAGACCTTCTTCATATTGGGAGTTAATTTCTGCAACTTTTTTATTCGTTTCTTCAATTATTTGTTTTTTCTCTTGGGGCACTTTTAAATCCGATAAACCCCAAGTAATACCTGAAAAAGTGGCATAATAAAAACCTAATTCTTTTATTTTATCCAAAATTTCAGCACAATAATTAAAATCTTTATAACGATAAATTAAATCACGAGTGATCCCCTTTAAATTCTTATTAACTAATTCTTTATTAATAAAAGGAAAATCTTCTGGAAGAACCTGATTAAAAATAATTCTTCCTGCTGTAGTAGTAATTAATGTTCCCGGTTCCTCATTATTAGTGGTAATTTTATTCAAACGAACTTTAATTTTTTCTTGATAACTAATTTTTTGATTTTCAACTGCTAATAATACTTCATTAATATTACTAAAAACTTTATATTCCTCTTCTTTGCGAGAATCATTTAAATCCATTGTTAACCAATAAATACCTAAAGACATTTCATGTCGAGGTTGCATTACAGCATCACCATCCACTGGTTTTAATAAACCTAAACTAGCGAGCATTCTGTTTTGTGATTCTCTTTGGGCTTCTTCTGTTAATGGTAAATGGACTGCCATCTGATCACCATCAAAATCAGCATTAAAAGGAGGACAAACCAAAGCAGGAATTTGTATTGCTAATCCCTCGATTAATTTAGGCTGAAAAGCCTCAATACTCAAACGGTGTAAAGTTGGAGCACGATTAAGTAAAACATATTTTCCCTTTACCACGTTTTCCAATATTTCCCAAACAATAGGCGGGCCTTCTTCGATTAATTTATTAGCAGCACGAGGATTAAAAACAATCTCTCTTTTTATTAATTCACTAATAACAAATGGTTTAAATAATTCCAGAGCCATTTTTTTAGGTAAACCGCATTCATAAATATGTAAATCCGGCCCAATTACAATTACGGAACGACCTGAATAATCAACTCTTTTACCAAGTAAATTTTGACGAAAACGACCTTGTTTTCCCTGAAGAATATCAGATAAAGAACGAAGAGGACGATTCTGAGCTGCTTGCATTGGTGAACTACCAGAAGTTTTTCTAATAGAATTATCAATCAAGGCATCAACTGCTTCTTGAAGCATCCTTTTTTCATTTTTAATAATTACTTCTGGGGCCCTTAACTCTAATAATTTCTTTAAGCGATTATTACGATTAATAACTCTACGATATAAATCATTTAAATCAGAGGAAGCAAAACGACCCCCATCTAGTTGAACCATTGGTCTTAAATCAGGGGGCAAAACTGGTAAAACTGTTAAAAACATCCATTCTGGTCGAACTTGTGATTTAATTAAAGATTTAACCAATCTTAAACGAACAAGTAATTTTTTATCAATTTGGGCTCCCTCTTTTTTCTTCTTAATCTCTTCCTCTAATTCGTTCTTTAATTTTTCCAAATCTAACTCTTGAAGCATTTTTCTTAAAGGCTCGCTTCCTGTTTCTGCAGTAAAAATATGGGCATAATCTTTAGCTAATTGTAAATAATCTATTTCCGAAAGAATAGTTTTTACTTTAAGATTTTCGAGCTCTAATTTTGTTTTCTTATAAGATTCTTCTAATTCATTTCTTTGTTCTTTGGGCCAATTACTTAATTTATTTTTAAATTCTTTCTCTAAATCATCTAAAGCTTTATTTTTTTCCTTTTCATCAATTGAAGTAATAATATAACTATTATAATAAATAACTTTCTCTAAAGCTGGTAAAGGAATATCTAAAATTAAACTTAAACGAGATGGAACACTTCTTAAATACCAAATATGAGCTACAGGAGCAGCTAAAGTAATGTGCCCCATTCTTTCGCGACGCACTAAAGAACGTGTTACCTCAACTCCACAACGATCACAAATAATTCCTTTATAACGAATTCCTTTATATTTACCACAAGCACATTCGTAATCTTTAACTGGACCAAAAATCTGTTCAGAAAACAACCCTTCTTTTTCTGGTTTTTGAGTACGATAATTAATTGTCTCTGCTCTTGTTACTTCCCCATAAGACCAATCCAAAATTTCTTCGGGGGACGCTAGTTTGATTGATAAAGCATCAAAATCGTTAATTTTTATTTCTTTAGTTTCTTTTGGTGCCATAGAGATAAAATAAATTAAAATTATTGTTTATGATTGTTTATGGATATTTTAAATTATTCAATTATTTTCTCTTGTTGAATAAAGTTTTCTTTGTTATTTTCCTCATTTTTAATACCTAATAAATTAACCGCCAAACCTAATGCTTGTAATTCTTTAAGAATTACATTAAAGGCCGCGGGGATGTTAGGACTTTTTATTTTTTCTCCTCGAATAATAGCTTCATAAGTAGCCGCTCTTCCGATAATATCATCGGATTTTATAGTAATCATTTCTTGCAAAGTATAAGCGGCACCATAACCCTCTAAAGCCCAAACCTCCATTTCTCCAAATCTCTGGCCACCATGATGAGCTTTTCCTCCTAATGGCTGTTGGGTTACTAAAGAATAGGGTCCAATAGAACGCATATGAACCTTATCTTCAACCATATGTTCCAATTTCAAAATATACATTACTCCAACTGAAACTGGCTGTTTAAACGGTTCTCCTGTTTTTCCGTCATAAACTGTTAATTTTCCATCTTCGGGCAAACCAGCGGCTTTTAATTCATTTTTGATATCCTCCTCAGAAGCACCATCTAAAGCAGGGGTAATCGCTTGATAATTTAAAACTTTACAGGCCAAACCTAAAGCATTTTCAAAAATTTGCCCCAAGTTCATTCTTTTACCAACTCCTAAAGGATTTAAAACAATATCAACTGGAGTTCCATCTTCTAAATAAGGCATATCTTCCTCGGGGAGAATAACAGAGATTACTCCTTTATTACCATGACGACCAGCTAATTTATCACCTGCCTGTAATTTTCTTAATTCCGCGATCTCAACACTAATTCTTTTGATAATACCAGGATCTAATTTATCATTATTTTCTCGGCTTAAAATCTTTGTTCTAATAACTCTTCCCCGACGAGAAGGATCTAGAGTTAAAGATGTATCTTTTACATCTTTTATCTCTTCGCCAAAAATTGCTTGAAGCAATCTTTCCTCTGGGGTTAATTCTACTTTTCCTTTGGGAGTAATTTTACCAACTAAAATATCACCGGGTTTTACTTCAGCTCCAATTCTTACTATTCCATCTTCATCTAAATCTTTTAATTTTTCTTCTGAAACATTAGGGATATCCCTAGTTGTCATTTCCGGTCCCAATTTTGTATCTAATACATCACAAGTAAATTCTTCTAAATAAACAGAGGTGAAATAATCATTTTTTAAAACCCTTTCTGAAACAACAATTGCATCCTCGTAATTAAAACCATAAAAAGGAATAAAAGCAACTACTAAATTTTGCCCCAATGCTAATTGACCATTATCACTAATAGAACCATCGGCTAATAAATCATATTTTTTAACTCTTTGTCCCTTCTTTACTACTGGTCTTTGATGGAGACAACTATTTTTATTACTTCTTTCAAAAACAATTAATTGGTATTCTTTTAATTTATTTTCATCTGTTTTAATAATAATTTTAGAACTATCAACAAAAACAACTTCTCCATCAACATCACTTAATAAACAATGGCCTGATTCAAGAGCAATTTTCTTTTCCATTCCCGTAGCTACTAACGGAGCCTGTGGCCTAACACAAGCTACTGCCTGTCTTTGCATATTAGCACCCATTAAAGCACGATTAGATTCATCGTGTTCTAAGAACGGGATCAAACTCACAGCTGCCGAAATTGTCTGTTGACACGAAATATCCATTAAATCAACCTCTTCGCGAGAGACCATAGTTGGCTCACCATTTACCCTTGCCCCCACAAATTTGTCTTTAATACGATAATTTTCATCTAGATCGATTCCTCCATGAGCTATTTTATGTTTTAGTTCTTCAAAAGCATCTAACCAAACAATTTCTTTGCTAACTTGACCATTTTTAACCTTAACATAAGGCGTTTCAATAAAACCAAATTCATTTAATTGAGCATATAAAGCCAAAGATAGTACTAAACCAATATTTTGACCTTCTGGAGTTTGGATGGGACATAAACGGCCATAATGACTTGGGTGAACATCACGTACTTCTAAGCCAGCCCTTTCTCTAACCAAACCGCCTGGACCGGTAGTAGTAACTTTCCTTTTGTGTTCCAATTCAGAAAGCATATTCATCTGCTCCATAAATTGACACAAAGGAGAAGTATTAAAAAACTCTCTTAAACTGTTTATTAATTGTCGAGGATTAATTAATTGCGCCGGGGTTAAAGTTGAAGGATCTAAAGTAGCCATGCGATCCTGAATAGTTCTTCTCATTCTCATTACTCCAACGCGAAAACGCTCTGTTAAAAGCTCTCCTACAGCTCGAATTCTTCTATTCCCTAAATGGTCAATATCATCATCTTCGCTATTAGGATCTAAATTTAATCTAATAATTTCTTTTATTGTCTCAATTAAATCATCTTTGGTTAAAAATCTTTGTGTAATAGGAATATTTAAATTTAATCTTTGATTTATTTTATGACGGCCAACTTTACCTAAATCGTAACGATCTCGACGAAAAAACATATTGTCGATTAAATCTTTACTGTTATCGTAAGTAGCCAATTCTCCTGGTCTTAAACGACGGTAGACCTCAATATACCCCTCTTCTTGATTAGTTGATTCGTCATGTTTTAAAGTGGCATCAATATATTCCATTAAAGAGGGATCTTTAAAACCATCAAAATATTCCCTAATTTGTTCGTTATTTTCAAAACCAAAAATTTTGAGTAAAGCAGTGACCGCAATTTTTCTTTTTTTATCTATTTTAACCCAAATAGTTTTTTCCGGATCAGTTTCGAATTCCAACCAAGAACCGTGGGTTGGTAATAATTTAGCACCAAATAATTTAATTCCTCTAAAATTTACTGATTGAAAATAAACTCCAGGAGAACGATTGATTTGCGAAATAACAACTTTTTCGACACCATTAATAATAAAAGTGCCACGGGGTGTCATCAAAGGTATTTCTCCAAAATATACTTCTGCTTCTTTTTCGGTGTTTAATTTTTTATCTTTTAATCTTAATCTAACTTTTAAAGATGCTTCATAATTTAGTTCTTTTAGCTTTGCTTCTTTTTCAGTAAGTTTTGGTTCACTCAAATAATAATCTAAAAATTCTAATTCTAATTCTTTATTAGTATAATCCCTAATTGGAGACAATTCTTCAAAAACATCCCTAATGCCGGTTTTTAAAAACCAATTATATGATTGAATTTGAAAATCGGTTAAGGGGGGTGGTTCTAAAAAATCCCATTGATGATGAGCAAAATTTTTAACCGTTAATTTTTTAGACATTTTAGAAATAATTAAAATTTTTATTAGCTATTTCAATTAGTTAAAAGCACAAATACAAAAATAAAAAAAAATTAATAAAAAATGCTAAACAATGGGAAACTTAGATAAAATAGAAAAAATTTTACCAAACATAAATACGCATAAAAAACCCCTTCGCCTCTTAGGGTTACCCTTTCTTATTCAAATTGAATATTATTTAATAACACTCTTTAGCAATATTTAAAGCTTTAAGAATAGCTTGTGCTATTCTGATTGAAGTAACACTTTTTTCTTGAGATGTATCTAAAGAAAAATCTTTAACTTGAGATATTTTCATTTTATTCTTTTTTAAAAATTTGTCAAGAGAAACAAGCAAATCTTCGCCATTATCACAAATCACTTTGCATTTCTTTTTATCTTTAGTAGTAAAATTTAAAATTAACATAATAATAAATTTTAAATCAATTTTAAATTTTCTATTTTAAATTTTATAATTTTTAAAATTTAATTATTTAGACTCCATTTAAAATTTAAAATTTAGCCTTTAAAATTTAAATGAATGCACTCAATACTTAATACTGAATATTCAACATCTTTTCTTGTTATTTGTTATTTGGCCTGTTTGTATGGGTAGGAATTAGCAATCAACTATTTTACTTTTAAATGTTTTTCTCGCCATTCTTGAATCTTTTTATGGTTACCTGATAAAAGTATTCTGGGTACTCGCCAAGCTATTTTTTTATTTTTTTTATCGGGATAAAATATTTCTGGCCTTGTATACTGAGGATATTCATAATATAAATTTTTAATTTTAAATTTTAAATTTTTAAACAAGAGGGGCGAAAAGGATTCTTCTTTTAAAGAATCGGCTCGAATAACACCGGGGATTAAGCGAGTAATAGCATCAATTACTACCATAGCTGGTAATTCGCCACCAGTTAAGATATAATCACCAATTGAAATTTCTTCATCAACTATTTTTTTTACCCTCTCATCGACTCCTTCATAGCGAGGGCAGATAAAAATAATTTCTTCATATTTCTTTAACCTTTCGATATCTTTTTGAGTAATTTTTTTCCCACTAACAGAAAAAAGAATAATGCGCCGTTTTATTTTTTTATTTTTTGTTAATGATTTTAAAGCTTTAAAAATTGGCTCAATCATAAAAATCATTCCTGCTCCTCCGCCATAGGGATGATCATCTACAGTTTGATGACGATCGGTAGTCCATTTTCTTAGATTAAAAATTTTAATTTTGATTAACTTTTTAGAAAGAGCGCGTTTAATAATAGAAATATTAAAATAACTCAAAAAAGCTTCGGGAAAAATTGTTAAAATCTTAAAAGTAATCATAAAAAAATAAAACCGCAGTAATTTTATCATACCGCGGTTTTTAGTTTTTTTCAATAATATAAGGATTAAAGATTTAATCCTTCGGTTAACTGATCAGCTACTTGATCAGCAGAGCGAGTATTATGAGAACCTTGAGGCTCTTCGATTTTTAAATTGATACGAGCACGATTTTTGGCTCCCACTACTCTTAAGATAGTTCTCAATGCTTTTGCCATCACCCCTTGTCGGCCAATAATTTGAGCCATATCTTGAGGGTCTACCTTCAAAGAGAGAAGAACCCCCATTTCATCAATTTTTCTTTCGATTTGAACAGCTTCGGGATGATTGACAATACTTTTAACAATAGTTTCGAGAACTAATTGATCAACTGGTTTTTCTGTCATAGTAATCAATTAAGATTAACGTGCAAAACATTCGAGTAGCTGTCGACCCGTTCAGCTACTAAAGCTAATTAATTATAACTCAAATCCAAATTTATTTCAATATTGCTTCTGATCCCTCTAATTTAATTGATAACAATTGTGAAGAGTTATCTTTTAAAGTGACACCATAAAGAATTTGAGCTGCAGCCATAATCATTCGATTATGGGTAATCGCAATAAATTGAGTATCGTGACATAATTCTTTTAAAATTTGAGCAAATCTTCGTGAATTATCTTCATCTAAAGCAACATCAATTTCATCAACAATTACTAATGGCGGTCGCGATTGATTAATAATGGCAAAAAGTAAGGCAATTGCCACCAAAGTTTTTTCACCCCCTGATAAAATTTCTAAACTTTTAAGATTTGTTTTGGGAATATCTATTTTAATTTCTACTCCCCAATAAACATCATTTAAATTTTGACTTTCTTCCTTTACTTCTGCTTTATTTTCTCCTTCTTCTAAAACAGTTTTATTCTTTTTGATTTGTTCTAATTTAGCAGAACCACCATTAAACATCAAACGAAAATAACGATTAAAATCATAATTAATATTAGAAATTGCCTCATTGAAGCTATTTTCTATTTCTTTAGTTAGTGTTTTAATTAAAAGTTTTAAATCATTAATACTTTTTTCCAAATCTTCGATTTGATGAGATAAAAATTCATAACGGGTATTTACTTCTTCGTATTCTTTAATAACATTTTCATCCCGAACTCCCATTTCTGCTAATTCTCTTGTTAATCTAAAAATATGCCTTTCTAATTCATTAAGTTCATTCGGGGCCAAAACTTGAGTTTTATTTTTTTGATAATACTCATTAATTTCATCAAATTGGTAACCAGCTTCGTTAATACGTCGTTTTAAATCATTTAACTTTAAATTATATCTTTCTTTTTCTAATTCCTGTTTTTGTATTAATTTTAAAATTTCTTCCTTTTGATTTCTTAACTGAGTAATTTTATCGTATTCCTCACGAAAATTAATATTACTTTGATTTAAAACTGTTTCATTTTGTTCTAATAAATTATTTTTTTCTTTTAGCTGTTCCTGCAAAGAATTTATTTTTTTCTTTAATTCTTCGATTTCATTATTATTTATTTCTTCCTTTTTCGGAATTAAAAGTTGATTAATATCTTTTAATAATTCTTCTATTTTTTTATGAATTTCAGAAATTTCGTTTATCTTTAAAAGATTGGTTAAAACATTTTTTATTTTTATAATTGCATTTTTAAAATCAATTAACGAGTAATCAACTTCTGCTTTTGTTTCCTTGCGACCTAATTCTCGTAATAATTCTGATTTTTCGTCTTGTAAATTAATTATTTCTTGAGTAATATTTTTAATTTTCAATTCTAAATCCTTACTTTTATTTTCTTTAACAGTGATTAAATTATTTTCTCTTTCCTTAATTAAAGAATCTAATTTTGATAATTTATTCCGCAAATTAATAAAATCTTGAGGTTGATATTTCTCTTCACTTAATAATTGATCTAACAAAGAAATAAAATATATTTTTTCTTTTTCTTTTAATTCATTCTCTAAAGTTTCTCGTTTTTCCCAACGATCTACTTGCCTTTTTAAAAAACGTAAACGAGGTAAAATTTCTTTTTCTAAGGCAATCGTTTTATCAAGGTTAATATTTGCCTCCTCTAATTTTCTTTTTGCTTCTTCTTTTTTTAACTCTAAATTTTTCAAACCTAAAACTTCTTCTAGCATTAATCTTCTTTCTTGTGGTGGAGCCAATAAAACATTTTCAACTGATCCTTGATTAATAATAGAAAATCCTTTTAAGCCTATTTTAGCGCTTGCAGTTAAATCGATTATATCTTTTAAACGTGCTGCTTTGTGATTAATAAAATATTCATTATTGCCTTCTTTATCAATTCTTCTCAAAATACTAATTTCGGTAAAATCACTATTAAAAAGTTTTTTTTGATTATCAAAAATTAACTCAACTTCGCAAAAAGAAGCTCCTCCCTCATTACTATTTCCTGCATAAATCAAATCTTGACCCTTATCAATCCTAATATTTTTAAAACTCTGCTCTCCTAAAGCCCATCTGATTGCATCCACAATATTAGATTTACCCGAACCATTGGGACCAACAATTCCAGTAATTACAGCCGGAAAATCAATTATATTTTTTCCTTTAAACGATTTAAAATTTTTCAGAATTACTTGTTTTAAAAACATAAACTAATTATTATTCTGTACCCAACCCTTTTTAATTAAAGCTTTTTTAGCTGCTTCTAATTCTGCTTCTTGTTTAGAATAACCTTTTGCGGTAGCAATTAATTCTTCACCAAGATAAACCCCAACTTCAAATTGTTTCTCATGATCAGGACCCCATGATTTCAAGGTTTTATAAGTTGGAGTAATTCCATAAATTTCTTGGCTTTTCTCCTGAAACAAGCTTTTATTATCTTTATAAGCCGCTTTTTTAATTATTTCCTCTGTTTTAGGAAAAATATATTTTTCTACAAACTGTTTTGCTTTTTCTACGCCACCATCCAAATATAAAGCACCAATAATTGCTTCAATGGCATTAGCTAATACATAAGAACGATTTGTTTTTAAATCTTTAGCCTCCCCTTTTGAAGTTAAAATAAAATGCTCTAATCCTAACTCATGGGCAACTGATAATAAAGAATCAGTATTTACTAAAGCAGCACGAATGCTTGTTAATTTACCTTCAGAAAAATTAGAATAGTTTTTAAATAAATATTCTGCGGTTAGAAAACCTAAAATTGAATCACCTAAAAATTCCAACCTTTCATTATGAGTAGTTGGCCAATCTTTATTTTCGTTTAAAAAAGAACGATGGGTTATTGCTTCTAAAATTAGATTTTGATTATGAAAATGATGATTTAATTTTTCTTCTAATTGTTTAATATCTTTCATTATATAAAATATATAAAATTCTTAATTTTGTTCAATTTATCTGTTTTTATCCTCTTGCTCTTTTAATGATGTATTTTTATGTTGCTCAATTTCCTCCATTTCCCGATAAATCGTTCCTAAAACACCATTTACGAATTTTCGCGAAGAATCGCCCCCAAAAATTTTAGCCAATTCCACTGCTTCATTAATAGCCACTTTAGGAGGAACTTCATTTTTATTACCAAAAACTAATTCATAAATGCCAATTCTTAAAACATTACGATCAACAGTATTAATTTGCTCCAAGGGCCATTCAGGAGCACTTTTTTCAATTAATTTATTAATTTTATCCCAATGTTTTAAAATTTCTTCTAATAATTTTTGAGGGTATTCTTTATCTTGAAGTCCTTCTCCTAAAGACTGCAAATTTTCTTTTAAAATTTCAAATATTCTTTCCTGAGGTAATTTATTAAAATCCCACTCAAAAAGAGTTTGAAAAACAATTGAACGTGATAAATGGCGAAATCCCATGCCCTAAAATCTAAATTAAATTTTAAATTTTAAAATAATTTTTAAGCAACAATCTCTATAAAGTTTTATATATTCCAAGGTTTTTCTTTTACTTTTTCATTTCTTTCTCTTTTATTTTCTTTTCTTTCTTAGAAAGCCCTTTATAAACATCAATTACTTCTTTCCCTTTATAATAACCACAATAAGGGCACACTCGATGTGGTAAAATTTTTCTTCCGCAATTAGGGCATTTGACTAAATTTGCCTTTTTCAAAGCAGAATGAGATCTCCTTTTATTAATACGCGAACGTGAATGATGTCTTGCTGGTATCGCCATAAGCTAGATGAATTTTAATTTTTAATTTTTAATTTTAAATAATTATACTTAATACTCAATACTTTAATTTAATTTTTAAAAGGTATTTGGAATAAAACCGGAGAAGATCCTTAGGATTTCGTCTTCGGGATGACAGCCTCATAGTTATTTTGAATTCAAATTCCAAATCCTAAATTCTAAAGCGGAATAATGATTAATAACTTTTATAGAATAACATAAAAAGCTAAAAAAGACAAATTATTATTTTTCCAAAATAACATAAACTTTTATCTGATCAATTAAAATTTCATTACCACCATCTTCGGAAATCTTATCTAGGATATTAAATTCTTTACTCAGGGTTTCTTTTTTAATTATATCCTGATATTTAACAAGAAAATTTTTTATCATTTCGTCTTCAGTAAAACACTTTAAAATAATTCGATCGTTGGGAGTTAATTTTAAATTTTTACGCAATTCCTGAATTTGATGAATAAATTCTCTTAAATCACCCTCTTCTTTTAATTCTTTTGTGATATTAGTATCTAAAACCATCTCTTCTTTAAGATTAGCATCAAAAACGATATTTTTAACATTAATTTCATCTTTTATTACATTAATTAATTTTTTTTCTTTTAATAAATTACTATCCTTTAATTTTAATTCTTTTAACGGTTGCTTCACTTTAATATTGAATTTTTGTCTCAAGCTTAAAGCTTTAGTGGTAATATCACGAGCCTCTTCCATTAATTTTAATAATTCTTCATTAAATAAAGATTCATCAAATTTAGGATAATCAGCTAAATGAACACTTATTGGTTCATCGTTCCTTCTTAACTCTTGCCACACACTTTCAGTAATAAAAGGGCAAAAAGGTGCTAATAATAAAACGAATTCCTTTAAAACTTTTTTTAAGACTGCTGAACTAATAGCAAATTCATTTAAATCATCGGGTTTTTGGAAAATACGACGTGAACGCCTTAAATACCAACGTGATAAATCATCAACAAATAAATCTAATTCTTTTGCTGCTTCATAAACATGATAATTATCTAAATTTTCACCTACTTTCTTTTTAGTTTCTTCTAATCTTGATAAAATCCATTGATTTAAAATATTAAGATCCGTCTTTTTGAAATCTTCCTGCTCTTTATTAGCATAAGTTCGATAAAATATAAAAACATTCCATAAAGTATTTAAAAATCTTCTAGTAACATTAATCAAATCAGATTCATTAAATCTTTTTTCTTCGCCAGGAGAATTAATGGTATATAAATACCACCTTAAAGCATCGGCACCATATTCATCCATAATTTTCATGGGGTCAATAACATTTCCTCTTGATTTTGACATTTTCTCTCCTTTGGCATCTAAAATTAATCCCAAACAAATAACATTTTTGTAACTAGGGCCAAGATCTAAAATAGTAGAAATTGCTAAAAGCGTATAAAACCATCCTCTAGTTTGGTCGATTGCTTCGGAAATAAAATCAGCGGGGAAAGGAATTGCCTTTATCATTTCTTTTATATCTTGCTCTTTGTGATCAAATTGCTCAAAAGGAAAATGATATTGAGCATAAGGCATACTTCCGGAATCAAACCAGCAATCTAATACCTCTTCCCTTCTGGTCATTATTCCTCCGCAATGAGGACATTTTAAAGTAATCTTATCAATAAAAGGTCGGTGTAAATCAAGATTATGATTTTCATCATAAGGCAGTTCATGATTAATTGATTTTTCTTCTAATTCTTTTAAAGAGCCAATTACTTCGTAATGACCACAATTTTTACACTCCCAAACATTTAATGGTGTTCCCCAATAACGATTTCTTGAAATTGCCCAATCTTTAATTTCTTTTAACCATTGACCAAATCTCCCTTCTTTAATATGTTCGGGAACCCAATTAATTAATTCATTATTTTTAATTAATTTTTCTCTTAATTGGGACATCCTAATATACCAAGCCTCAAAAGCGAAATACAAAAGAGGAGTATGACAACGCCAACAGAAAGGATATTCATGATAAATTCCTTTTAAATCCCCCCAATATAAAACACCTCTTTCTTTTAAATTATTAAAAATAATTTCGTCTGCATCTTTAAAAAACAAACCCTTAATTGATTCTAATTCATGCGGTCCTCCAATGATATATCCTTTATCATCAACGTGTTTTATCATTGCCAATCCTTTTTCATTTTTTAAATTCATATCATCTTCTCCAAAAGTAGGGGCAATATGTACTAAGCCAGTTCCTTCTTCAGTAGAAATAAAATTAGCACCAACAACTTGATATTTTAAACCATCATTAACAAATAAAAATTGAGGAACCTCATATAATGGCTCGTAAGACAAACCTATTAAATCCTTTCCTTTAATAGTGCCTAATAAATCTCCTTTTTTATCGGGTAGTTCTTTAAAACTAATAAGGTACTCGTCATCAATTTTGAAAATTTTATAATCCAAATTTTCATCAACTGCGATAGCCACATTACTAATCAAAGTCCAGGGTGTTGTTGTCCAAACCAATAGAAAAATTTTAAATTCTAAATTTGTAATTTTTAATAATTTTAATAAAGAAGTAGTGGGATTGCTGATTTTAAATTTAATATAAAGAGAAGGGTCTTGAACTGTTTCATAACCTTGAGCCACTTCGTGGCTTGATAATGGTGTTCCGCAACGAGGGCAATAAGGCAACACTTTGTAACTCTTATATAATAAACCCTTATTGTTAGTCTGTTTTAATAACCACCAAATTGTTTCGATATAATTATTATTAAAAGTAATATAAGGATTTTCGGTATCAATCCAGTAAGCCATTCTTTCTGTTAATTTCTCCCACTCCTCCTTATACTGCCAAACCGATTCTTTTGCTTTTTGATTAAATTTCTCAATACCATATTTTTCAATATCGGTTTTATTTTTAAAACCTAATGTTTTTTCTACTTCCAATTCAACTGGTAAACCATGAGTATCCCAACCTGCCTTTCTTATAACTTTGAATCCCTGCATTGTTTTATAACGACAAATAATATCTTTGAAAGAACGAGCTAAAACATGATGAATTCCTGGTTTTCCATTGGCCGTAGGAGGACCTTCGTAAAAAACAAAATCAGGCTTTCCTTCCCTGTTTTTAATACTCTTTTTAAAAATATCATTTTTTTTCCAAAATTCTAAAACACTTAATTCTTTTTTAATAAATTCTAAATCCAGCATTATAGTAATTTTTATAAATTTTAGATATAATAAATTATATAAAATTATAATAAATTATAATAAAAAATCATTATAATAAAAAATCTAAGAAAAAGTAAATATATTATATGGCAAAACACGTTTTTATTCAAGAAATTGTCACTAATCGAAGGGCATTTTATGATTACGAAATTTTAGATAAATTTGAAGCAGGAATTAAGCTTTCGGGAAATGAAGTAAAAGCAGTAAAAAACGGTTGGGTAAATCTTACGGGAAGTTATGTAGTAATTAGAAATAATGAAGCTTTTATTATTAATTTAAATATTTCGCCTTATCAACCTAATAATTTATCATCAAAAATTGAACCACTAAGAACAAGAAAATTATTACTCCAAAAAAGAGAGATACTTAATCTAAATCAAAAAACTAAAAAAGAAAAATTGACTTTAATACCCTTAAAGGTATATAATAAAAATGGTTTAATCAAGCTAGAAATAGCTTTAGTAAAAAATAAAAAGAAATACAATAAAAAAGAAATAATTAAAAAAAGAGAGGAAGAAAGAAGAATAAAGCAAGTATATTAAAATATATTTATTAGATAAATAATGGGGATGTTCGGATTCGCTAGAAAGGAATTTCTTAATACGCGAACTGAGGAACTTCGTTAGCTCATTAAAATCGAAGGGCACAAAAAATGCCAATCAAATTCCTGCCTATGCCTATGCTTAATAGCTTAGGATAGGTTTCTCCTTCTTTAAGGAGCCCTCTTTAATTAATTCTCGGTAAATTAAAGGGGGAAGAATATCGAGATAGATTTAAATTAACTTATCCGATTAATTTAAATCGAAATTCATTCGGATAGTTTTAAGAAAACGTTTTGTTCAGTTTCGTTTCTTAAAACTATAAAAACTGAACTACGTTCGTAGAAGTATTAAGAATGCACTTTCTAGACGCGAGTTCAACTCTCGCCATCTCCACTCTCGAGCCATAACAAACAGTAATAAATTGTTAATCTTTAAACATTTATACCGAATACTCTATACTTTTTTCTGTATCACTGAGAAAAAGATAAAAAAAATAAAGTTTAAATCTTAAATTTTAATTCTTAAATTTTAATCAATAAACTACCTTGCAGCCTAAAGAAATTCGTCTCATTGGAGCAGAAGGCAAATTAATTGGTGTTATACCATACGAAGAAGCTCTTTTAAAAGCAAAAGAGGCTAATCTTGATTTAGTTCTTATTAGTGAAAAAGCCAATCCTCCTGTTTATAAATTAGGAAATTATTCAAAAATAAAATATGAACAGGAAAAGAAACTAAAAGCACAAAAATTAAAAGAAAGAAAAAATACGAATAAGTACATCAGGATTGGTTTTAACGAAGGTGATCATGATTTAATAATTAAAGCCGAAAAGGGTAAAAAATTTCTAGAAGAAGGCAAAATTTTAGTAATTGAATTACCTTTAAGGGGAAGGGAAAAAGCCCATCAGGATATTGCTAAAAGTAAATTGGAAAAATTTTTGACTTTTATTCAAATTTCTTATAAAATTATTCAACCGATTACTAAAAGTCCCAGAGGGTTAATAATAACTATCAAAAAGAATTAATAAAATCACAATGAGCAAAAAAACAATTTTAAAAAGAGTAAAAATTACGAAAAACTCCAAAATTCTTCATCGTATAAGTAAACAAGGTCATAATCAAGCCAAAAAATCACCAAAAGTAAAAAGAATTCATCGCAAGATGGTTGCTTTTTACGCACCTCACGCTAAAACTATTAAAAAAACTACTTAATATGGTAAGAGTAAAAAGGGGTACTATTAAAAACAAAAGAAAGAAAAATCTTTTAAAATATACAAAGGGGTTTCGTTATGGTAGAAAAAATAAATATCGCCTAGCAAAAGAAGCCTTGCTTCATGCCTTTACTCATGCTTTTAAAGATCGTAAAAGAAAAAAGAGAGAAAAAAGACAATTATGGAACATTAAAATCAATGCCCAAACGCGTCAATTAGGATTAACATATAATCAATTAATAAAATTACTAAGAGAAAATAATATTAAACTTGATCGGAAAATATTAGCAGAATTAGCTGAAAATTATCCAGAAATATTCCAAAAAATAGTCGAGGAAATAAAAAAATAAAATTCAACAAAACTTAATTTTAAAAACCCTTCATTAGTGAAGGGTTTTTAATTCGTTAACTTTTAAGGGGAATATAATAATCTAAATACGGTTTCTTTTTACTAATGAAATATTTTTTTAAAGAAAGAAGAATAATAAAACTAATGGCCTGACAAAGTGCTACAAAAATAAAAGTTAATGGAAAACCAAAAATTAAAGCCAAAGAACTGCCCATTAAAATTGCTAAAGCCGAGCCTAAATTTACCCCAGTACTATTTAAAGCCCACTCAAAACTTATCCTCTTGATATTAAGATAACGTGTAAAAATTGAATTCCAGGGTGGAACATATAAAGAATCTGCAATACCATAAATAAAAAAAACTAAATATAATTCTCCAGTATTTTTTACCAAAAGAAAGGCTAAAGGAACTATCAGATCAAGGAATTGTCCTAAAATCAAAGTAAAATAATCGTCTGCCTCTCCTTCTACTCTATCTAAATAATCAGAAACAAATAATTGCAAAATACCTTTTGTTATCCAATAAATAAAATAGCAAATACCTACTACTTGAATATTACCCCCTTTTATTTTATCAACAACATAAATAGCAAAAACCGGATTAATAAAAGCCCAACCAGTTGAGGCAAAAATATTACTCAGAATTAAATTCCTCGCTACCACGTGTATTTTTTCTTTAAACAATGCCTTAATTTTTATCATGGGTTTAGTTTGCTTTCAATTTAATTTTTCTTATAAATTTTTCTTTTCTTATAAATTTTTCTTATAAATTATTTTTAATTAATCATTTCAAAGTTATTATTTCAAAGTTATTATTTCGATAAACAAAATGTATTTTACTATGAGTTTTTATTTCCCCTTTTAAAATTACTTGCGCTAATCTATCTTTAATATAATGTCTAATTACAGAATCTAGAGGACGGGCACCAAAAACTGGATTATATCCTAATTGAGCAATTTTATTAATAACTGAATCATCAAAATCAACTGATATGTTTTTATTCTGTAATATTTTAGTTAAATTATTTAATTTTAATTTTACAATTTGTTTAAGATTATCCTCAGTTAAAGGTTTAAAAACAACGATTTCATCAAAACGATTTATTAGTTCAGGCTTAAAGTAATTGGTTAATTTTTTCTTTAAATCATCAGTTAATTCTTTAAATGGCACTTTAACTTCAATTTGCTTTTTAATGTAATCCGATAAAGCATTGGAAGTGGCAATAATAATAGTATTAGTAAAATCAATTACTTCGCCTAAATTATCGGTTAATCTTCCTTCGTCAAATAAAGGCAAAAAGAGATCTAAAACTTTAGGATGAGCTTTTTCAAATTCATCCAAAAGAATTAAAGAAAAAGGCTTATCTTTTACAGCTTCAGTCAAAGCCCCCCTTGTTGTTCCTTCAGGATCGCCAATAAAACGGAAAATGCCTCGTTGATCCTGATATTCTGACATATCAAATCTAATCATAGTTTTAACACTTCCAAAATAAACTTGGGCCAGATTTTTAGCTAATTCAGTTTTTCCTACTCCAGTGGGACCGACAAATAAGAAAACTGCAATTGGTTTATTGGGATTACTTAAACCAGCACGATATTGCCTAATAGCACTTGCTACCAAACGCACTGCTTCTTCTTGATTAATATAATTTTCGTGAAGATATTTTTCTAAATTTAATAATTTATTTTTATCTTCTTCATCAGAAATTTCTAAAGGAATACTAGTTTTAACACTTACTAAATCCACAATATCTTTTTCAGTTACCACACTTTTACCCATTTGTTTTACCCCTTCCAATGCTTCATGAATTAATTTTTCTGCCGAAGATGGCAAGGGAACATTAGTCAAGAAGCGTTTTGCTAAAAAAACAGCTCTTTTAATTGCTTGATAAGTAATAGTTATTTTTTCTTTTCTTTCTAAATCGATACTTCGGAAGGCTAAAATTTGAATCGCCTCTTCTTCTGATACTTCATTTACTTTTATGATTTCAAAATTATCCTGAATAAAAGAGTCTTTTTCTAAAAATTTCTTATAATCTTCTATTGTAGAAGTGGCAATTAATGGTAAATCACTAACGATTAATGGTTTTAAAATTTCTAAAGAACTCAATCCTCCTTCTTGGGTAACTAATTTATAATTATGAAGGTCCGGTAAATATAAAATAATATCATTATTATTTAAAACTTCTCTTACAATATTTGATAAATGATTGGTAACATCTAAAGGAGAAGTAATATTTTGTAGTAAATTAGTAAAAGGAAGTTTAATGAGGCGAAAATCTAAAAGTGGTTTGGGAACATTATTTTTAGTTAAATTATGCGCTAGATAAGAGATAATTGTTTCTTTACCTGAACCCTCTTGACCAATTAATAAAACACACTTTTTAAGGGGACGGCTTAAAACAGTAATTAAAGTTTTATATTCTTCATTATGGCCAATCATTATTCCGATACGATATTGTTGGGCCAAATCAGTATAATCTAAACCAAATTCATCGAGAGTTGGGGTTGGTAATGATGTTAAAGAACGATTAACTTTTGCCCTCTTTTTAAATTTTTCGTATCTATTTTGAATTTCCGAAATACCGCTAATTAAATTAAGGTTTCTTTGTTTTGATAATAAATTAATAATAATACCAATTTGCGCATCTGTTAGGGTAATATTTAAATCAGTAAAAATATTATTAATGGTAGGATCATTTAAGTCAAAAAGAGCCAAGAAAAGACAATAATTATTTAAAAATGATTGTTTAATTAAAAATGATTTTTGCAAAGCACTTAAGAGTAAAGAATAAATAAAATCTTTTTCTTTTTGTTTTAAGATTGTTATTTCTGAACTATTTTTAAAGTTTTGAATAATTAATTCTTTAATTTGTTTTATTTTTACAAAATCAATGTCTAAATATTTTAAACTAGTAATAATTTCTTGTTTTTCCAATAAAACATAAATTAAAGAACTCCCTAAAGGCATTTTAAAATAATAGGACAAAAAACGAGCTTCAACTAAGACATTTTTAGTATTTTCATCTAAAAACCAACCTAAATTAACTCGATCTTTTTTAAGAATTTTTTCGGTCAAAGGATAATCGGAAAAACGAGAGCGAAAGACAAGAAAGATAAAAAAGAAAGTTAGAAGAATGCCAAAATAAGAATAAGGTTTAATTGATACTAAACTAATGATAATACAAATAATTAATCCTGACCAAAGAAAAAAATAAAAAAGCAAACGATAAATAATAATTTTCCAGCGAGGCCAAAAAAGATATTTATTTTCTAAATAATATAATGACATAACTAAAAACTTTTAATAACTAAATAAAAAGGCATTAAAATCCATAATATATATAAAAACCAATAAAAAATGCTAAAAATTATTATTACCAAGCTTCCAAAAATAATTTTTGTTAATCTAATAATAATACTTAGAAAATAAGCAGTAACGGAGTAATATCTCCATAATGGCACTAAAAAGTAACGAATATTAATTGATAAATTAGTTACCCGATCCAATTGTAAAACTTTATCCCAATAATTATTATTGAAAAAATCAAAAGAACCCAAAAAATAGGCTCTTAAAAAATCCTTTAGATAAAATCCTATTCTGAAAAAAAAGTAATTTAAAACATCAAGCATTGTTTAATTATACCACGGCATAAATATTTTAAAAAAGCAATTTTTGTTCTTTATCTTTCTCAAATTTTTTATTTTCATCGATTAAAACATGAATTTTCCCATATTCTCCATCATAACCAGCAATAAGTTCAACTTTATCTTGTCGCACATTAATAATTGCTTCAGCAATTTGTTCTTTTGTTATTGTTTTTAATTCTTCTAAAGAAGTATCTAATAAAATTGTAAATTCATTTTTAAAATGATGAACTAGTTTTTGATATTCTTCTTCTACTAATTTTGTTTTTACTTGAACATTTAAAACATCAGCAATAATTTCTCTTAGGGGAATTAAATGTTTAAAAGGAATTGCATTGTCTGGAATAAAACCATACGGACGATCAGCTAAATCTTCTACCCTTGATAAAACTCCAATTGTTAAAGGCTTGTGACAAACGGGACAAATTCCATTTACTTTTTTTCTTTCTTCTGGGCTCATACTCACTTTACATAATCGATGACCATCATAATGGTATTTACCTTCTTCAGGATAAAATTCGATAGTATATAAAAATTTATTTCGATCTTTATTAACAATTGCTTCTTTTAGGGCGTAATAATCAAAATCAATATCGAAAACGTTTGCTTCTCTACCTAAATTATTAAGAGAATGAGCATCAGAATTAGAAACTAAAGCAAATTGATCTAATTTCGAAAACATCCAATTCATCTTGGGATCACTACTTAAACCAGTTTCTAAGGCAGAAATTAAATTAATATTATTATTAAAAGCCTCTTCTAAACTATCAAAACCAGACATTGAACCAAAAACAGAAAACCAGGGTGTCCAAATATGAGCCGGAATAAACATTGCTTCCTTCTCGATATTAAAAACAATTTTTAATAATTCCTCCGAATCTAATCCTAAAATTGGCCTCCCATCGGCTTTTAAATTTCCATGCCAAGATAAAACATTATTAATTTTTTCTGCAGCTTCTAAAGACGGAACGATTACCAAATTATGAACCCTTCTTACTCTTTTATTTTTCGTATAAATATTAGAAATTTCTACACTTAAGATAAAACGGAGTTTAGAGTTTTGGTCATCATTTTTTAAACGATATAAACCTCTTTCTGCCGGCTCTAATTTTTCTTTTAATTCTTGAAACCATTCTGGGTGAGTAAAATCTCCAGTAGCCACAATATTTAGTCCTTTTTCTTTAGCTTTTAAGGCAATATGTTCTAAATCCATATCCTTCGAGGTTGCTCTCGAATATTTAGAATGAATGTGTAGATCAACTATTATTCTCATAATTTTATCGTATCCCCATTAATTTTTGTATCCCCAACAAGACTCGAACTTGTATCTCAAGCTCCGGAAGCTTGCGTTTTATCCGTTAAACTATGGGGACAAAATTATTTGGCACGTTAAATTATAAATTAATTAAAAATTAATTAATGATTGAATTAATGCTCCGGCTAATAAAGCAAAAATTAATCCAAAATAGAGTAAAGGAGTGAGATTAATTTCATAATTCGGAAGTAAATCCGACTTTTCTTTAGCCTTCTTCAAACTCATTAAAATAATAATCCCCTCTAATCCTCCTATTGTTGCCCCCAAAATTGACATCAAACGAGGAAGATTATTAATTCCTAAGAAATATAAAGTAATTGGTGAAAGGATCACTAAAAAATTACTTACGAAAGGAGAAAAATGAAAATCGTTGGTAAAACTATTCTTAATATATAAAGCAAACATTAAATAAGAAGTAATCACAGCCAAAAACCCTAAAATTGAACCAAGAATAATAATAGGTTTTCCTAAAACTTCTTTTAATCCCGAAATTGCATCAATAGTAGTATTTTCTCCAGAAACTCCATAAACAGAAATCATAAAAATTAAATAGCAAAAAACTGTAATCAAAATTCCATTAATAATAATGTTCTTCAAATTATTAATTAATTTCCTTTTTTTTAATATATTATGCACTTCAGGAATTGCTACCATCCCATTTAAAGCGTAAAAAAGAACACCGTAAGGCAAAATAAAAAACCAACGATTATTATTAATCTGAAAATTAAAATTACTTTTAATAATATGAGGAAACAACAAGAAACCAATAACAATAAAAATAATTAATAATAAAAGCGAAAGTATTAAATTTACTTTAGATGCTAAATTCTTTTTACTTAAAATAATGATACTTAAAAAAAGCCAAGTAATTATTACCAAAAATCCTAACGGAATTATTTCTGGAGAAACAAAAAGAGAAAAAAAGTTTTGTAAAAATTTTGCACCCAAGATAAGATAAATTAAAAGGGAAAAAGCAAAAGTTAAATTCGTGGTAAGAAATAAAAATTTTTTTGCCTGACTACCAAGATAATAACCAGCAAAACCTGGTAAACGAAAATCTTTAGCTGTTCTTAAAACCAGTTCACCGTAAGCTAAATGGAGATAGAGCAAAATTAAAGTAGTGATAATAAACCAAAAAATAGTAGCAAAAAGTCCCGATATTTTTATTAAATATGGTAAAACAAAAACACCAGCACCAATAATAGTACCGATCAAAGCAAATAATGCTTCGGCTTTAGTAATATTATCTTTTGTAAACACAACTATTCTATTAAATAAATTTCATCACCCTCTTTTACTTTTTGATCTACTTTCATCCCAATCATTTCCCCTTTTGAGGCACTGGACACATTCTGATGCTCTTTCTGGATAGAAGTTACAACCTGATTAAAATCAGTATTATTGCCTTTAATGTGAATATTATCATTAACTTTTAAATCACTGGTTAATTCAACAATGGCTACTTGAATTTTATCGTAATAATGGGTGATTTTTCCAACTAATTTTTCTTCCATAATAAATTAATATTTATATTTTCTCGACCTTTTAAATATTATACCATTTTCAAATTAAAATCTCAATTAACCTTTAATTACTGCCAAAGGCACTAATTGAATTACTTTTTGAGCTAAATAAGCTTTTGAAACCACTTCCACTACCCGATTAACATCTTTATAAGCTAAGGGTGCTTCTTCAGCTAAATTATAAACCGAATTAACCATTACTATAATTCCTTTTTTTTCTAATTCTTCTTTTAAAGTTTGGCTAGACATTTTTCGCATTGCCTCATGACGTGACATTGTTCTTCCGGCACCATGACAAACAGAATAAAAACTTTCTTCTGCCTCTTTTAACCCTTTTAAAATATAAGAAGCTGTTCCCATTGAACCAGGAATTAAAATTGGTTGCCCAATTTCTTGATATTTAAAAGGAATTTCTGGGTGAAAAGGAGGAAAAGCACGAGTTGCTCCTTTGCGATGAATCAATAATTTTTTTTCTTTTCCATCGATTTGAAATGTCTCTAATTTAATAATATTATGAGCCACATCATATAAAATATCTAAATCATCCTTGAGGCTAGGAAATACTTTTTTAATTGCTTTTCTTATATAATAAGTAATCATCTGACGATTAGCCCAAGCATAATTAGCAGCTGCAGCAGAAGCCTTAAACCCCTCCTGACCTTCTTGTGATTGAAACGGAACACAAGCAAATTCTTGATCAGGCACATTGATTTTATATTTGGGCATTAAATTAACGAATTTTTTGATATAATCAGTTGCCACCTGATGCCCTAAACCACGCGATCCTGTATGAATCATGATTACTATTTGATTTTTAAATAAACCAAAAACTTGTGCCGCTTTTTCATCATAAATTTCATTAACTTTTTGAATTTCTAAAAAATGATTACCCGAACCAAGAGTTCCTATTTGATCTCTCCCTCTTTCTTTAGCAGTTAAAGAAATATAACGATGGTCAGCATAATTTAAATTGCCATTACTTTCGCAAAACTCTAAATCATTTTCATTTCCGTAACCTTTTTTTACTAAATATTTAGCACCTTCATCTAAAATATTATTTAATTCTTCATCACTTAATTTTATTTTTCTTCCCTTGCCTAAACCAGATGGAACTGCCTCATAAATTTCTCGTGCTAATTTTTTTAAAAATTGTTTGATTTCATTTTCTTCAAAATTAGTTTTAATTAATCTCATGCCACAATTAATATCATAACCCTGCATTCCAGGCGCAATTATTCCAATTTCGCTATCAATTGCAGCTACTCCCCCAATAGGAGAAGCGTAACCCTCATGAATATCGGGCATTGCTAAAGCATACTTATAAATTCCGTTTAAAGCGCTAACATTTATGAGCTGTTCTAAAGAGCGATCTTTTAAAATATCTTCTAACAAAACTTCATCCGCATAAAAACGAGCACTAACTTTCATAAAATCTTTGTAACCTTTTGGAATCTCCCAAAGATAATCGTTAATTTTAATAATATCTGATTTATTAATCATATATCAAAAGTAATTATTGCTTTATATTGTCGATTATTTGTTTCAATTTTTAAACCATAATAAGTGGCTGCCTTTATTTCCAAATCGAATCTTTTAACTTTTATTCCCAAAATTCTTGCTTTTAATTTATTATCTTTAAGATCATTAATCTCACAATGAGGAAAAATGGCATTATTAATATCGCTTAAAGATAAAACCTCATTTAAAGAATCAACCATTAATTGTTCCAAAGAATTAGCTTCAATATTAATGTCTTTCTCAAGAGACAATTTCTTTTTTTTAACTAATTCGTTTACTCTCTTATAAAGAAGAGAGGCCATTAACTCAATGGCCCCCTGAAATAGTTCTTCTAATGAAGAAGCTTCAACCTCAATTCTTAAATCAGCTGGATGATTAAGAATTTTTAGCTGATAACTCATTAATTTTATTAACTAATTTTTTAGCTAATTGAGATTTTTCTCGGCTAGCTTTATTCTTATGAATTAAATGAATTTTAGCCATTTTATCTATTTTTTTATAAAGTAAGCCGAGCTGTTTTTTACTTACTTCGATATCATTTTTAACCAAACTCTTTAAAAATTCTTTCTTTAGTTTTTTGTACTCTTCTTTTTTTTGATAATTTCGTTCCTTATTTCTTAAGCTTTTCTTTAAAGCTCTTTTTGCGGTACGAGTTACTGCCATAAAATTTATTTTATTGATTAATTATTTGTTTTATTATTTATTTAATTTATTTATTTTTAAATTATTTAAATTCTTTATTTATTTTATCATTTATTTATTTTATCAAAGTAAAAAGAAAAAATCAATCAAACCTTGCTAAAATCCAAAACAATTAAATTTAAAGCTAAACCAGGATCGATTTTTCCGCTTTTTATTTTTAAATCATAATTACTTAATTTCTGATAAATCGAAAGTAATTTTGTAAAATTATATTTTTTGCTTAATAAAAATAATTTTTTGGCTACATAGGGATGAATATCAAATTTTTTACTTACTATATAAATATTTTTATCAGAAGTTTGATTTAAAATAATTAAGGTTTTAATTTCTTTAATTATTTGCCATAAAATTAATCCCACGGATCCTGATTCCATTTCTTTTTCTAAATATTTAAAAGCTAGTGCTATCTTTTTATTTACCAAGGCATCGAGCAAATTAAAAATATTACTATTATTTTCTAAATAAATATTATTCAAAACATCATTTTTAGTGATTAAACTTTTGTCAAGCTGCGATAACTTTTTTAAAGCGAAATAAATGAAAGCGGTATCATCTTTAAAATTTGCTTCTAAAATATTTAAAGCTTCGCTATCTAATTGAATTCCAAAAGATTTTGCTTCTTCTTTAATAAAATCGGTTAATTCTTTTCCTTTTTTAAAAGAGAAATCTTTAAAAATTTTTGCCTTATCTTTAAAGAAATTTAAATTAACTTTTGAATTATCTTCAAAAATAATAACCAAAATATCTTTTGCTTTAAAAATTTTATTTTCTTTGAATAATCTAATAATTTCTTCCTGAAAACTTTTGGGAGCATAAGAAAAAATATTTTCTAATAAAATAACCTTAGTACTACTGAATAAATTTCTCTCATTAAAAATACTTTTTAAAATATCTAAATCTTCATTAATATTGTTTTTTATATTCTTTTCTTTAAAATCATAAGAAAAATAAAAAGGATTGGTTTTAAAATAAAAATTTCTTACCTCATTTAAATAACGGCGTGATAAAAAAGTGTCATCACCATAAATAACAATCAACATAGGATTATATTATTTTTGACATTTGGGACAATAAAAAGTGGAGCGATTATTTTCAGTTTTCCGAAGAATAATACCATTACAGCGAGGACATTTTTCTCCTTCTTTTTGATAAATTTTTAAGAATTTCCCAAAATTTCCTTTCCTCCCATAAAGATCACGATAAGCCTCATCCTTGGCAGAGGTGCCGCGATAAGTAATCGCTTTCATAAGTATTTTTCTTATTACTAAAAATAAGGTATTAATTTCTTCGGCTGATAAAGAATTAGCTTTCCGGAAGGGATTAATTTTAGCCTCAAATAAAATTTCGTTAGCATAAATATTACCAATCCCACTGATATATTTTTGATCCATTAAGAATTTTTTAACGCTTATTTTTACCTTTTTTAGTTTTTCACTTAAATATTCTTTAGTAAATTTATTAGTCAAAGGATCGGGGCCTAATTTTTTTTCAAAATCATCCATTTCTTTTAAAGAAATTATCTTAACTTTAGCAAAACGACGGCTATCTGATAAAACTAATTTCTTTGAATTATCTAACATAAAAACCCAATGAATATACAAATTTTGTCGATCTAGATAAAGACCTTTTTCTTTGGGCACCCACTTATTATTTTCTAATTTATATTGACCTAATAATAAATGTCCGGTTAATTTTAAATGAAACCATAAAACATTTTTATTTTGAAAAATAATAAAAATATTTTTTCCTTTTCGAACAACTTCTTCTATCTTTTGATTAAATATTTTTTTCTCAAATTCTTTTTTATCAAAATCTTTTAAATTATCAGTCCAAACATCAATAATTCGCCTTCTTTTTAAGGCTTTATTTAAATCTCTTTTTATTGTTTCTATTTCTGGTAATTCTGGCATAGTAAAAATAATTTACAATTTCTAATTTACAATTTTTAATCTTTTCAATCAATATCACAATTTTAAATTTTCAAACCTCTAATATCTATTTGTAAATTTAATCATTAAAAATGTATTGTAAATTGTAAATTGAGAATTGAAAATTCTATTGAGGAGGAATATATATCGGATCAAGAGGCAAAGAAAAAGTAAAAATAGAACCGCGCCCAACTTCTGATTTTACCCAAATCCTTCCCCCGTGACGTTCAACAATATTTTTTGCTAAATATAAACCTAATCCAGTACCACTTGTTTCTTCTTTAATAACTTTTTCCGAACGGAAAAATTTAGTAAATAATCGATCTAAATCTTTTTTCTCAATTCCGATTCCCGTATCCTGAATAGAAATATTAATAAATGGTTTAGCGTTATCCATGGATAAACTTACATGTACTTCTCCGTTTTGAACATTATATTTTATCGCGTTATCAATCAAAATCTCTAAAACTAATTTAATTCTTATCGGATCAAAAACAAATGAATCTAATTTAAAATCAGGGCGATGAAATATTAGTTTTATATTTCTTTGTTTTGCCGATGGTTCAAATTTAGTTAAAGCTTCTTCAATTAAAGGAATAATATCGGTTCGCGTAAATTGAAAACCAAATCTTCCCTCCTCGATTTGAGCAGCATTCAATAAATCTTCGACCGTTTTTAAACTTGATTGAATTGCTAATTGCCCTTGTAATAATAATTGTTCTTGCTCTTTAGTTAAAGAACCAAGTTCTTTTTTTAACATCATCTCGAAAATCCATGATAAACCAGCTAAGGGAGTTCGTAATTGATGAGCAGCAACTGTAATAAAATCCTTTTGTATTTTTTGTAGAGTTTCTTCTTTTGTTAAATCATGAATAATTTTTACAAAACCATAATCATGATTGTTTTCATCAATTACTTTTGAGGTAATAATTTCCAGAGTTCTTTCAGGATTATTAAATTTCACCTTTATCTTTTGGGGATAAGCATCGGTACTTTTTTCTAAAACTAAGGGGGCTAAACTAGGAAACATAATCCTTGCTAAAAATCCATAACGATCATTATTCACTAACTCGGGAGTAATAATTTTTCCAATAATTTCTTTTTTAGATATGCCAACTAATTTTTCTAAAGCAGAATTAACCAAAATTATTTCAAAATCTTTAGTATAGGTAATAACCGGGTCATCAATGCTTAAAATAATAGCATTAATCTGTCCTTTTTCTAAAATCAAACGGCTTTTAACATCGATTAGATTCAAAGTAATAAGACTTAAAATTAACCACAAAATAAAGATAAAAACACTTAAACTAACAAAAATAATAGCTGAAGCATTTAAAAGTAAAGTAAGAATTAAATTCGTAATAGCTAATAAGCCAAGAAATAAAAAGGGCAAAAATTCATTATCAAAAAAATGTTGTTGAATTTTTCTAAAAAAATTCGTCATAAAAATACATCGTAATTTTAATCTAAATCACCCCAATTATCACCGATGGCACTATTTGTTTTAAGAGGAACTATTAAAAGATAGGCATGATTCATAATATCAATTAATTGAGGCAATACTTCTTTTATTATCTCAGTTTTTACCTCAAAAATCAATTCATCATGGATTTGTAAAATTAATCGCACTTTATTTTCATAATTATTCTCCTTAATAAAGTTAAAACAATTAATCATTGCTAATTTAATGATATCACTAGCTAATCCCTGAATGGGCATATTAATTGCCATTCTTTCTTCTTCGCGACCAATCTGTCCTAAAGAACCGATTAAAGGCAGAATCCTTTTTCTTCCTAAAATTGTTTGCGAATACCCTAATTCTTTCGCCTGTTTTAAAGTATTATCTAAATACATCTTTAAACCACTAAATTCTTCGAAATATTTTTCTTTAAATGCTTTTGCTTCTTTTAAACTAATATTAGCACTCTCACTTAAAGACTTATCTCCAATGCCATATAAAATGCCAAAATTAATAATTTTTGCTAATCTTCTTAACTCTGGTGTGACTTCTGATTCTTTAATATTCTTAAGATAACTTGCAGTTAAAGTATGAATATCTTTATCTGATTTAAAAGCTTCGATTAATTTAGAATCCTGAGATAAATGAGCAGCAATTCTTAATTCAATTTGAGAATAATCTAATGATAAAAACTGAAAACCCTCTTGCGCTTTAAAAGCATGTCTAATTTTCTTCCCCCACTCCCCTTTTAAAGGAATATTCTGTAAATTTGGTTCTTCAGAAGATAAACGACCAGTACTTGTTCCCGTTTGTTTCCAAATAGTATGAATTCGCTTTGTTAAAGGATTAATAAATTGGGGTAACGGGATTAAAAAACTATTTAACATCTTTTCTAGTTGACGATATTCAATAATTTTAGGAACAATAGGGTGATCATTTTTGATTTTTTCTAATTCATTAATATCAGTAGAAGGAATGCCGGAAGCTGTTTTCCTTACTTTATTAATATCTAATTTCAAATCAGTAAACAAAACTTCAGCTAATTTTTGGTAAGAATTAATATTAAATGTTTTTTGGGCTAAATGATAAATTTCTGAAGCTAATTTTTGAATTTCATCTTCAGCCTCTTTTGATAATTCATCTAATTCTTGAGAATCAGCAAAAATACCGTTTTTTTCCATTGATACTAAAACAGGAATCAGTGGTTTTTCAATTGTTTCCCATAAATGTTTTAAATTAAGTGACTGTACCTTATTTTCAATTTCCTCTCCTAAATTTATAATTTCTTGTAAATAATTTAATTTTTCATTAAAAGTTTTCTTAAGGAAAAATTTAACTAATGATGATAATTCGTAATTTTTTCTTTCAGAATCAATAAGCCAACTTAAAATTTCTAAATCTTTTAAATCTAAATTTTTTACCTCTTCTATTTCTTCAATTAAATTTTTTAATCCTAAAGTATAACCAGGAATTTTAAAATTAATTTGATTTATTTTCTTTTTGAAATCATTTAATTTTTTTTCTTCTAAAAAATATACTCCGTGAGGCAAAATTATATATAAACCATTAATTTGCCTCTCATAAATTTTTTTACCATTGTAGTCTAAATACAACCCGTATTTTAAAGAAGAGTTTATTTTTTTAATAACCTCATCTAAATCTTCATTATTATTTATATAATTTAAGTTTACTTTAATCTCTGGTGTTGTTAATGGTTTCGAAGTTAAACGGTTTAATAAACTATTAAAACCTAACGTTTTAAATAGCGGGGCAATCTTATCCAAAGGAGGTTCATGATATCTTAAATCTTCTAAAGAATAATCTAAAGGAATAGTAGTATCAATTAGAGATAAATGGCGACTAAAATAAGCTTGATCTTTATTTTCTAAAAGCGTCTTTTTTAATTTTTCACTGAGAGAAGTAATTTTTTTATTACTTTCTAAAGCTTCGTATAAATTATCTAAGGAACCAAATTCCTTAATAAGCTTAATTGCTGTTTTTTCACCCACTGAAGGTACCCCGGGAATATTATCAGAAGGATCTCCTTTTAAAGCTTTAAAATCAATTAATTGTTTTGGTATTAAATCATATTTTTCCTTAATTGCTTTTTCGTCATAAATTACCACGTCTTGCAAACCCTTTTTAAAAGTATAAATTTTCGTTTTATCATTAACCAATTGAAGAGTATCTAAATCGCCAGTTACAATAATAAATTCTAAATCTTCGTGATAAAATTTATTTACCAAAGAACCAATAATATCATCGGCTTCATAGCTTTCCTGAGCAATTATGGGAATCCCCCATGTGTTCAAAATATTTTTTAAAACACCAATTTGCTCATAAAAATTATCTGGTGCTTTTACTCTTTGAGCTTTATATTCTTTATACTCTAAGTGGCGAAAAGTTGGTTTTGCTAAATCAAAAGCAGCCACTAAGTAATCCGGTTTTAAAATATCAATCATTTTTAAAAACACCAACAAAAAACCATAAACTGCATTTACTAATTTTCCCTCAGGAGAAACTAAAGGTGGTAAGGCATGATAAGCCCGATGAGCCAAAGCATAGCTATCAACAATGACAAATTTTTTCATAAAAATTAAAGTTTGAAAGGAAAATAAATTTCGATTAATCTTTTATCGTCAGCGATAATTTTAAATTTAAGACGAAGGGAATTTTTTGGTAATAATTTTTTAATTTTGTTACCCCACTCAATAAAAATAATATTATTTTTATCATTAATAATATCTTGTAAACCAATCTCAGTTAATGATTTTTTATCAAAAACGCGATAGCAATCTAAATGCCATAAACTTTTAAAGAAACAATCATTCAAATCATATTTTCTCATCACAATAAAAGTCGGGCTAATAATTTTATTTTTTAATTTTAAACTCTTTGCTATTCCTTTTAAAAATTCTGTTTTCCCGCTTCCTAAACTACCCTCTAAGGAAACAACTATTGCTTTTCCTTTAAAATATTTTTGAAAAAATTCCTTGTTATAAAAAATCGTTTTGATTAATAAATCAGCTAAATCATGGGTTTCTTTTATACTTTTACTTTCTAATAAAATCTTCATAAATTGTATTTTAACATATTTTTGACTTTAAGGGAAAGAGATGAGATAATAAATATATAATTTAGTTTATTATGGATGATATTTTAAAGAAACAACAAGATAAAATCAAGCGTCTTTGGCAAGATTCAAAAGAAAGATTAACAAACGAATTAGCGATAAAAAAGAATCTTTTGTATGCTAATTTAAAATTAGTGAATATTAGCCCAAGTGCTGTTGAAGTTATTCCCGAAGAAGAAGCAAAACAAGCACGAGCAGTTGTTTTTGAAAAAGTAAGCAATAATTTAAGATTGGGTGTCGTTGATCCTGATAATCTAGAAACAATAAAACTAATCGAGAAATTAAAAGCACAAAACTATCGCGTTGTTATTTATGTTATTACCGAAGAAAGCCTAAAACATGCTTTATCTTATTATCAATTCGTTAAAAAAAGAGCTAACGAAATTAGTAATTTTATTGATGTTAGTTCGATTAAAGAAATCGAATTTTCTAATTTAAATCAAGAGCTATTAAATTACCCTTCAACTGAAGTTACCAGTATCATTGGTTTAATTTTAAAAACGGCTATTTTAATTGACGCCTCTGATATTCATATTGAACCACAAAGCAAGACAGCTTTAATTCGTTTTCGTGTTGGTGGGATTTTATACGAAGTAGCAGAAATTGATAAAGATAAATATCAAAAACTTTTATCGCGTTTTAAAATTTTAAGTGGAATCAAATTAAATATCACTCTTTCTCCACAAAATGGACGTTTTACTATTAAAAATCATAATGATTTCTTTGATGTTCGTGTTTCCACTTTACCGGGCCCAGAAGGAGAATTTATTGTTTGCCGTATTTTAAATCCCAAAAGAGCTACTTTTGGATTAAAAGATTTAGGATTGAGAGAAAAAGATGAAAAACTTTTGAAAGAAGTAATGTCTTTACCTAATGGAATGATAATTTTAACTGGTCCAACTGGTTCTGGTAAAACTACTACCCTATACGCTCTATTAAAAGAAAAAATTTCGCCGGGAATAAAAATTATAACCATTGAAGATCCCATTGAATATCATATAAATGGCGTGAATCAAACACAAGTTTCTAAAGATTATACTTTCGAAACAGGTTTAAAATCGATTTTACGTCAGGATCCTGATGTTATTATGATTGGTGAGATGCGTGATAAAGAAACGGTCAAAATTGCCCTTCAAGCAGCTTTAACCGGGCACTTAGTTTTATCAACTCTACACACCAACGAAACAGCCGGAGCAATTGATCGTTTAAAAGAATTGGGAGCTGATTTAAATATCATTCCAGGAGCAGTACGTTTAATTGTAGCCCAAAGATTAGTAAGAAGACTATGTCCTTATTGTAAAGCAAAATACGAATTAACGCCTGAAGAAAAGCAACAAATCATTGATGCTTTCTCTATTTTATCTCCTAAAAGCGGGGTTAAAATTCCTAATGATATCCCCCTTATTTATAAAAGCGTTGGTTGTGAAAAATGCCATTATTTGGGTTATACTTCTCAAATTGGTCTTTTTGAAATGATGCCTATTACTCCTAAAATTACTGAAAAAATACTACATAATGCCAGTAAAGACGAAATCAGAAAAACAGCTATTGACGAAGGAATGATTCCCCTTTTTCATGATGGTTTATTAAAGGTAATGGAAGGAATTACTTCTTTAGAGGAAATAATTCGTGTTGCTGGGGATATTGAATATGTAAAAAAGAGTTATGAAGAACTTTTTTCTCAAACTCTTTTAAGAGGCATAAAACTCCTTCCTCAAGATGAAGAAAAAATTGAAGAATATCAAAAAAATAGAAAACCCATCAATGAATTAATTGAAAATTTACCTTTAGACAAACAAATTCATTATCTTATTAGCTGGGCTTTAAAAGCTCGTGCTACTGATATTCATTTTGAACCCGAAGAAAAACAATTAGTAGTAAGAATTCGTGTTGACGGTATTTTGTATCTCTTAACCTCTTTCGATTTAAGCGAAGCTAATCAAATTTTAAACGAGATAAAATCTCTAAGTGGGTTAAATACCGAAGAAACACAAAAGGTTCAAGAGGGCCGTTTTCGCATTATCACTAAGGATAAATCATTAGATGTTCGCGTGTCTATTTTACCAAGTGGCTATGGGGAAAGCGCTGTTTTAAGATTATTAGGAAGCGATATTAAAGCAGTTTCTATTAATAATATCGGATTATTAGACGAACAGAAAAAAATAGTTTTAGAATCACTAAAAGATAAAGTTGGTTTAATTCTAACTACTGGCCCAACTTCCTCTGGGAAAACCACAACTCTTTTCGCTCTTCTTAAAGAATTAAATCAACCTGGAGTAAAAATTATTACTGTAGAGGACCCAATAGAATATCGTTTAGAAGGCGTTAATCAAACTCAGGTAAACGAAGAAAAAGGTTATACTTTTGCTAATGCTTTAAGAACTCTTCTAAGACAAAATCCCAATATCTTTCTTATCGGCGAAATTAGAGATGATGAAACTGCAAAAATGGCTTGGCAAGCAGCTCTAACCGGTCATTTAGTTTTATCAACCATTCATGCTAATGATACCCTAGAGGTTTTACCTCGTCTAAAAAGTCTAGGGATCGAAGCGCCTGATATTAAAAAAGCTTTAAGATTAGTAATTGCTCAAAGATTAGTAAGAAAATTATGCCCTTATTGCAAAAAAGAAGTATTAGCACCTAAAGAATTAAAAGAGTATATTGAACACGCTTTAGACAAATATCCTTCTTATAAAGACAAATTTAAACCTCCTTATAAAATTTATCAACCCTCGGGTTGCGAACATTGTAATTTTATTGGTTATTTAGGGCAAACAGCAATTTTTGAATTATCAACTCCACAAGATTTAGAAAAAGACAAACCAGAATTCCCCCGTTTGATTGATAGTGCCATTATAAAAATGCTAGAAGGAGAAACTTCTTTCGAAGAAATAAAAAGAGTTTTAGGAATATAAAAATAAAATTACAAACAATAAAAAGAAATATTCCATTCAGTATTCAATATGAATATGAAGGCTTAAAAATTAAAAATTAATAAAAAACCCATTAACCTGCAGGCAAAGTTCCCTCATCAAGAGGAATTTAGAATTCGATCAAGGTACATTTCAGTCGGAACCAAAATGCCCATTGATACAGAATTCCAACAAGCCATCCACAAATATTGTAGCTTGTTTGCCCACAGATTAATGGGTTTTTTAAAATTAAAAATACTAACTATATAGTAGCACAAAAATATTCTTTTGTCAAGAAATGGTGGCAACGTTATTTATTATATTCAAACTTTCCTCTTTGTCAAGACAAAAAAGCAAAAATTACAAATAAAAGAAAAATTACCTGGTATTCAGTATTAAGTATTAAGTATAGAGATTTAAAAATTAAAAATTAAAAATTTATTATTTTTTATTATATTTATTATTATATTTCAAATTCTGGATTCTAATTTTTAATCTGCTATTTTATCCCATTCCCCTTTCTCAACTATCTCAATAAAGTTATTCACCGCTTCTTGATACTGAGAATTTAATTCAACAACTTTTTTTGCGTATTCAATCGCTTTTTCTTTATTGTGTAATTTAGCGTAAGTAGCAGCGAGATGAATGTATACTGATGGATTTTTAGGATCTAATTTTAATTCTTGCTCATAAAGCTTAATAATTCTTTGATAGTCTTTATGTTGTGCCAATATTTTAACTAAATTATTCATTAATTGAGAATCATTAAAAACATAACCATTATCCAAAGCTTTGACGAAATAATCAAAACTTGAAGTGGTGTTATTTTGCATCAAATAATAATACCCCATTAAATAATTAGCAATATTATTATTAGGATCCAATTGTAAAACTTTCTCAAGCTCCAATTTTGCTTTTTCTGATTCATTTAAAAGAAAATCTAATTTGGCTGAAATTAAATAAGTTTGCGGAAAATAAGGAGCAATTTTAATTAAATCATCCCTGATTTGTTTTGCTTCCTCTAATTTTTCTTTATTCCACCGAGACTCATAAATGATTAATTGTAATTTATTAAATACTAAACGATAATTCCATGGTTCTTTCTTTAATAAATCATCGCTTAATTTGATTAATTCGTTAATTAATGGTTCGATTTTTTCATTAATAACGCCGTAACTGCCTATAATATTATACGTACCAATTACTAAATCTTTTCTTAAATTATCCATTTTGCCAATGGAATAATTTAAACTCTTAAATTCGCTTAAAGCGTCATCATATTTTTGAGCAGCGATTAAACGAGCCAAATTAATAATTCCTTGACTAATGGAATAAGTTTTTACTACTATTTGGGATAGAGAGAAAATAATTAAACAAAAAGCACTAATTAAAATAAAACCCTTTAATAGCTGAAAAGCATAATCTTTTCTTTTTAAAGCGACTGAAGAAAAACCATATTCTTTTAAAATCATATCTTCTGATCGGCTTAAAACTGGAATAAATCCTAATACCAAAAAGAACATCAAATAACTTTCATGAAAATCAAAAAGAAAAATATTTTGAACAAAATAACTAATAATTAACGACTCGAAAACAACGCTTTGAATAAAACCTCCCTCTTGTTGGCGTTTTCTTTGAAGTAAAATAAAAGTAACGATAAAAATTCCTAAATAAGAAATAAATCCAACCAAACCAGTAGTAGCTAAAACTTCCATTATTTTATTATGAGCACGATCAAAATAAAAATCTTCAGGTAAAACTTTTACTACCTCAGGATTAAAATTCTTTAAATAGGCAGGCTCATAATTTTCGATCCCCCATCCAAAAATTGGTTTTTCCAGAAAACTTTTAAAGGCAGTTTCTGCTGATAAAAGACGTGACATTCCAGTAGGATCTTTATAAGAAATTGAGGTTAAGCGCATTAGGGCAAAATTATTTTTAACAAAATTAGTATTCTTCAAACTAAAAACTGTGATCAAAAAAATAGTAATTATTACCAAAACAATTAATGATAATTTTTTAAAAACTAAAAACTCTTTGCGGGAAGAAATTAATAAATTAACAATTAAAAATAAAATACCAATTCCTAAACCAATCATCCCTCCTCTTGTTCCTGAAATAAAAACCAATAAAGCATCAAAAACAGCAATCCCTAACCACAAGAAGCTCTCTTTTTGAGGAAAGAGACTTTTTACTGTTGTTTTAAGTGAAGCCTTAACCGAATCTCTTAATCCAAAATGTTTTGCAGTTTTAATGGCATTAGAATTCTTGGCAATGATATTTATTTGCTCCAGCAATAAGCTGTCAAAATAAAAGTATAAAGCTAAAAAACAATTAAATATAAAATAAGTAGCCAAATAAGAAGGATTACCGGTAAAACCAGATAAACGTGGCGTTGGCTGCACTGATCCAATTGCCATCCCCTTATAAATTAATAATGATAAAATACCATAAAAAGTACTAATAAAAATTTCAATTTTAAATAATTGTTTAAACTCATTAAAATCAAAAACATTAGTAATGATGATAAAGAAGATAATGAAATGCCAGACACCAATTACTCCCTCCATTCTTTCACAACCAGATAACAAACTCCAAATTAAATTAACTCCAAAAAATGCTGATAGAAAAACAGCAATCCCATAAATTAATAAAAAAACCGTTAAGGCATTAACTTTAAATTTTGCTTCCCCTCTCGTAATCATTAACAAATACACCAAAAGCATTGCTTCTACAATTATCCGAAAAACAGTTGCTTTAGCAACAATAAAAGGAAAATAAGTGCGAGAAGAAACCAAAAAAGGCGTCAATAAAGTCGCGATTGTAAGGTAAAAAAGTATAGATTTTAAGTTTGACATAATGAGTATGATTTATTCAATATTAAATCCCTAATAACCCATAACAAATGATAAAAAACAATTTAAAATTCAAAAATCAAAATTTAGAATAATCAAAATTTAGAATCCGGAATCTGAAATCTGACATTTGGAATTTGAAATACAATAATAAATTTTTAATTTTAATTTTAAATTTTAAACTTATACTCAATACTTTTTTCTTGTCATTGTAAACTTTGATTGGCAACTGTCCGGGTTAACGGTCCAAAATAACCAGTCTGCGCTATTCCCTTCATTGCTTGATAACGTTTTACTGCTAACATAGTTAATGGTCCGTAATAACCAGTAATTAATTTTTCTGGGTAAATATCACTTCCTAAATTAGCCAAAAATTGCTGCAAACATTTTACTTCATTAGATTTCATACCATAAGATAAATCCTGAGTAAAAACAGAACATTTTAAATTATTCTGATAAACATTTTTTAAAGCAATCAACATTTGTAATTGAGCCACTCTTCTTTTTAATTCCTCAATTTGAGCCTGAAGTTGATTAATTAAAGCCTGGTCATTATCTTTATTCTGTCCTAAATTTTGCGCTTCAAAGGAATAATAATAAAGTCTTCCTTTTTCTGCTCTACTTGGTAAATAAGGGATGAAATAAATGGCGATATTTTTAGTACCTATATCAGTAACATATATTTCTTGAATATTAGTATTATTAAAATCAACAAAATTTAAAGTTTTCTTGCCATCAATACTTTCAATAATATAAGGAATTTTAGAAATAGGTGTTTGCTCGGGGATAGTAAACTTCAATTTTACTGTTCCTAATCCGCCGTTAAGTTTTTGCCATTTACCTGTTAAAGCTTTTAAAGAATCGGTTACTGATAATGAACTTTTCTCTTGTAGTGGCAAATAATAAGAATAAGCTTTAATAGAATAATTTTTTAAAATAGGATCTTGATAACAATATTTAAAATTATTCGTTTCGCAAGTATTATATAAATTAGTAATTAACCAATTTAAGAAAACTTCGTCTAAATTCGTTCCCCTTTTTTTTAAAGCTTCATTTAAAGAAACAAAACCGTCTTTGGAGGGGTATTTTAAGGCATCAGCAAAAATTCCGTTACCAAATTGTTCTCTTAAATACAAAGCCAATAAATAAACTTTACCATAATCTTTATTAGAATTAGCCCAATCTTCTAAATTAACTTCAGTGGAATAAAGTAATGCTTGAGCTCGTTGTTTAGTAATTTGGCTGATATCAACGCCAATGGCCTGGCCAGCAAATTCAGACATCATCTCATAAAACCAAGTTTGAGAATCTGGTTTTTGTTTTAAAGTAATTAAGTGAGTAAATTCGTGAGCTAATTCATAATCTAAAAAATTACTATCAGCCTTAGTAATTAAATTACTATTTAAATAAATAATTTGGCCTTGATTAGACTGCGGGTAAATTGTTTTGGGATATTCATCCCCTGACTGGATATAGCCGCCATAATTATCTTTTAAGGGTTCTAAAACAATCACAATTTTTGGATCATTATCAACTCCGGGATTATCCTCTGAACCTAATAAATTTGTTAAAAAAGGATAAATTTTATATTCAAAATCGCTGGTTAAATTATAAAGCTTACTATCTAAAGTATTTTTATCAGGAAAATTATTATACCAAGTTTTATCAGCATAAAAATAGAGCTTATTGGTAATTTTAATTAGTTGAACATCAATTTGATTTCTGCCACTTAAATCATAATTAGAATCAACAAAAAGAGTTTCATTTTGCGACCAAGCAAAAACCAAAGAAGGTAGAATTAAAAGCCCTAAAAAGAAACCAAAAAAAATCTTTTTGTTTAATAATAGCGACATTAAAAATATAATACCACAAAACAATGTAAAATTACAAATGACAAAAAGAAGTATTCAGTATTCAGTATTCTGTATTCTGTATTGAGTATAATTGTTTAAAAATTAAAAATT
>JBAMLJ010000029.1:0-1266 GCA_039793615.1 bacterium
TTTGTAATTTTATTTTTAATTATATATTTTTTATTATCGCTATTATTAATTATATCACAAATTGTTAAACGATAGTCAACCATAAAATTTAAATCAAATTTTAATTCATTTGCATTATAATAATTTGCAATTAATTTGCTTACATCTAAAACATTATTAGGCATAAAAAATAATTTAGCTGATTTAATTTGTGAAAAAAAATATTTGCAAAAAACACGCCCTTGCGGGCGATAATAAATGAGATTAATTACGTATGGGGAAACGTATGATAGGTTTTTCCCCAAAATATAATACTGACTTTGGACGATCATGTAGAACTTCTTCTACCATTAAGTCATAATCATCATAAACTGCAAGACCGTTTGCTTCCAATATAACTCTAAGTTCATCATAGAGCTTGTAATTGATGTTCTTGAAATCGACAGGTTGCACATAAATGTTGTACGTGCCTTCTTCCACTACAACGTACATGTCCTCCGAATTTTTTTCCGCTAAAATTTGGTCGATAAAACTAGCCAATACTTCAGCTTGAACTTTTTTCAACTGATCTTTTAAATTCATGTCACACTACCTCCTTTTAATTGATTTTTATGAATATTAATTTATACATCTAAACATCATGAAATTAAAGTGACGATTATTTTTTAATAAAAAAAATAAATTTAAGCAAAAAATTAAATTAATTGCAAAAAAGAAAATTACGAAAAAAGACGCCCTTATGGGCGAGATGAATAAAACTTAGTAGTATTTAACTACTAAATATAGTAATAATACTAAACAGAAATACAAATAAAATAGAAATTCTAACATGTTAACTAACCTCCTTAAAATTGATTTATTAAGAATTAATTTATATAACTTAGCACCTTAAAAATAAAGTTAAAATTTTTTTGTAAAAAAATAAATGCAAAAAACAATTTGAGCGAAAAAAGGCGCCCTTTGCAGGGCGTAAGTAATAACTTTTGCTACCATGTAGGCAGCAACATAATTATTTTGCCTTCTCTCTGGTAAGCCTGCTGTAACAAGGCAACTATTTCGATCAACTCTTTGTCGCTTGTGTAACTTAGAACATGTAGTTCGTACAACTCATCTTTAGCGATGAGCTTAAAGCTAATCTTGCTGGTGATTAAGAATTTCATTAATTTTTCCATGACTAATACCTCCTGTTTAAATTTAATTAATTATGAATAATAATTTATGCACCTAAACAACTTGAAATTAAAGTTAGTTTTTTTGCAATATTATTAAATTAATTTTCATGTTAAA
>JBAMLJ010000030.1:0-1265 GCA_039793615.1 bacterium
TTTATAAATTTTAAGAGAAAATTATGACAATCAACTGACCTTTACTATTTTTCGCTCACACTCGTTTTTCTATTATTTCCTTTATTTTGCTTAATCAAGTATCACACCAGGATGGTATATGAAATAAAGAAGGCACAAAAGGAAAGGTTTCAGGATGAAAAATAGGAGTATAAAAATGAAATAATTTCAAGATATCACAACATAATATCCTTCATTTATTTCCATTTTAATTTGTACTTTCCATTTAGCAAAAAGATTTAAAGTATCAATTAGTTATTTTATATTTTTTATATTTATATTATTTTCAATTTGAGAGTTAAAATAGGTATAATTGGCTAAGTCCCTTAAGGATCTACACCAATTATTACCTAAACTTGACTTTAATAAATCACCAATGGAATAATTAATATATTCCACATCAAATTCATTTTTACTTATTTGTAATCCTAGGTGAACATCTTCCATGCCATTAATGTAGTTTTCATTAAAAACATTACCTCTAATCCTATAACACCATTTTCCACTCAAAATTAAAAAAGTTCCCGGATTAATGAAATAAATAACATGCCTATTTTCCAAGGACAAACTTATTTTTTTAAGTATTCTTTTAATAAATGATGGAGACGTAATTCCACCTCCAAAATGCCATCTATTATTGAATTTTTTATCAACTTTTCTGCTTACAAAATGAATATGTAAGCTAGAAGTTTCAAAAAGAAGTTTATAAATTATAAATAATATATTATGTAAAAAATTTTCTTCAAATACATATGATTTAGAGGAATGGTAAAACAAATCAGAATTATTTGTAAAAACATATTTTACTTTATTTTCATCTAAACTATAAAGTTCATTCACCAAAACATTTACATCATCAATTTTGTACATATCATCATTAGACACAATAATCCATTTAGGGTTGTATTCCAAAGCCTTTTTTATGCCCTCATTACAGTTATGTGCATAATTGAAATAGTAATTATTATATCCTGATTCAACAAAGATAATGTGCAATCCCTTAAAGATCTCATTCCTGCAAGTTAGGGCATATTTCCCATTCACGTCCATTGTTGGTATCACTAAAATAATATCATTACTCTCTTTGTTGAATTCAACTATTCTGTAATTTCCCTTTGGCCTTTCTCTCATCCATTTTATCAGCTGCTCTCTGTTATCAAAATAATCGTAAAATTTTAAAATATCTTTATAGTCATTGCTTGTGAAAAGATTGTTCAGATGGTCCATCAATGAGAAAAATAGGCGAT
>JBAMLJ010000031.1:0-1248 GCA_039793615.1 bacterium
AGATTTACAAGCTTGAAATAACAAGCAATAACAAGCAATACAAGACAAGCAAGATTTACAAGCTTAAAACACAATAAATTGTTTATTTCTCTGAATTGTATATATGTTTACCTGGGAATATGAGAATTCCCTTTTTCTATTAAATTTTGGTATTACTGTAAAAAAACGCCGCATTTGGCATATCTGTAGGATTTTTTTGACTAAAAATTGAAAAACTTTTTTTTTAATTATCATATTATATACTATATAACTATATAATTTTTTTTAAAAATTTTTATTTTTTTTTTACATTATTCCTTTAGATATACCAATTCCTATGTTTTTTTCTAATATATGCCAATTTTTAATACTCTATTACTGCACCAATTAGACTCTTATATGTTGTTAAGTGAACTGTCGCAATAGCATTTAATACTGCTATATAACTACTATACAATATCTACAATGAACACTCAAATATTCTCAATGTTATTGTATTATGATTCAAAAATGATTCAAAAAAGAATCTCATTTTTTCAATTATGCTGTATAGTGCTTTCTTATTGATAGAGTGTCTATATGCCATATATAAATCTTATATGAAACTGTTAATGCTGTAGTTCTTGTAGTGTTTATAGACTTAATTTATTCTTAAAAAACACTCAAAAAACGGTTAAAAAATTAACATAAACACTTAATTAAGATGTAACATAAGCACTTAATCATTAAAAAACTTGACTATTAGCAAGAACTGTGCCTATTTTGACTCTCCAATTCTTGATCAAATCACTAAATATATATATATCTATCAAACAACTAAACAATTCCCGATTTCGATTCGGCTATTCTTGTATTCCGTGGTAAATAATTCAATTTTGTATAGTTTTCCTTGACACTGCAATTCTCGACTTCTTTGGTAAATAATTCTCTTTTGTATACTTTTACTCGACATCCGAATTCTTATATTCTTCGGTAAAGAATTAAATTTACTGAATAACTAAATATTCCGACATCCAATTGTCTTATTCCGTGCTAAATATATAAATTTACTGAACAATTAAACAATTTCCTTGACAATTCTTGACTTCCTTACTAAACAATTAAACTTAAAAACTTAATTCTTTACTTGTTCTATCGACTTTACATCTATTCCACTATTCTGGACCAAATATATAAATAATGTAAATAAATCAATTATTACTTTAAAACCATTCCAAATTATAAATTGCTTTAAACTTATGCTTGGTCCTACCTTGTAATTACTTCAAG
>JBAMLJ010000032.1:0-1239 GCA_039793615.1 bacterium
TTGTGAATGGATTTATCAAATCTTTGATTTTTGAATAATTTTTCTGAAAAATTTTATTAATTTTCTCTATAATATTATTTATATTTTGATCTTTATTTTTATTTTCAACTAATAAATTCCATTCTTTTAATGTATCACTTAATTGTCTATAAACAATTTCTTCAAATTTTTTATAAATTTTTTTCCTTTCATCAAAACCATCCTTAGCCAAATTCAATGCTTCTTTCAGATCATCACACCTGATATACCCATAAATCCATTGCTTTTCCTGTTCTTTAATATTTAAATTAAACCATGTATTTTTTATTATTTTATTAGCAACAATAATTGATATTCCATCTTTATATTCCGGAGGAAGTTCAACATTTTGCTTTGGTAATATATATTTTATTTCACCATTAATTTTTAAATTTTTTTCATCAATTTTAATAATTTTTGATTTTAATTGAATATTTTTTTCACTTAACATATCTTCAATTTCATCTCTAAGAAAAACTTTATTACTATTCAATTCCTTAATATATATTTTTAAATGGCCATCTCCATAAGGGTATAATTTATGTGGTAGTAAATTAAAACGAAAATTTTCAAGTATATATTTCTTTATTTCATTAATATCTTTTAATTTATCAAATGTATTCTCTTTTATATTCATATAAACTATAGCAGTTCCCTTAATATTTTGTAAAAATTCAGGAATATTATTTTTTAAATTATTTCTAATTAAATCGAAAAGATCTTTAAACTTCTCAATCTTATCTTTATATTCTTTATTTTCTATATTTTTAATTTCAGATATAGGTAATTTTATTGCATCTATTTCTGGTTCATCCCCTTTTAACCTCCATTTTGCTATGCGTAAATCCTCATTCTTCGGGCGAGTTAAAACAAAAATATTATCACACTGATCTAAGAAAAGCTTTGCACCTATCCCTACAAAACCGATTTGTTCTTTACTTTTGTTTTTACTATCAAAGGCAGAAAAAAATGAAGAAAGTACATCATTGTCCATACCTTCCCCGTTATCACCAAAAACAATCGCTCTTTTATCAGGAAATATATGTATAGAAATTTCTGTAGCCTTTGAGTCCATAGAATTACCTATATTTTCTACAATAAAAATATATGACGGATCTGTATTTTTATATGCTCTCTTTAAATGTTCTAGCATTTGTTTCCAGTTTACCTTTGGACTAAAATCCAAACTTTCAACCATAAAAATTACCCCTTTATCTCCTC
>JBAMLJ010000033.1:0-1228 GCA_039793615.1 bacterium
CTCATCTCTAAAAAAAAGCCTTCACAATTTAACAAGAACATTTTACTTGTTCGTTTAGATGCTATAGGAGACTATATTCTGTTTAGAAACTTTATAGAGGTTCTGAAAAATTCAGAAAAATATAAAGGATATAAAATTACTCTGGTTGGTAATATTGCATGGAAGGAAATTGCCGAGTTTTTAGACAAAAATTTTGTAGAAGAATTTATTTGGGTTGATGTTAAAAAGTTTTTGGAAAGTACTATTTATAGATTTAAAGTTTTAAAAGAAATTTCTAAAAAAACTTACAAAGTAGTTATACACCCAACTTATTCAAGGACCTTTGACGCTGATGCGATAGTGAGAATAGCAAATGCAGAAGAAAAAATAGGTAGTATAGGAGACCTTTCTAACATATCAAAAAGGTTGAAAGATAAATCTGACAAATTTTACACAAGTCTTATACCTGCTTCAGAAGGTATTATTTTTGAGTTCTACAGAAATAAAGAATTTTTTGAAAATTTATTGGAAGAACAAATTTTTTTAAAGAAGCCAAAAATAGATTTACCAGAAATAAAATTTCAGACGAAAATTCCTAAGGATTATGCGGTTATATTTATAGGAGCATCTGCCGAATTTAGAAAATGGGACATAAAAAATTTTGCTGTTGTTTCAAGATGGATAAAAGAGAGTTTAGAATACAATATTGTGCTATTAGGCGGCAAGGAAGATATGGAGAAAGTAAATACTTTCAAGAAAGTATTCGGATCTGAAGATTTTGTTGATTTAGTTGGAAAAACAACACTTATAGATGTTGCTTATATCTTAAAAGATGCAAAGATGATAATTTCTAATGAAACATTTGTGCCTCATATGGCTGTAGCTTTAGGGTGTAAAAATATTTTTGTAATATCCAACGGTAATCATTTCGGTAGGTTTATACCGTATCCAAAAGAGATAGAAGAATCATACTATCCTATTTATCATCCAGAGATAGAAAAAGATTTAGAAAACTATAAAATTCTCTCAAATAAATATGGATATGGAAGCAGATTAAACATAAACGATATTTCTCCGGAAGAAGTTATAAGAAAGATTAAAAATATACTGCAAACGTCAACCAATCAAGATAAAGGAGTTAAGGAAACATGTATATAAGTAAAAATTTGTTGTATAAATTAGCAGATAACTTAGACCGAAACACAAAACACAGCATAACAATTCCAGAGCTTAAAATATTCAATTCAGA
>JBAMLJ010000034.1:0-1216 GCA_039793615.1 bacterium
AATAAAACAAACTTGTTAATTAATATAACTAACATATTATTTTACTTTTTTAAAAACATAATATTTAAATATAAGTAATTCATATAAGGTTATATGAAAGAAACTACCCGAGAAAAAATTGAAAAAATTATGAATATTTGTATAATGGAGGGCATAGTATCTCCAAAGCAATTAATAGACAAGGAAATACTAAATAATTACCAAGAATGGGCCAGGTTAATAAAAGTAATAAGAAACAAATATCCAAATTATGAATTTAAACAATTAGATAAGGATCAACTAAAATTTTACAACATAAGATCATCAGATGAAAGGGAAAAATATTATCTGTTTGTTGATAAAGTCAAAGAAAAGGAGTTTAATTCCTATTATAGTTCATTAAAAAAATTTGAAGAGGATAAAAAAATAGAAATAGTAAAGGATATCGTAAATCCTTCAAAAAAATTCACACAGTCATTAAGGTCATTAAATGCCACTGATAGGGACGATTTTTTAGATGAAATAATCGAAGTGATAAGAAAAAATCAAGAAAAGTTAGATATATTAATGGAACAGAACTCAATAATATTCTTTACCGATTGTACTAGAATATTCAATTTGAGCAATAAAACGAGAAAAAAATTATGTGAATTTACGATAGAAAAATTCCGTAAAGAAAGAGATGAATACCTTTTAGAGGGAGATAAAGATATCAATGAAAATAACATAATAGGGTGGTATAAAATATACATTAATGCTTATCTTGATATTTTCTTAGAAAATAAAACGGAAGCGAATTCTAAGGAAGATGAGACCTCTGGTTCTCCAGAAAATGAAGTAGAAATGGATCCTCCTAGTTTAGAAACAATTTTGAAATGGGGAGAAGAGGACATGTTAAAATTAAATTCAAAAATTGAAGTAACTGAGATTGGGAATAAATTTTTAAATTTCTATACCAAGTTATTAGTTGAACATATAAAAAGCATTGATGAAAAGACATTGAATAATCAAAGACTAAAGTTGGATTTTGATAATATTATACAAAATAAATTTAATAGTAATGGATACAAACGTGATTTTTATTCATTGTTTCTTAACTTAGATAATTGGGGAAATTGGGAAATTTTATTAAAATTTCATAAATAAAATGGTTAAATTTTCAAAATGGCAATTTCATAATAGCCTTCCCATTAGGCAGTGATGCAACGAACTCGTAGCCCTGTTCAATGAACTTCTC
>JBAMLJ010000035.1:0-1212 GCA_039793615.1 bacterium
ATTGAAAGAGCATTAAACGAAACATGGTTTAGAAAAAACAAACAAAATGCTTCAGCTGAAATCAAGAGTTTAATAAAATTAAAAGAAGAACTCAATGAAGATTTTGAAATACATCTCTTATATTCTGATACCGCTTTAAGTCGTCTTGCTGCTGAAATTTTACAAAAAGCTATAACTCAATATTATGATGAATTTAAAGATTGCGAAGTTAAAATAATAGAAATTCCTAAACTTCAAATCTGGGACAAAAGAGAATTCATGGAAGGAATGAGTAATTTAATTAAGAAAGTTGACGAAATTTCAAAAGGCTCTTGGGAAAATGTTATTATTAATATTACTGGTGGATATAAAGCAACCATTCCATATTTAACAATCCTTGGTCAGATTAACAGATGTCCAATTTATTACATTTTTGAAGACACAGATGCACTGATAAAAATTTCTCCTACACCAATAAGTATAAATTGGGGGATCTTTGAAAAATATTCTCATATACTTGAAAAATTTGAAAAAGGTATAGATCAATTAAATGAATTTAAAAAGGATTATTCTGAATATGATCAATTTTATGAAGAATTAAAATCTTTAATCTGGATAGATAACCAACTTCAGCTTGCAGAGTTAAATCCAATTGGTAAAATTTTCTGGCAACTCTACCAAAAGAATATAATAGTGTATATTCCTACGCAGTCGCAATATTTTAAACTTCCTCAACCACATAAAAGAAGAATAGAAAATGCTGTAAGAGAATTATATGGAAGGCTAAAAACTTTTTTAAAAAATGAAAAGAATAAGTCATCATGTATCAAAAAGATTATTAATTTGACAGATCAGAATGATTTAAGACATGGACCAGTAATTGATGAAGAAGAAGGAGTTTTTATTTTTAAATCAACAAATGAAACACATATTAGACTTTTATATTCTTTTAACCTCTCGCCTATAGGTGAAGTGACATCAATTATAATTTATGATTTTGTATATGAAAAATTTGACCATTCTAAATATATAGAACAATTTAAAAGAAATTACCCAATTATTAAAGATAGAGAAAAAACTATTTTACCAGTAAAAAAGGAGGTAAGCCATGTTTAAAAAAATTAAACTATTTTTTATCATAGCAGAAACACCTCTTCATCCGGGTAGTGGTGGAGAATTAGGACTTGTTGATTTACCAATACAAAGAGAAAAGTACACCGACTTTCCAAAGAT
>JBAMLJ010000036.1:0-9576 GCA_039793615.1 bacterium
ATTTTCAATTGTTAAGGTTCAATATATATTCATATAATCTCATATTATTAATAATTTGTCAATAATAAACGAGTTAGTGTTGTAAATAAAACTAAAAACTGATAAAATTAAATGGAATATGGAATCAAGAATCAAGAAGTAGGAATTAAACCTTCCTGCGCAAACAGGAATCTGGAATAGGGACTTAAATTAGCTTTTTTCTCACGATCGCGGATAAAAAGCTAAAATCAAATAATATAATAATTAATTTTTAATTTTTAATTTTAAATTTTAAATCAATTTTTAATTTTAAATTTTTAAAATTTAATTATTTAGATTTCATTTAAAATTTAAAATTTAGCTTTTAAAATTTAAATAAATTATACTCAATACCGAATACTGAATACTCTATACTTAATTTTGAATTTTGAATTATTATTATGCGTATTTCCTACTCTAGTTTAGAAAATTTTCAAAATTGTCCTCTAAAATATAAATTTTCAGAAATTGATAAAATCAAAGAGCCCAAAACAAAGGAGCAGGTTTTTGGTAATTATCTACATCAAGTTTTAAAATGGTTTTATGAACAAGATCCCCATTTCCCTACTCTTGATCACCTATTAGAATATTATTACAATCACTGGCCTAAGAGAACAAAAACAATTTTACTTAATCCAAAGAAGGAAGAATTATCAATTTGGCAAAACGAACAGGAAGAAAAAGATTATTTTCAAGAAGGTTTAAGAATTTTAGAAACATATTATCATAATAATTTTCCACCAAAATCCTTAATTATTGAATTAGAAACACGTTTTGAGACAATAGTTGATGAAAAACCAAATGAACCTGGGGGTAAACATATTTTAACAGGAATCATTGATCGAATTGATAAACTTCCTGATGGCACTTTAGAAGTAATTGATTACAAAACAGGAAAAAAACTACCAACTCAAGCAGAAGTTGATCGCAATTTACAACTATCTATTTATGCCTTAGGATTATTAAAAAAATGGCCCAAGATCGAATTAAATAAAGTAAAACTTAGCCTTTATTTTTTAAAATTTAACGAAAAAATAGAAACCACAAAAACAATTGATGACATTGAAAAAACTCAAAATAAAATTATTGATCTTATTCACCAAATTCAAACTAGTGATTTTAAACCAAAACCATCTATTTTGTGTAATTGGTGCGGTTATCGCCCTATTTGCCCAATTTGGCGCCATCTTTATGAAGAAAGCGATGATCAAATTGATATTGAGGCAAAAATTGATGAATATTTTGACTTAAAAAAACAAAAAATAGAATTAGAACAAAAATTAAAAAATTTAAAGATGGAAATTGAAAATTATAGTAAAAAAAAGGGGGTTAAAAGATTATATGGCAATAATGGGTCCTTTTATCAAGAAGAATATCAAAAAGTTTATTATAATAAAGAACAATTAAAAAGCATTTTAGAACCATTGGGTAAATGGGAGGAGGTATTAGCTATTGATCTTAAAAAATTAGAAAAAATATTAAAAGAAATTCCCGATAATTTAAGAGAAGAAATAGAAAAAGCAAAAAAAGTAGAAAAGAAATTTGAATACTTAGAAGATGTAGATAAAACTAAAAATGATTTTCAGGAAAACTATCATTAATAAATTAATATTCACAATTATTATTCTTTACAAAACCCCGAGATTCAGCCTCTTCTTTTGTTGAAAAATAAATTTTATTATTTTCGTTTAAATTATCAACTAAAAAACACTCAATAGGATAATAATATTTTCCCCTTTTGCTGGCTACATACCTTTTCTCTGTGTTTTTGTAAATCGGGAGATCGTTTTTAAAATTAATCATTTCAGTAGAAGAAGAAAATAAAACATCTTGGCAGATATTTAATGGTGGTCGTAAAATAATTTGACTTCCCTTAATAAAACCAAAAGCAAAGAAAAAAGAAATTATAAGTAATTCTAAGACAATTAGAAAAATATTCTTTTTGACAAAAAGATAGATTTTTGTTAAGATAATACGGTAGGGATTCATAAATTTAAATTTTAAAATTTTAAAATTTTAAATAAATTTGTATATATGGCTCATACAAAATCTGGTGGTTCAACTAAATTAGGAAGAGATTCAGAATCTAAACGCTTAGGAGTTAAAGTATTTGATGGCCAAAAAGTATCAAAAGGAAATATAATTATTAGGCAGCGTGGTACTAAATGGTATCCCGGCTTAAATACAAAACGAGGTCACGATGATACCATTTATTCTTTAATTGATGGTATTGTTAAATTCACCACCAAAAGAAAAATAGTTTTTAATGGTAAAATAAAAAGAGTTTCTACTGTTAATGTTATTCCTTTAAAGGAATAACTCTTACTTTTAAAACTGCTTGTATTTGCCCCGGTAATGTAACTTGTATTTCATAAAACCCCTCTTCTCTGAGAGGTTTTTTAAAATCAAAATAGTCTTCTTTTAATTCAATTCCCCTCTTTCTCATTTCTTCGATAATCCTTTTCTTATTAACTGAATCAAATGATTCTTTACCAATTTTTTGAAATTTTAAAGGAATCTCTAAAATAATTTTTTCTAACGATTCTTTAATTTTATATGATTCTTTTATTTTTTCTTCTTGTTTAGTAAGTTCTTTTTGTTTTTGTAAATTAATTTGTTTTTCTAGATCTTTAGTTACTAATTTAGCTAAACCGCGGGGTAATAAAAAATTTCTCGCATAACCATCTTTTACTTCTTTAATTTCGCCCCGATGACCAATGTTAGGCACATCCTTTAAAAAATATACCCTCATATTAGTTCTACATTTAATTTTTATTTATTAGTTTTAATTATTTCTTTTAATGTTTCAATTGCCTTTAAAAGTTGCAAATCGTTAGTTAAATCTATTTTAGAGTAAAGCCCATTCTCAACTTTATTTTTTACGATAATATCTGGAGTTAAACCATTTTTCTGAATAATAATATTATTAGGTGTTAACCATTCCGCAATTGTAATTTTTACGCTATCTTGTCCTAAAGGTACTAATTCTTGAACTGAACCTTTGCCAAAAGTTTTTTCACCAATTAAAGGTATATGTCGATTATCCCTTAAAGCTCCAGCTAAAATTTCTGTAGCCGAAGCACTACCTTCGTTAACTAATATTACTGTTGAGATATTTTTTAATAAGGAAGGGCCTGTACTACGACTTATTTTAATTTCTCCATTACCAAAATCCTCTTTAACTATTATATCTCCCCTATCTAAAAACCACCCCGCAACATTAATCGCAGTATCAAGATAACCACCTGGATTATTGCGCAAATCAAGAATTAACCCTTTGGGTTTTAATGCCTGTATCTTCAAAGCTGCTTCAGCAAAATCTAAAATAAGAGAAGAATTAAAAGTATAAATTCTTAGATAAACGATATTATCATCTAATATCTGCCATGATAAACTAGGAATAATAATTTTATCTCTTATTACTTTTATTTCTTTAGTTTCGTTAGTTGCTGGCCTAAAAATGGTTAAAACAACAGTTGTTCCTTTTGGACCCCTGATTAATTTAGCTGCCATTTGGGTGGACATTTCTAACGTATCTTTTTCATTAATCTTTAAAATAATATCATTTGGTAATAATCCAGCTTTTTCAGCGGGCGTATTAGGTAAAGGAGAAACAACAATAATATTATTATTTTTTCTTGCTATTTCCATTCCGATACCAAAAAATTCGCCGCTTAATTCCTCATTTAAAGTCTTGTTTTCATCAGCTGTTAAAAATTCAGAAAAAGGATCATTTAGCGATTCCACTAATCCCTTAGCAGCACCCTCAATCATCTTTTGGGTGTCTAATTTGTCGCGATATATATATTTTTCTAAAATAATTTTCCAAGTATCCCAAAATATTTTCATGTCACCGGGGGGCAAATCTGCGGGTTTTTCTCGGTTAATAATTTTATCAAAAATATGAGGTAAATTAGTTTGGTAACCCCATTTAACTCCATTTAAAAAACCAGTTAAAAATACTAATCCGATAACTAGTATTGCTCCTATAATTTTAAAAACTTCTTTTAGTTTTTTATTCATCATTAAAGTTAATTCAATTTTTGCTTATTATATCACTTTCTTAAAAATATAGCAAAAATTTAAAAAATAAGATAAAATAGAGAATAAATACCTATGAAACGTCTATTTTTTGCTATTAAATTTAACCAAGATTTTATTAGAAAAATAAGCTGTTATCAAGAAAAGCTTAAGGGTGATTATTTAAGAATTATCTCGCCAGAAAACCTTCATCTTACTTTATTATTTTTAGGAGAAATAGAAGATTGTTATTTAAAAGATATTGAACAAATTGCTAATAAAGCAACACAACAAGCAAATTTTAAAACTATTTTTCTTAAATTAAAAAGAATTGAATATGGTACGAATCCTTCCAGACCACGTTTAATTTGGATTACAGGGGAACAAAACAAAGAACTCATTAAGCTATATCATCTCCTTAAACATTCTTTAAAATCTTTTATTTTAAAAGAAGATCATTTTGATTTTATTCCCCATATTACCATTGCTCGCTTTAACCGATTTTTTACCAAAGAACAATTACCTTCTTTGCCTTCACCATCCTTCTTTGAAAATAAAATTCTTACAATTAATAGTTTTTATTTAATGGAAAGTAAATTATCATATCAAAAAGGAGCAGAATATTTTGAACTTAAAAAATATCAATTGTAAATTATGTAAATTATATGTTTATTTCGGATATTATTCCCTTAACTAATCTACCCTTTAAAACTCCTCAAATCTTATCATATTATTCTGTCCAAGAAATTAAATCAGGAGCTCTGGTTGAAATTTTTTTAAATAAACAAAAGGTTAATGGCATTGTTTATAAAACGGTTGATTTAAAACAACGGAAAGCAATCATAAAAAAAGCAGATTTTTCTCTTAAAAAGATTCAAAAAATTATTTATGATAAAAAATTGATTTCTAATTATTTAATAACTTTGGCTAATTTTTTAAGTCAATATTATTTTACTCCTCTATCTTTAGCCCTAAAAACAGTTTTACCAAAAAACATTGTCTCTTTTGCGCGTCTTCTAAATAAAGTTAATCCTAATTTTACTGCCCTAGATCCTAAAATAGATCTTAATAATAATGAATATCTGGTTAATAATATTTTCTTAAAAGATGCCTTTTTAAATCTTTTGAAAGAAACTCAGGGACAGGTTTTAATCCTTGTTCCTACTAATTTCTACGAAATATATTTTACGGAAATTTTAAACAGAAATTTTAAAGATAAATTAATAAATTTTCCTCGCTCTAATAAAATGCTTACATTTTTATGGGATAAATTAAACAAAAATGAAGAGTTAATAGTCATTGGTAATCGATCCAGTATTTTCTTACCCTTTTATCATTTAACTAATATTGTAATCATTAACCCTGACAATGTTAGTTACAAATCATTTAGCCAAAAACCCTATTATCACACTTTAGATTTAGCAAAAAAAATTGCCTCTTATTATCATGCCAAAATCACCTATTATTACCATTATTGATTTAAAAAAAGAAAAATCATCATCAAAAAAATTTATTATTTTTTCGAAAACCGTCGAAAATTGTTTGAATAATATTAAAAATACTAATGAAAATGCTATTATTTTTATCAATCGCAAGGCTTTAGCGACAAGTATTGTTTGTCAAGATTGTGGTAATGTTATTAAATGTCCTAATTGCGATGTTCCTTTAACTTTTCACCAAGACAATAATCAAAACTATCTTCTTTGCCATCATTGTAATTATAAAACAGAACCACCATTAATTTGCCCCATCTGCCAAAGCCATCGTTTAATTCCTTTAGGATTGGGAACTGAAAGATTGGATTTAGAACTTAAAAAAATGGGTTTCGCAAATAAAAAAATAGCCATTTTAGAAGGAGATTTAAAAGACAAAACAGAATTAGATCTAATTAACAAATTTAACCAAAAAGAAATTAATATTTTAATCACTACCGAGGCTATTTTTCGTCCTCAATTAAAACAAAGTGATTATATTATTATTCCCAATATTGATAATCTTTTATTTTTTCCTGATTATCAAAATGAAGAGAAAATATTTAATATCCTTTTAAAACTTAAAAATATTACCAAAAAAGAAATGTTTATTCAAACTATTAATACTAAACAAAGGGTAATTGATAATTTTATTAATAATAATATCGAACAATTTTATCAAGAAGAATTAGAATGGCGAAAAATATATCATTGGCCTCCTTTTTATCAAATTATTAAATTAACTTTAGAAACTAAAAATCAAGAAAAAGGCAATAAAGAAGCTTTAGACATTGCTTATAAATTACAAACAACAATCAAAAAACTTAATTTAGAAAACCGTTTTCAACTTCTCGGACCAGTTCCCGCTTTTATTTTTAAAGAAAAAAATGTATTTCATTTTAATATTTTAATTAAAATGAGTTATAATACAAAAGATATTCCTCGGGTCTTTGATAGGATTGTTTCCCTAAATACTTTAGAGCCAATTCTTAGCAAAGAAGATACTCTTTTACGAAATAAAATTTTACTTTCAGTTCCCTTAAACTGGAAAATTGATATCAATCCTAAAAGCATACTTTAATATTAAAAATATGAAAAAAATTATCACTGGAGAAAATAATCCAATTTTAAGACAAAAAAGTAAAGAAGTAGAAAAAGTCACTCCCGAAATCAGAAACTTGATTCTGGAAATGAAAGAAATAATGCTTCAAAATGATGGTATTGGTTTAGCTGCACCCCAAATCGGCGAATCTTTAAGAATAATTGTTTGTCAAATTGATGATAAATTTTATAGTTTTGTTAATCCTAAAATTATAAAAACATCTAAAAAAACTATTATTTTTGAAGAAGGTTGCCTGAGTCTTCCTTTTATTTTTGGTGAAGTCGAAAGACCGGAAAAAATTACTTTAGAAGCTCTGGACTTTTATGGTAAACCTATAAAGCTAAAAGCATTTGGTTTATTGGCAAGAGTAATTCAACATGAAATTGACCATTTAGATGGTATTTTATTTATTGATAAAGCAAAAAATATTATAAAAGAACCGCAAAAAGAAATAACCCTCTAAGCTATAATTTTCAATTCTCAATTTACAATAAATTTTCATTGTAAATTTTTAAAGTATGCGTTTTATATTTTTCGGTTCATCTGAGTTTGCGAAAATAATACTTGAAGAGCTTCTTAAATCTGATATGAAGCCTCTTTTAGTTATTACCCAACCCCCAAAACCAAAAGGACGAAAGCAAATTCTCTCTTCTACACCGGTACAACTTTTTGCTGAAAAATATAAAATACCATTCTTAACTCCAGAAAAATTAAATGATTTAAATTTTTTAAAACAAATTGAAATCCTCAAGCCAGAATTTATTCTCCTTACTGCTTACGGCAAAATTATACCATCTTCTCTTTTAAATTTGCCCCCTTTTGGTTTTTTAAACCTTCATCCATCTCTTTTACCAAAATGGCGTGGTGCGACTCCAATTCAATCTGTTATTTTAGAGGGAGAAACAGAAACTGGAGTTACCTTATTTAAAATGGATGAGCAAATTGACCATGGCCCAATAATTCAGTATGCAGTATACAGAATACAGTCTACAAGAATTACTTATTTGGAATTATCACAACAGCTAGCACAAGTCGGCGCTGATTTACTTATTAGAACCCTTCCCCAATGGCTTGAGGGGAAAATAATTCCTTATCCTCAAGATGATAGTTTAGCAACATATTGTAATAAAATTACTAAAGAAAACGAAAAAATAAATCGAAATGATAGTTCAATTAATATTGACCGTAAAGTAAGAGCCCTCAACCCTAATCCTGGTACCTATATCATTATTAAAAACAAAATTATAAAAATTATTAACGGTGAACTCCACAATGAAAGAAATGATTATCAAGTTGGCGAAATTTTTGAAACCAAAGAGCATAAGCTTGCAATAAAATGTCCTGACGGAAATTATCAAATTAATATCTTGAAACCGGAAGGAAAAAAAGAAATGACTAGTACTGAGTTTTTAAGAGGTAATAAATGGATTTTAGGAGAAATCATTAATTAAATTTACAAAAAATAAAAAAATAAATAAAAAAATAAAAAAATTAAAAAAAAAAAATAAAAAAAATAATTAAAATAAAAATAATAAAATTTAAAAATAATTAAAATTAAACATCATAAAAATGACTTTAAAAAATAAAAAATATTTATTAGAAATTAGTCGTCGGGCGATTGAAAAATATCTTACAGAAAATGCAATTTTAGTAATTGATGATGATGGTTTAGATAAAGAATTAGTTGAAAAAAAAGCTACTTTTGTTACTCTAACAATTAATAATGAATTAAGAGGTTGTATGGGAGAAATGAAAGCAACTAAACCATTATATCAAAGCGTAATTGATAATAGTTTAGCAAGCGCTTTTTTAGATCCTCGTTTTAATCCATTAACTCTAGAAGAATTAAATAAAATAAAAATTGAAATTTCAATTCTCTCACCTTTAAAACTAATTGATTTAAATCAATTCAAAGATATTAACGATTTTGTAAAATATTTAGAAAAGAGAAAACCGGGAATTTTCCTAAAAAAGGATAAATATCAAGCCACTTTTTTGCCACAAGTATGGGAAGAATTAAAAAATCCTTCTGAATTTTTAACTCATTTATGTTATAAAGCGGGATTAAAACCTGATGAATGGCTTAATTTTAAAAATTTAGAAATTCAAGAATACGAAGTTGATAAATTTAAAGAAGCCTAATCTTTATAAAAAACAAAACTGCTGTAACCAACTACTTGATCTTTCATACCGCTTGTATCGCCAGAATTTGCTGCTTTTAATAATTTGACTTTCCAATTATTCTTTTTAGCTATTAAAAGCAATATTTCTATTCCTTTTATACCACAAGCTTCACCAAAATTGTTTAATTGGGTTAAATCATACCTTAAAATAGCATCAATGGTAATTTGATCTAATCTTTTAGCTTCATTATAAGAATAATAATGGCTTAAATCAGAACTAATAATTAATAAAGTATTATCATCTAAAATAGAATCAATTAAATTAACAGCTAAATCATTATTTACTTCGCCTGTTAAAATAGGTGTTATTTGAAAATCTTTTAAAACAGTTTGCAAAAACGGTATTTGTACTTCAAGCGAATGTTCTTTTTCGTGAATTTTAAAAGATTCTATCAAAATAGAAGTTTTATCAGTTTTTTTTACTTTTACAAATGCATCTATTCCTAATACACTTACTTCACCTAAAGGGGTAAGCCATTTTCCTGATGGCGCCACTGCTAACCCCTTAAAAATAAAATTATGACTTGGTCCTATCAAAATAATATTTTGATAATTAAAGCCGATTAATGTTTTATATCCATAAGCAGCAATTTTACCAGAATAAGTATAACCAGCATGAGGAACAATTAAAGCTTTTGGTTTAAAATTAAAATCTTTAATATTGACCTCTTGTAAATAAATATTAATTAACTTTTTTAATTCAATTGGATTATTAGGATAAAATAATCCTGCAAATTGTGGCAAACGTAAATACATAGTTTAGGGTTCAGTATTGAGTATA
>JBAMLJ010000037.1:0-1192 GCA_039793615.1 bacterium
CAGATCTTCCATATTATTCATGCCTCCTTGACCGTAACTTTGCCAAGGAGGTATACTTTCCTTTTACACAAAATTTTTGGACACTATCTTCGTATTTTTGATACCTTTAGAAAATTTATTATTAATTAATATAAAAAATATTATTACTGTTATCTTATTTTTATTTCTTATCTGTTTTAAGATTATTGATCTGAGGTATCCTTGTATTTACACAAACTTAAGGACAATTATATTCAAATCTTCATGCATATTATAAATTTTGAAATCCCCCCAGTCATAAAATTTTATTTAGCATTCAAATTTTTAATATTTCCATTAACATCTTCTCTAAATTTTTTTGTCTTTTTTCAACTTCTTTAGGAGTCCAGTCATCATATTTTTCTGCTAATTCTCGAGTAATTAAAAATTGAGTTTGTTTATCACCTTTTTTGCCCATGTAAATTTGTCTTTTTTCTTTAAAATCATAATTCTTTGCTTTTATATTTTTTGTTTTATTTAAAAGGGTTAAATTTCCTAACTTATTTAACCACTTACTTGCCTCTTCGTTCGTCCAGTAATTTTTCCAATAATTATTTTTTTCCCAAGCTTCTGGAAGAATGTGCTCTAATTCAGTTTTATTTGGATCTATATATTCCTTTTTTTCTGAATCATCCATATTATATTCTAACAAAATTAAAACGCTTTTAATCCAGGGTTCATTAGCTACATTTTCTTTCAACTTCCTTTCTACCTGACTAATTATATTATCCTCCTTAATTTTATTTTTTAATAAACTTTTTATTTCATCAATTGATTTTTTATTTTTTACAATCTGAGATAAAATTTGAATAGATAAATCTCTCGTTTTATTGGCTGTATAACCAGCTATCCAGTATAAATAATAAAAATTCCTCATGATTTCAGCAAGTTTATAAAATTCAGGATAGCCTTCTTTTTTACTACCTACAAGAATAGCCTGCCAATAGGTCCATGAATTATAATTTAATAATGTATTTAAAATTTTATTGTCGTCCAAAGAAATCTCATAAAATTTATCAAAAAATTCCCTGATATCCAAAATAGCAGAAGTGGGGTCTTTTTTTTCTTCTTTATATCTATTTATTATATCTTCATATATTGATTTTCTAGGTTTTTTTCCAAGAAAATAATAAGCATAAGGCGTTAATATTTCATCCATTGTTTTTATATCAAC
>JBAMLJ010000038.1:0-1191 GCA_039793615.1 bacterium
TGGACTATAAAGGATGGTTAAATCAATGGGAAGAGTTGTATAAATTGGTTTTAGAGGGAAATATGAAATGATGTTGATGGAAAAGAATACTAGTATACATCCTACATATAAAAATCTTGTGAAAGTAATTGAAATATTTATTTTTATTGTTACATCATTCATTTTAATTATAATTCCTATTTTTTTGCCATTGGGGTTTAGTCCTGATAGTTTAACTTATTATGAAACAATTAATCTTCCCCCTAGTCAATATAATTTTTTTTCTTTTGAACCTTTCTACTATTTAATTGTATATATTAATCAAATATTATTTAACGCGAGTTGGACGTCATTTTTGTTATTTTTTAGCGCTACTTATGTAATCCTAAGTGTGTATTTAATAAAAAAATATTCTATTTCACCTCTTGTAAGTTTTATAATTTTTATATTATTATTCTATCCAAACTTCGGATTAATTCAAATAAGAGATGGTGTCTCGATAGCATTCGCCTGGTGGGCGTTATTTGATTTACTTGAAAATAAAAAGTGGAAATTTATAATAAAAATTACGATTGCTGTTTTATTCCATTATGCTTCTATAGTTTTTCTATTGGTATTATTACTTGATAAAAATCATATTAATAAGAAATTCTATCTTTTATTGCCTTTAGTTGGATTTTTTTTAGGTCAATATGTTTTTAACGTTGAATTTTATCAATTTATTATAAATTATTTGCCTAATTTTTTAAAATTTAAAGCACAAGCATACTTATATATTGCAATGTATGGTTCTAATGAAGTTATATCAAATCAAATTAATTTACTTAACACATATTTCTTGTTTAACATAATGGTTTATTATTTAGGTCTGATGATTAATTCAAACAATCGTTATTTTATAATTCTCGAAAAGATTTTGGCGTTTGCGATATTCGCATTTCTTTCTTTTAAGAGTATACCTACGTTTTCATTTAGAATTGCTAACGATTTTTATACATTTATAGTGTTTTTAATTCCGTATATTCTAAATAAATTCAAAAAAGAAGAAAAATATGTGGTTTATTATTCATTAATTTTAATACTGATTTTACTATTTTGGAATATTTATATAAGACATGATATCTTTAATTTCTCCTTATTATAAACCTTTCGGCAAAGGAGGTTTTTAAGTAGATATGAAAACTCTATATATCGACGGACTTTTTTACAAAG
>JBAMLJ010000039.1:0-9482 GCA_039793615.1 bacterium
AATACTTAATACTTAATACTTAATACTTAATACTTAATACTTAATACTTAATACTGAATACTGAATACTGAATACTTTATTATTAATTAAAGGGCTTGACTTTTTTTACAAGAAGAGTATAATTATTACTACTTTTGATTATGAGAAAATTAGTTAAGACAAAGTTTAAAGAGAAGTGAGGCATTTTTGTGTTAGCTGTTTTAAAACGCCATCACTTCTTGATGGCGTTTTAAAATGAAAGAAACGAGAGGAATGAAAAAGAACCTTTACAATTGAACCATCTTTAGAAAATTGTCTTTTCGCTAAAGATGGGAAAGTTGCATTAAGGGCAGATGGTGGATGCCTTGACACAGTGAGGCGATGAAGGACGTGGCGTAGCTGCGATAAGCTCCGGGAAGATGCGTAGCAATCATTGATCCGGAGATCTCCGAATGGGGAAACCTATTCCGATGATAAATCGGAATGATCCTAATAAAATAGGATCGCGTACCTGGGGAAGTGAAACATCTCAGTACCCAGAGGAAAAGAAAACAAAGATGATATTTTTCTTTTTCCGCATCATGAGGAAAAAAGAAAAATATCTGTGATTCCCTGAGTAGTGGCGAGCGAAAGGGGAGAAGCCTAAACCATCTTTATAACTTTGTTATAAAGATGGGGTTAGAAGAAAATGTTGGGAGCTCAGCTCAAAAACATGAATAATAATTAGTAGAATTAGCTGGAAAGCTAAACCAAAGAGGGTGAAAGTCCCGTATACAAAAATTATTATTCAGTTTTAACATTTTCTTAAGTACTTCGATGCCAGAAAACATCGGAGGAATTTGCCGGTACTACTCCGGTAAGGCTAAATACTCACTGTGATCGATAGTGAACTAGTACCGTGAGGGAAAGGTGAAAAGCACCCCGGTGAGGGGAGTGAAATAGAACCTGAAACCATTCTGCCTACAAGGAATCGGAGGGGTGTACTTATGGTGCACCCTGACGGTGTGCCTATTGAAGAATGATCCGGCGACTTTATGCCTACTGCCTAAGATTAACTCCGTAACACGGAGGTAGTCGTAGGGAAACCGAGTGTGAAAAGCGCGTCTCACATTTCTCTTAAACGATAAAATCGTTTAAGAGAAATCGTGAAAGGTGGTAGGTATAAGACCCGAAGCCAGACGAGCTTACCATGGCTAGGATGAATCCCGATGAAAGTCGGGAGGAGGTCCGTACCCGTTAGCCGTTCAAAACTATGGGATGAGCTGTGGTAAGGAGTGAAAAGCTAATCGAGTCTGGGAATAGCTGGTTCTCCCCGAAATAGCTCTACGGCTAGCGGTTTGCTTATCCTAATGGGGGTAGAGCACTGGATGGTATGTATAGGGCGAAAGCCCAGCATACCAATCAAACTCCGAATACCATTATGGTTACGGCAAACCAGTCAGACTGTGGGGGCGAAGCTCCATGGTCGAGAGGCAAAGAATCCTGACCGCCATCTAAGGTCCCTAAATTTTAGTTAAGTGCAGTTTCAAGGTAGTGATTCGCCAAAGACAATTAGGAGGTTGGCTTAGAGGTAGCCATCCTTTAAAGAGTGTGTAACAACTCACTACTTGACTCTTCTGCATTTTTGCAGAAATGGCGAATTGCGCCGAAAATTTAGCGGGGCTTAAACTAAATACCGAAGATGCGGTTCCTTATTTAATTTATTAAATAAGGAAGGTAGGGGAGCGTTTCCTAAACACTGAAGGTTGACCCGTGAGGGCGACTGGAGTTTAGGGAAGTGAGAATGCCGGAACAAGTAATCGCAAGCCTGATAAGAAATCAGGCCCCCGTAAATCCAAGGTTTCCTTAGCAATGGCAATCAGCTAAGGGTTAGGCGGCCCTAAGGCAATGGCGAAAGCCGGAGCTGATGGACAGTCGGTTAATATTCCGACCCTCTAACTTTTTGTGATGGGGTGACGGAGAATATAAGTTCGAGCGTCTTATTGGTTTGGCGTTTTTGGCGTCAAGAATTGCTATCGAGGTAAATCCCGATAGCTGTCTTTAATGACAAAATTCGCGCGTCGAAAAAAGATGAGGTTTTACCTTATCAATTCGAACGAAGAGTTTCCCAAGAAAAACCTCTAAGCTTAAAAAAGTTAGATCCGTACCGTAAACCGACACAGGTGGATGAGGCGAGTAGCCTAAGGGGAACGGGTGATTCCTCGTTAAGGAACTCGGCAAAAAAGCGGCCGTAAGTTCGCAATAAGGCCTCCCTGAACTAGGCGCGCAAGCGCTTTGTACAGGGCGCAGTGAAAGTATCTCTGGCGACTGTTTACCAAAAACACAGGTCCCTGCGAACCCGTAAGGGGATGTATAGGGGCTGATGCCTGTCCGATGCCAGAAGGTTAAGGATGCCGGTTAGTTGTTTGCTTCGGCAAACAATGAAGCTGAGTGTCTTAAGCCCTGGTCAATGACAGCGGTAACTATAACCGTTCTAAGGTAGCGCAATTCCTTGTCAGGTAAGTTCTGACGCGCATGAAAGGTATAACGACCGGAGAACTGTCTCAACGAGGAGCCCGATGAAAATGCGTGTCCAGCGAAGACGCTGGGTACCCGCAGTTAGACGAAAAGACCCTAGAAGCTTTACTGCAGCCTGGTATTGAATTTAAATTTGGGATGCGTAGCGTAGTGGGGAGACTATGAAGCCTGCCTTTCGGGGTAGGTGGAGTCGTCAATGAAACACCCATCTTTCCAAAATTAAATTCTAACCATGATGGCAAAAACATCACGGGACAGTGCTTGGTAGGCAGTTTTTGTGGGGCGCAATCCTCCTAAAAGGTAACGGAGGAGTCTATTAAGGTTGGCTATCCGCCAATGGAAACGGCGGAGGTAGTACAAAGGCAAAAGCCAGCTTTATAGCAAGGGAGACATCCCGCGCTATTGCGAAAGCAGAGCTTAGTGACCCGATGCGTCGTTGTAGAAGGCGCAAAGACACCGGACAAAAGTTACTCTAGGGATAACAGGCTGGTGGAGCCCGAAAGTTCACATCGACGGCTCCGCTCGGCACCTCGATGTCGGCTCATCCTATCCTGGGGCTGGAGAAGGTCCCAAGGGTTTGGCTGTTCGCCAATTAAAAGGATACGCGAGCTGGGTTCAGACCGTCGTGAGACAGGTCAGTCTCTATCTACTGTGGGCGTTCGATACTTGAGGGGAGCTGGTCATAGTACGAGAGGACTTGACTGGACGAACCTCTGGTGTACCGGTTGTCATACCAATGGCATCGCCGGGTAGCTATGTTCGGAAGGGATAAGCGCTGAAAGCATCTAAGCGCGAAGCCCACCCCAAGATTAGGTATCGTGTCCCGAAAGGGAGAAAGAGTCCTCGAAGACTACGAGGTCCAACGCAAGTTGGGCTCCAGTCTTTAAGGGCTGGAGTGATAGGCCCTAGGTGGAAGTCCAGTAATGGATTAAGCCGAGGGGTACTAATAACTCGAAGCGACTTTCCCGTCTTTAACGAGAAGACAAAACTTAACTTCTCATTTGAAAAGTATTAGATTTTTGCTTTTAAGATTTTAAAAATTTAATTATTTTTTACTAAAAATTGTTTTTTAAGAGTGAAATATAAATTCGCCAGGAAAGATAAAATTTTGTATTTTTCAAGCGAGAGATGGGCCCGTGATTTAGCTAAGTGTGCTCCACCCGATTCCATTCCGAACTCGGAAGTGAAAGCACTTAGCGCCGATGATACTCTATTTAGGGGAAAGTAGGTTTTGCGGGCCCTTTTTTATTTGAGATATTTAGATAGAATATGAAATTTGGAATTTAGAATTTGGAATCTGAAATACAATAATAAATTTTTAATTTTAAATTTTAAATCAATTTTAAATTTTATAATTTTTAAAATTTAATCATTTAGACTTCATTTAAAATTTAAAATTTAGTCTTTAAAATTTAGATATTTGTGCTATAATATTTTTAATGGACAAGAGAACAAGAAAACAAATAGTTATTGCTTTGATTTTTTTTAGTTTAGTTTTTTCTTTAACTGGTTTTATTGTTATTACTCATCAACCAAAACCAACTTGCTTTGATAATAAACAAAATCAAAATGAGGAAGGAGTTGATTGTGGTGGGCCTTGTATTCCTTGTGATTTAAAAAATAATCCTCCAATTTCAATTAAAACAGAGCCAAAATTTATTACTGCGTTACCAAACCAAATCCATATCTTCTTTACTCTATTAAATAGTGATAACGAATGGGGATTAAAATCTTTTAATTATACCCTTACTTTAAGTGGTCCTAATAAAGAAATTCAAACAATTACCCAAACAGATTTTTTACCGCCTCACTCAGTGAGAACTTTTATTTTACCTTTGGTAAAAACTAATTTTACTCCCCAACAAATAAAATTAGATTTAGATCAAAAATCTTTTGTTTGGGCGAAACCATTAGAAGGAATAGATCTAGAAAGTGGTTCACCTTTTAAAATTAATCGTTTACAAATTATTTTTCCTAGTAATACTACTATCATTCAAAAAAACACTTATTATTTCACCAAAACTCTTGTTTTAGGAATGAAAGATCCAGAGGTATTTAATTTACAAAAAGTATTAAGTGAAATGCCTGATATCTATCCAGAAGGAAAAATAACAGGAGTTTATGATAAAGCAACCAAAATTGCGGTACAAAGATTTCAACAAAAATACGGCATAAGAATTACGGGGGAAGTGGGTCCTCAAACACGGCAAAAATTAAATGAACTGTATGGGCCGAAAGATGTTTTCAATATTTATAAATTTGATGTTAATAAAGTTTTAAAATTGGGGATGTCAGGAGAAGATGTTAAACAATTACAATTATTTTTAGCACTAGATTCTGGTTATAACCCTGAAGGTAAAGTAACAGGTGTTTTTGATAAAACAACAGAAAAAGCAGTAAAGGATTTTCAAAAACAATATAATATTCCGCAAACAGGACAAGTAGGAAAAATTACTGCTTCGAAAATTAACGAATTAATCGAAGCAAAATATTCTCAGAATAAAGAAAGTAATTTAATTGTTGGTAATTTTACTCCCGCAGAAGCCACCTTAAAAGTAGAAGGAGATTTATATAATAGTACCCCCTTTACTTTTAAAAAGGGAGAAATTAGTGTTTTGCTGTGCGATAAAAACAATAAAGAAGTAACAGCTAATAGAGTTCTTTTAGATAAAATAATTTCCGGACAAACAATTCCCTTTTCTTTAGTTTGGCATTATAAGGTAAATGATACTTGGAAAGTATGTGCTACTGATGTCGGAATTAATATTTTTGATCTCGCTAACATTAGTTCATCCTTTTAATTTATGAAACAAGGTGATCGAGTGATATTGATTAGTTTAATTATTTTAAGTATTTTTAGTTTAATAATTTTATTAAGTTTGTCTAAAAATGAAAAATACCCTTTCATTACTTTTAAAAAGCAGCTTTTTTATTTTGCCATCGGATTTATTTTATTTTTTATTTTTTCTTATTTGGATTGGCGAATTTTTTTTACTTCTTCCACTTTACTTCTGACTTTATATTTAATTTCGATTTTTCTTTTAGGAGCTGTTTTATTAGCGGGAAAAACTTTAGGAGGTGCACGTGGTTGGTTTAATTTAGGATTTTTCAATTTGCAACCCTTAGAATTTGCTAAAATAATTGTGATTTTAGTTTTGGCAAAATATCTTTCTGCTAGACATTTAGAATTGTGGCAGTTTAAATATTTATTCGTTTCCGGTTTATATGCTTTTCTTCCTGCTCTATTGGTTATTCTTCAACCAGATATGGGTGGCGCCATAATTTTAATAAGTATTTGGTTTATGTTAGTTTTAGCTTCTGGAATCAGATGGAGTCAAATTTTTATTTTACTTGGTTCTTTTCTAATCATTACTATTATTGCTTGGTCTTTTATTCTTCAACCTTATCAAAAAAACCGTATTTTAAATTTTTTGAATCCCCAAAAAGATATTACTGGTATTGGTTATAATCGTCGTCAAGCTTTAATTTCAATTGGCTCTGGTAAAATTTTTGGCAAAGGATTAGGTTGGGGTACACAAACTCAATTAAACTTTTTACCCTTATCAAAAACTGATTTCTTTTTTGCTGCTTTATGTGAGGAATTGGGATTAATTGGCGCAATAACAATTTTGGGTACTTTTTTAACTTTATTTTTTCGTTTATCTTATTGGCTAAATGTTTTTAATAATAATTTTGCTAAATTATTTACTTTTGGTATTTTAATTAAGATCTTAATGGAGGTTTTCATCAATATCGGAATGAATAGTGGTATTTTGCCAATCATTGGAATTGCTTTACCATTTTTATCATATGGAGGTTCCCATCTTTTGGCTGATTTTATTGGTTTAGGAATTATTAATAGTATGATAAGATATAGAGCATAATAAAAATCAAAATTAAAAAACCAAAAGTCAAAAGCGAATATTAGGTATAAAGTATAGAGTATCGAGTATTGAGTATAAAGGTTTAAAAATTAAAAATTATTTTTATTGTATTTTAGATTCTAATTATGAAGCAGCAATCTTTTATTCAAATAATAATTTTCCTTTTATCTATTTTAATTGTTTTTGGTTTTTATTTTGCTATTAGCATTCCTTCCCCAGTAATAATTTCTCAATCATTTTCCATTGCTAAAGGTGAACCAATTAACTCTATTGGTTCTCGTTTAAAACAAGAAAATTTAATTTATTCGGAATGGCTTTTTCGTTTTTATTTAAAATTAATTGGTAAAGCAAAAAGTATTAAAGCCGGTTATTATATTTTTCCTCCTCGACCGAGCTTAGTAGAGGTTATTAATTTTATTACTGATTCAAAAAATATTCATGATGGTATTTTTTTGGTAAAAGAAGGTGATACCTTGAAAGATATTGAGAGGAATTTACAAAATAGAAATATCATTAATCAAAATGATTCTCTTGAGTCTTATCTTATTGCTGACTTTATTAATGAATATCCTTTATTATTTGATGGCGCACCTTTAAATAATAATCTTGAAGGATATTTGTTTCCTGATTCTTACCATTTTCCTCCAGGATTAACTACCAAAGAAATTATCAATGCCTTTTTAAGTAATTTTAATAATAAAATAAAAGAAAATGATATTAATTTAACTAATAAGTATTCTGCTTACGAAAATATAATTATGGCTTCCATTTTAGAAAAGGAAGTAACAGGAGATACTGATAAAAGACTGGTGGCTGACATTTTATGGCGTCGTTTAGAAAAAAGAATGCCGTTAGAGGTAGATGCCTCTATTTGTTATGCTTTAACTAAAAGTTTTAATGATTGTAAATTATCCAAAGATGCTTTTAAAATAGATTCTCCTTATAATACTTATCTTTATCAGGGATTACCTAAAACACCGATTTCAAATCCTGGTTTAGAATCATTAAAAGCTGCTTTAAATCCTTTGCCTAATGATTATTGGTATTATTTAACTGACAGAAAAACAGGGAAAACTATTTATTCAAAAACTTACGAGGAACACCTTAAAATGAGACAAAAATATTTATGAAGATTGCTATTATTTTAGGCACAAGACCGGAGATTATTAAAATGTCGTCTCTTATTCGTTTAGGCCAAAGAAAAAAGATGGATTATTTTATTATTCATACCAATCAACATTATTCTTACAATTTGGATAAGATATTTTTTAAAGAATTAAATTTGCCATCGCCAAAATATAATTTAAAAGTTGGCTCTGGCACCCACGGAAAGCAGACGGGAAAAATGCTAATAAAAATAGAAGAGGTTTTATTAAAAGAAAAACCAGATATTGTTCTAGTAGAAGGAGATACCAACACGGTATTAGCTGGTGGCTTGGCAGCAAAAAAATTACATATAAAAGTAGGACATATTGAAGCTGGATTGCGTTCTTATTTTAGAGAGATGCCAGAAGAGATTAACCGAATTTTAGTTGACCATCTTTCTGATTTTCTTTTTGCCCCAACAAAATTAGCCAAAGATATTTTAATTAAAGAAGGAATTGCCAAAGAAAAAATATTTATTGTGGGAAATACAATTGTCGATGCCGTATTAGAGAATTTAAAAATTAGCCAAAAGAAATCTAAAATTTTAGAAAAACTAAAATTAAAAAAGAATCACTACTTTTTAGCCACTCTTCATCGCCAGGAAAATGTTGATTTTAAAGGAAGATTAGAGAATATTCTAAAAGGTTTAGAATTGATTTTTAATGAGTTATCTTTGCCGATAATTTTTCCTCTTCATCCCCGAACTAAAAAGATGATAAAAACTTTCAATCTGAAAATTCCTCAGGGAGTTCAAATAATTGAACCACTTGGTTTTTTGGACTTTTTAAAATTAGAAGCCAATGCCTTATTAGTCTTAACTGATTCTGGCGGAGTGCAAGAAGAAACCTGTATCTTAAAAGTTCCCTGTGTTACTTTAAGAGATAATACCGAAAGGCCAGAAACAATCAAAGTGGGGGCTAATATCTTAGTCGGCACTAACCCTTTAAAAATTATTAAAGCTACCAAACTTATGTTAAAATCAAAAAGGCATTGGCCTAATCCTTTTGGTGATGGTACAACATCGCAAAAAATTATTAACATTTTAAAACAAACAAAAAAAGAAAATAAAAAAGAAAAATAGTTATTTTTTAATTTTTATGTCAATATTGCCTCAAATTAAATCTTTCTTTTTTGAAAATAAAAATACTAAACAGATCATAGTTAAAAATACTTTTTGGCTGACAATTTCTTCTATTTTTAGCAAATTATTTAAGTATTTTCTTTTAATTTATGCTGCTCGATTATTAGGCGTTACCCAATATGGCTATTTTAATTTTGCGATGTCTTTTGCTGCCTTATTTGCTGTTTTTGCTGATTTGGGCATTAGTTCTTTAATTTCTCGTGATTTAGCTAAAGATAAGGAAACAGAAATAAAAATTCCGGCTATTTTTACTTTGAAACTTTTATTAGTTATTGGTAGTTTTCTTTTAATTGTTTTGGCGTCTTTTTTTGCGCCCCAAAGCAATAAACTCCAAGGAGCCATTATTTTGATGGCAGTTTTTGTGACGATTAATAGTTTATCTAATTTTCTTTACAATTGTTTTTACGGTCGCGAAGAAATGCAGTATCAAACTATTACTGAGATTATTGAAAATGGCATTGCCGCTGCTTTAGGTATTTATTTATTATTACATCTTCCTTATGCTACTACTTTAACTTTTGCTTACGCTGTTTCTGCGATAGTTGGTTTTGGGGTGATTTTTATTCTATTTATCAAACGTTTTGGTCAAATTTTAAAATTACAAATAGATATTTTAGAATGGAAACGAGTTTTTAATCTTTCTTGGCCCCTAGCTTTATCAGGGATTTCTGCCTTAATTTATACCTATACTGATACTGTAATGTTAGGTTTTTGGAAATTATTTGAACAAATTGGTTATTATAACGCCAGCCAAAAAATCATTGCTTTAGCCATTTTTCCTGCCACTTTAATTATTACTGCTTTTTTGCCAACTT
>JBAMLJ010000040.1:0-1177 GCA_039793615.1 bacterium
TTTATCATGATATTGCATATAAGCCAAATATTTATCTGCAGCAAAAAGTACTGCTGATCCACCACCAGCAGTTAAACCACCTTTTATACCAATTGATTTTAAAGGTTTAATATATTTGTCATGAAGTATGGTTTCTATATGTTTATATTTTTCTGATTCTCCATATTTATATATATTAGAATATAATTTTTCAGCATATTCAATTTGTTCTTTTAATAAATTATCCAATGCAGCATCTTTACCAGTTAGATTTTTAAGATTTTCTATATATTTATCAAGTGAATTTAAATATTGTCTAGCGTTATTAACTGTTTTAATATATGCCTTTAGAAATTCTGGATCTTCAGGATCTGGTTTGTAATTTTCAAAGAGTTCATTTAATAATTTTTCTGTTTCATCGTGTTTTTTAGTTAATTCATTGTTAATTTTAATAAATGTATCATTTATAGTTTGGAGTTGTTGTACGTTTTTAGGATCATATTTTTTCAATTCTTCAAATTGTTGTTTAGTTAATTTATTAAGATCAGTACCAGATATATTTTTAATATTACTTGTTAAATCACCAATTTTATGTGAGTTAATAAAATTATTGAGCTCAGAATGATTAATATTAAAGCTATTTTCTATTTCAGATATATATTTACGTACTGAATCATCTTTTATATCTAGATTTTTAAGATCTTTTGTATATTTATCAAGTAATTGTAAATATTGTTGAGTTTCTTTATATTTATCAGCTAATAATTTTTGTATTTCTTGATCGTTAGGATTTTGTTTGTATTTTTCAATAAGTTCTTTTAATGCATTTTCTAATTCATGACGTTTTGATATCATATCGTTATTAAATTTTGACATTAATTCAACTACTTTTTGAAAATTTTTAGGATCATAATTATTTATAATTTTTACAGCTTCATTAAACTTTGGTTCAACTTCATTATTCAATTTAATAATATTTTCATGAATTTGTTCCGGTTCTTTACTAAATATACCTCCAATTTTAGCTTTAAGTTTGTCAATTGCTTCAGGTATATTACCAAATTTACCAACAACACTTTTAAGTACGCCTGGTAAATCTTCCCATCCTTCTTGTCTAATATTTAGAATATCATTTCTATCAATAAACTCATTAAAGATTTTACTTGTAAAATATGTTATAGGCATGCTTTGATACATA
>JBAMLJ010000041.1:0-1176 GCA_039793615.1 bacterium
ACATCAGCATTTCTTGCAAGAAAGATGTGAGAACAATTTGGAGAATCGTTCAGGTTAGGTTAAATAAATTTATAAGTTAGATGTGGAGGGAAGAATGATAGATCCAGATTCAAAATTTGTTAATATGCTCAACATAAACATTCATTATAAAGATTTTGGTTTTGTAAATACACATTCTTACTTGTCCATGGATTTGGTGCTCACGCTTTTTCATTCGATTCTGTAACGGAAGGTTTGTCAAAATTAGGAAAAGTTATTGCACTTGATTTATCAGGCTTTGTGCTTTCCGAAAGGTCTCTAAATGATGTAGATGGAATTAATCCTTACAGCAGAAAAGGAAAAGCCGAGGTCTTAAAGGCATTTATTGAGAAATTTGACTTTAACAATGTTGTTCTTGTTGGTAATTCAATGAGTGGAAGTATTGAATTTAACTATACTTCAAGGTACCCCAATGGATTAAATGTGCTTGTTTTTTGAAGCACCTATTGTTGGATATTATTTTTTATTTCCTGTATGTGTGAAGCAAATAACGCAGCACTCGACACTGTGATTTGTAAAGCTTACTATGACAAATCAAAGCTGATTGTACTACCTTATAACTGCTTCTAAAGATATTGATTTTTAAAGACTTTAATCTGAAAATACTTGAAATGATTGGCTTAAATGATTAAATTGTGTCGAAAATAATTTATTAAATTTTGCTTCGTTATCGAATGGTGCAAAACTTGTTTAAATATATCAATGTATTCATATGCCTCACAAATGGAAACTCAAAGAATTTCTATATAGTTTAGAAAATTTTTGGAAAAAATAATTTATAAGCTTAATTTCTATTTCTTTAAAAATTAAACATCTCAATCGTGATTTTAAGAATCTTTTTAAAAAATTTTTGTGTTCTTTTAAGAAATATGGAACTTTTTCGACACATTTTGTATCTAATATTATAGGGGGAAAGAAAAATGAGAAAGATATTGGGGAGTACAAGAATTAGATTATTAGTGTTTGTTTTAGTTGTTATTATGGTTTTTTTGTTAGGTTGTAAGGTAAAAACTATCAATAACCCCAAGCCAACTCAAAACATAAACAATATTATTGTTCCTGAAAATAACGGGATTGTTGCAGTTTATATTTCACCTAAAAACGGTGGGGTATTAAGCGATAATGATTTAAAAGCGT
>JBAMLJ010000042.1:0-1153 GCA_039793615.1 bacterium
TAAACGTACACCTTTCCTTCCATTCATACTTAAAATTTCCTGAACGTACAGTGTGAACTCCTGGTAACCATACAACTGACCAAGTTGCTTAAAATCTTTTACTTTTCTTTCCATACTACTACCTCCTAAAAATTTATTTACATATATTAATTTATGCAACTTTTACATGTAAAATTAAAGTTGATTTTTTTGCAAAAAAATTATTTGAATTTGTATTGTATTTCTGATAATATTTTATCTGGTTCAGGTGGAGCAACATTCTGTCTTTTTTCAAACAATTTTTTAATAACAGTAGATAACGTAAATGTGAATATCATTATAACACCAAATGTAGCAGCAGTATATGGACTACCTACACCAAATACATGCGTAAATGCTTCATTAAAATGACTTAGAATATATTTTATAACAGTAAATATTCCATTTATATCCCAATGTATACGATATAAATTAAAAGATGTAGTTGCTGCATAAGATATAGCAGTAATCATTATAGGCATACCAAGCATTTTATAAATTAATAATGATGCACCAGCTGCTAATATATAAAAACCAGTTGCTAAATATTGAACATTATGAATAATATCTGCATCTTCAAGTTTAATTTTATCAAATTTTAAAAACACTTCAGCTTTATTTGTTGTATTTTTAGCTTGTCCTAAAATTCTCGCTAACAAAGCTCTCCCTAAATTTGTATTCATTAATGTTAGTAATACAAGTGTAAATAAAATAATTGCTAAAACGGTAGGATTTGTAATAAATGCAAATGCCTTATATAAAATAAAAATTATTAATGCTAAAATAGGACCACCTATTAAAACTATTAAACCTGCCAATTTTAAATTAATATTTAAATTCTTTTGCTCTATCACTTGATTATTTTCATCATAAACTGTATAAGAAACTAATTTATTTTTGCGTATGGCAATTCTTATAAGTTTTACATTTGCATTTATTAATTTGTCAATAAAATCTTTTTTGATTATTGTAGATAATGAAGATATAACATCAGCTGCTTCTTGTGGTGTTTTTGCATATAATGTTATTTCAATTTTCACAGGTTTATTTATATTTATTTCCAATTCTGCCGTCTCAACTTTATTTACAACATTATCATGAACTACATATATTAAAACTTCCATTTTTTGTGTAT
>JBAMLJ010000043.1:0-1139 GCA_039793615.1 bacterium
TGTAATCAAACCATACATTAGGAATATACACAGAAGCAAAAGTGGTTTTATGAAATTTGTATTCAGGGTCATCTTTAAAATTAAACAATTCAACAATAGAAAACAAACAAACAGTAGGCACATCAGAAACATCAAGAATAATAAAAGTATAAGGATTAACTAAATCAAAACCTTTTAAACGAAAATTGTGAACTTTGTCAGTTTTAATATGTTTCGTAATAAAATGAATTTTTTCTTCAGTAAAAACATACAAAGTGTCATCATAGCAAAACAAACCGTAAATCGGTTCATTACCAAAATCATATTTATAAATTTCTTTTGTTGTCAAATCAATGTAATAAACATTATTATACAATCTATCTACGAGAAAATCTTGATAATTTTCTAAACAACCAATTAATTTATCATTGACAATTACATCTTTTATGTAGTCTATTTTAGAACCAATAGAATCAATCAAAGCAGGAGTCCGAATAAACAAACCATCTTTATCTTGTTTAACAAAAACCATATTACCATTTAAATAGTCAATCATTAATTAACCACTCCAAGCTCCATTTTTCCATTTTGCCATATTAAGCCAATTATTAAAAAATTGCCAAATAAATTTATAAATAATATGAAAAAATTGTCGCATATTAAAGTTATTTTTTGAATATATAGAAGATATTAAATTTATTTTAAATGGTGAATTTAAATTTAAACCTAAAAAAAACGTAAATATTGAATTAAAATTAAAAAGAATCTTCTTATTATAAAAAATTGAAGCTTTACCTAATTTCATCCAATTTCTATCAACTTTATTATAAGTTATATATAATAAAAAGTTTTTCATTTGTTGCCCAGGATAAACAAAATTAAGCTTTATAAACTCAGGATTAATTTCTACAAATTTTAAACCAAAAATATTGAAATTATAAATATCCAAATTTGTTTCAGGCATCACAACAAAAGCAAAAGGAAATGGAAAAAATATTTCCCCCCAAAAACCATGAGTAATGTTTTCAAAATCCCCCCATATCTCAAAATTATTCCAACTCAGTTCTTTTTTAGTTAAAACTGCCGCCTTATTAAATTGCATAGTCTCTTGATTTTTTATTTTTTCTTATTACAATAATATAAATAAAACAAAATTTGTC
>JBAMLJ010000044.1:0-9097 GCA_039793615.1 bacterium
TTTGAAAACCAAGTGGGCATGGTAGGAATCGAACCTACGGCCTCCATTTTATCAGAATGGCGTTCTACCACTGAACTACATGCCCAAAATAAATTTTTAAAAATTTAATGAATTTGTTGAAGAACCAAATATTTTCTGCGCTTCCTCTATTCTAAAATGAGATTGATTATTTGAAGTTAAATTTGGTTTTAATATTAAATTAATATTTTTTATTAAAAAAGTCAAACTGTAAACCACTAAAATGACACTTATAACTAAAATAAAAACAGAAAATAATATTAAAAATAATTCTTTTTGTTTTGGAGTTAATTTACTCATATTATTTTATCTTATATAAATATTACCAAGAATTTGAACTTTATATTGTGGAACATTTACTTTATTTTGTCCTACAGAATTTTTTGTAATCTCAATTTGAGAAAAATTAAACGCATAAGGAAGCCGATACATTTCTTCAAACCATTTTAATAAAGAATTTAAATCACCACTAACTATTAAATTAAAACTATAATTTTTAAATTGGTTATCATTCGTTTGATTAAGATTACCAAAACGAAAACTAATATTTAAGTTTTGAGCCGAAGGTAAAGATTTAACAAGAGATTCAAAATTAAATACCTCTGCTTCAGATGGTAATGCTTTTTTAATTAAATCTTCGTATGGTTTAGCAGCCCGTGATTCTCTTTCTAAAACATCAATTCTTTCTAATAACAAATTTCGATTTTGAATTTCTAGCTGGTATTGATTAATTAATTTTACCTTTTGCTTAATATCTCTCATTAAATAAATAATTAATACCAAAAGTAAAACTACTATTAAAACAGTCGTTAAAATTAAAGTTGTTATTTTCCGACGATAATTTTCCATATTCTTCTTGATAGTATAACAAAAATTTTGTAAAATTAAAATAGAAAGAAAAATAGAAAGATTCAAGAATATTTTGTAATTTATTAAATAAGTATTTAGTATAAAATATTGAGTATAAAGGTTTAAAAATTAAAAAAAATTAAAAATTTAATTGCACTACTTATGGATAACAATAATCAACTAGGTCAAGGATTGAATGCTTTAATACCTCAAAAAAATAAAAAAGATGCCAATGTTTCCGATGAGAATCATTTAGCTAATAAGATATCCCCTCTCGAAGAAAGAATTAATCAAAAAATTAATGATACTGTTTCTAGTTTTCCCGAAGATTTAAAAAATAATGCTAATGAAGAAAAAAATGATAAATTGGCTAATTTAAGTAATGCTTTTCGCTCTGATTTTAAAGAAGAAGTACGAAATGAAAAAAAAGAATTAGAACAAAAAAATGCAATTTTTGAAAAGCCACTTGAAACTTCTCCAATTTCTTTAAAAGAAGAAAGAATTTTTCAAATCGAAACAGAAAAAATAAAACCAAATCCTTATCAACCACGTCATTTATTTTCTGAAGAATCGATTAGGGAATTAGCGGATTCTATCAGACAATTTGGTATTTTAGAACCATTAATTGTAACTCGTATCGAAAAAGAAACTGATAAAGGAACGGAAGTAGAATATCAATTAATTGCCGGAGAAAGAAGATTAAGGGCAGCAAAAATGATAGGTTTACCAACAGTCCCTGCCATTATTAGATTATCAATGGAAGATCAAAAAAAATTAGAATTATCTTTAATTGAAAATATCCAACGAGAAGATTTAAATATAATTAATAAAGCACGAGCTTTTGATCGCCTGATTAAGGAATTTGGTTTAACGCAACAGGAATTAGCAAATCGTTTGGGGAAAAGTAGAGAAGCAATCGCAAATACTTTAAGACTTTTACAATTACCATTAGAAATTCAAAAAGCACTGGAAGAGGGATTAATTAATGAAGGTCATGCGCGAGCAATTTTATTATTTAATAATCCCGAACAAAGAAAATTGTTTTACAAAGAGATTTTAGCTAAAAATTTAAGTGGTCGCGAGGCAATGGAATTAGCCCAAAGATATTTATCCTTAAATAAATCAGAAAACCAAATTGAAAAGAGAAGAAATGTTTCCTATGATCCCCAAGATTTGGAATGGAAAGAAAAATTAGAAGAGCGTTTAGGAGTTCCTGTAGTTATCAAAAAGAAGGGAGAAAAAGGTGCCATTGAAATTAGATTTTTTTCCAATAAAGAATTTGATGAAATCTTAAAAAAGCTTATTTCTTCTTAAGGCTTCTTCGATTTTCTTTTTTGTTTCCGCCATTTTGACAAATTCTAACCAAGAAGAGGAAGGTAATTTCCCTTTTTTAGTAATTATTTCCACTACTTCACCTGATTTCAATTCATAATCTAGGGGAACTAATTTACCATTGACTTTGGCACCAATAGCTTGATTGCCAATTTCAGTATGTACTTGATAAGCAAAATCAATGGGGGTTGCTCCCTCAGGAAGATCGATAACATCACCCTTCGGAGTTAAAACAAAAATTCTATCTTTGAAAAAATCAATTTTTAAAAATTCTAAAAATTGTTGCGGATCATTGGTATTATAGAATTTCTTTTGCCATTCTTGTAATTGTTTAATCCAATAAAATCTTTTCGGTGGTACATAATTTTTTCTTTTTTTATAAGTTTTTGTATTTTTTATTTGTTCATAAAACCAATGACTTGCTATGCCCCATTCTGCTTCTTCATCCATTTCTTTAGTTCTAATTTGGATTTCCACTATTCGTCCGTCTTCGGCAAAAACAGTAGTATGTAAACTCTGGTAACCATTGGGTTTAGGTAAAGCAATATAATCCTTAAATCTTTGAGGCACTGGTTTCCAAAGACTGTGAATTACTCCTAAAGCCGCATAACAATCACTTACAGAACGCATAATCAATCTCATGGCAACTAAATCATACACTCTTTTTATATCCATTTCTTCTTTTTGTAGCTTTCTCCAAATACTGTATAAATGTTTTGTTCGATATTTAATTTCAAGAGGTTTAATATTAGCTTCTTTTAAAGCTTTTTCTAGTATAGGGACAATGCTTTTTAAATAATTTTCTAATTGCTCTCTTTTCTTTCCCACAATTTGTCTAGTTAACTTATACTCCCGAGGGTAAACATAAGGAAAAGATAAATCTTCTAATTGGGCCCCAATATCAGTTAATCCTAAACGATAAGCCAAGGGAGCAAAGATATCTAATGTTTCTTGGGCTTTTCTTTTTTGCTTTTCTAAAGGTAAAGCCCATAAAGTTTTCATATTATCTAAACGATCAACTAATTTGATAATAATCACTCTTAAATCTTTCGCCATCGCTAAAATCATATTGCGAAAATTTTCTTGATCTATTTGTTGCTGCAAGATTGAATCTTCGCTTTGATTATTGCTTTTTTGATATCGTAATTTATTAATTTTGGTTAAAGATTGAACCAAGAAAGCAATTTCTTCATTAAATTCGCTTTTAATTTTTTGGAGATTTATATCAGTATCTTCAACAATATCATGAAGCAAGCCAGCAATAATAGTATTAAAATCAAGTTTTATTTGAGCTAGAAACAGGGCAACTCTTAAGGGATGATTGATAAAAGATTCGCCAGTTAATCTTTTTTGATTTTTATGGTATTCTTCAATAAAATCAATAGCTTTTTCTAATAAAGCCATTTCTCTTTCATCAAATCGATCTTTAACTTGATTAATTAATGCTGTCTTTAAGGATTTCATATTCACAATTTTTATTAGAACATTTTATACTATTTTTTGTTTCAATTAAATAACTGCCACATAAAGGACAAAACTCACCAGTTGGTTTATAAGAAGAAGTAAAATCGCATTCAGGCCAACGCGAGCAAGCATAAAATATTTTGCCTTTTTTATTTTTTTTAACAACAATTTTTCCTTGCTGGCATTTAGGACAAATAATGTCTAAAATTTCTGGTTCTTGGTTGGGATTCAAAGAACGTTTATATTTACAATTAGGCCAATTAGAACAACTAATAAATTGCCCATATCTACCGTAACGAATAACTAAATCATTCCCGCATAAAGGACACTTTTCATCCAGTTTCTTGATTGATAGTAAATCATCTTTATTAATTTCCTCATATTTTTGTTTGAGATTTTGTTTAAAAGGAAGATAAAAATTTTTAATTGTTTCTTCTAAATTTCTTTTTCCTTGTGCGATTTCATCTAATGCATTTTCCATTTGAGCTGTAAATTGATAATTCACAATTTGAGAAAAATGTTTTGTTAAAAGATCGTTTACCAAAATACCAATTTCTGTGGGTTTAAAGGCTTTATTTTCATCTCGAACAACGTAACCACGTTCCTGTAAAATATTAATAATGGGAGCATAAGTAGAAGGTCTACCAATACCAAAAGTTTCCAATGTTTTAACTAAGGAAGCATCATTATAACGAGGTGGTGGTTGAGTAAAATGAGATTGAATTAGAATATCTTTGATTGAAAGTTCATCATTTATTTTTAATTCCTGAGGAAAATTAGTTAATTCGGGTAATTTAATGTGAGAATAAATTTTTGTGAAACCATCAAAAATCAATTCATAGAAATTTGTTTGAAACAAATATTCATTTTCTTTTTTAGCTTTAATTAATATATTAGTTCGATTTAAAATCGCTTCTTTCATTTGGGTTGCTAAAAAACGCATCCAGATTAAAGAATATAATTTATACTCATCAGGAGAGAGATATTTTTTTATTTTTTCTGGCTCTAAAAAAGGATCGGTCGGTCTGATAGCCTCATGAGCTTCTTGAGCTAATTTAGAACGATTATAAAAAATACGTGGTTTTTCTAAGGTATATTGAGAGCCTATTTTTTGAGTAATATATTCTTTAGCTGCATTTAAAGCCAAAGGCGAAATATTTAAAGAATCGGTCCTCATATAAGTAATTAAACCAATGGCTCCATTGCCTAAATCTTTACCTTCATAAAGAGACTGAGCTAAAAACATTGTTTTTTTAGCAGGAAAACGAAAAATTTGGAAAGCAGTTTGTTGTAAAGTACTAGTAGTAAATGGAGGTAAGGGTTCTTTTTTAGTAGTTGTTTGTTTAATATCGATTATTTGGGCGCTAGTATCAACTAATTCATTTTTTATTTTTTCAGCTTCTTCTTTGGATGTTATTCCGGGTAAGGAGATACTTTTTCCGTTTATTTTAATTAAATCAGCTTCTAATTGAATGGGGTTTTTCTTATTATTTTGATTATTATTTAAAAAGATTCCTTTTAAAGTAAAATATTCAACTGATTTAAAATTTTCTCTTTCTTTTTCTCTTTCGACAATTAATCTTAAAGCAGGAGATTGCACTCTTCCGGCTGACAAGCCTCGAAAAATTTTTTTCCATAAAAATGGAGATAATTCGTAACCAACTAAACGGTCAAGAATGCGACGTGCTTGTTGAGCATTTACTAAATTCATATCTATTTCTCTAGGATTATTTAAAGCTTTCTCAATTGCTGGTTTGGTAATTTCATGAAAAACAATTCTTTGGTAAGGTTTATTAAGTGGTTTTTGTTTTTTATTGTTTAAATAATTGAAATTTCCTAATCCTAAAACAGAAGCAATATGCCAAGCGATTGCCTCTCCTTCACGATCCTCATCTGTAGCTAAAATAATATTACTAGCTTGCTCAGCCTTTTTTCTTAAAGCAGAAACTATTTTTTGAGATTTTCGGGGAATAACATAGGAAGGAATAAAATTATTCTCAATATCAATTCCTAATTGTGATTTTGGTAAATCTCTAATATGTCCGTAAGACGCAACAACCTCATAATTTTTCCCATTAAAAAAGGTAGAAATTGTTTTTGCTTTTGTTGGTGATTCAACAATTACTAAATTTTTCATAAATTAATCTTAATTAATTTTGTTTGCGATATTTTTCATAACCAATATTCTTTATCATGCCTTTTATTTCTAAATTAGTCAAAAGAGGAAGAACTTTATCAATGTTAAGCTTAATATTTTCTAGAATTTTGTCAACTGTTAAAACCTCATTTTCCAAAAAGAGGGTATAGATTTGTTTTTCCAAATCATTATCAAATTGAATAACATTTTGTTGTTTTTCATATTGAATATTATATTCTTCTAAGATATCTTCAATTGAATTAATTAATTTTGCACCCTCTTGAATTAATTTATTATTGCCATAGCTATTTTCATTAAAGATTGATCCCGGAATTACTAAAACATCACGATTTTGTTCTAAAGCAAAACGAGCTGTAATAAGAGAGCCACTTTTAAATGGTGCCTCAATAATTAAAGTTGCTGGCGATAAACCACTAATAATTCTATTGCGCCAAGGAAAATTATATTTTAAAGCTTTTGCTTCCAATGGTAATTCAGAAATTAAGGCACCATTTTCACTAATTTTTTCGGCTAAATTTTTATTAATTGTTGGATAAATACAATTTAAACCAGAACCTAAAACAGCTATTGTTTTTCCATAAAAGTCTAAAGTTAATTTATGACAATAAGTATCGCTTCCTAAAGCTAAACCACTAATTGTTACAAAGTTAAATTTTATTAAATCAGGAATAATTTTTTCTAATACAGCTTTTCCATAGGAACTAATTTTTCTTGTACCCACGATCGAAATGTAAAATTGGTTTTGGGGTAATTTTCCTTTAAAATAAATTGCCAAAGGTGGTGCATCAATTTCTTTTAAAAGAGAGGGATAAAGAGGGTCATTGTATAAAAGAAAATTGATATTATTCTGTTCTAATTTTTGCCATTCTTTTTCGATGTTTATTTTTATATCATTAATTTTTAATGCTTTAGTATAAGCATCTTTTAAAGAATTTTCGCCTAATAAAAAATGCGCTAATTGCATCATTTTATCTTGAAAAATAATATTTAGCGCATTTAAATACATTTTATTGTCGATAGTTGGCTCTAAATTTAAAAACCAAAATTCACGGTGGGGCATAATAAGAAATTTTAAATTTTAAATTTTACATTTTTAAATTTTTAATTTTTAAACATTTAATCATTTATTTAAAATTTTAAATTTAGTCTTTAAAATTTAAATAATTATACTCAATACTCAACGCTTCATTTAAAATTTAAATTATCTTTCAAATTCTCTATTCTAAATTCCAGATTCCAATTTTCTTATTACTTCTTCGGCTAATTGGCGATAAGCTCTTGCTCCTTCAGAACGAGGATTGTATTGCAAAATAGATTGGCCAAAACTAGGAGCTTCAGCTAAAGCCACACTTCTAGGAATAATAGCATTAAAAACATAACCTGGAAAGTGACGAATAATATTTTTGACAACTAAACGGTCTAAACGATTTCTTTTATCATATAGAGTTAAAACTGCGCCTAAAATTTTTAAATCTTCGTCTAAATTTCTTCTAATTAAATCTATTGTGTTTAGTAACTGATAAAGCCCATCCAAAGCAAAAAATTCTGTCTGTAAAGGAATTAAAACATAATCCGCAGCCACTAAGCCGTTAATTGTTAAAATCCCTAATGATGGAGGCAAATCAATTAAAATATAATGATACTCATCTTTAATGATATTCAATAATTGTTTTAATTTTAATTCTTTATTTTCGAAATTATTTAATTCTACTTGAGCTCCGATTAAGTGAGGTGAAGCAGGAAACAAATCTAAACCAAAAATTGGTGTTTGAATAATTGTTTCTTTGGGATGAATATCAAATAATAAATTTTGATAAATTGTCTTCGATAATTTAGTATAATCCAAACCCAAACCAGAAGTAGTATTTGCTTGAGGATCAAAATCAACGATCAAGGTTTTTCTACCGTAATAAGCTAAAAAACTTCCTAAATTAATAGTAGTTGTTGTTTTTCCAACTCCACCTTTTTGATTACAAATTGCAATAATCTTTGCCATTAATATTATTATACTATAAATTTCTATTTATTTCTATTCCTCTTGAATTTTTTATCCAGAATCCTGTATACTTAATACTGTATACTTAATTGCCTAGGTGGCGGAATTGGTATACGCGTAGCACTCAAAATGCTATGACCTTCGGGTCTTGTGGGTTCGAGTCCCACCCTAGGCACAGCTCAGGTAAAAATTCGAAATTTGGAATACTACAATAAATTTTTAATTTTTAAACAATTATACTCAATACTTCTTTTGAAATTTAACCTTTAAAATTTTTGGTTATTTAATGTCTTTCAGATCTTTGTCCAAAAATTGAGGCGAGTGAATAAACGAATAATCAAAATCCAAAGGAATGGGAATTTTGCATTGACTATTGGGATCATCATAAACATACAGCGGACACGCTAACCCACTTAATCTTTCTCTCAATTTGGTCATTATCTGTATTTCTTTTTTAAAATCAACAGTAAAGTGTTTTGTTCCTTTCGGCTCATCATTGTGAAAAATATAATAAGGTTTAATCCCTAAACTTAATAATTCAGTAAATAATTTGTCTAAAATTTTAACATCATCATTAATCCCTTTCAGGAACACTGATTGTGATAATAAAATTGCGTTTAGGGAACGTAATTTTTTAATTGCCCCCCTTGTTTCTTTAGTTATTTCATCCGGATGTTCAAAATGAAGTAATATATAAAGAGGTTGTTTTTTAATTAATCTTAAAACTCTCAAAAGATTATCATTAATTCTTTGAGGATCACTGACTGGTAGACGTGTACCAATTCTAATAATTTTTATTTGTTTTAAATTAACAATTTTTCTTAAAAATAATTCTAAAAGTTTGGGCTGCGTTAAAGGATCCCCTCCAGAAATAATGACTTCCTTAATCTGAGGATGTTTTTTAAGATAGCTTACCATTCTGTTTAAATCTCTTTCATTTAATGATCCTTTTTGAATATCAGAGACAACTCGTCTTCTAAAACAAAAACGACAATAAGCAGCACAATTTAAAGTCAATAAAACTAAAACCCTATTAGGATAACGATGAATTAATCCCTTAACAGGGCTCCTTGATTCCTCTTTTAAAGGATCAAAACTTTTACCTTCTAATTTATTTTCTTCTTTTGAAGGATAAAATTGTTTTCTTATCGCTTCGGATTTTTGTGCCAATTTTTTTAAATGTTCGGTAATTTTAAATTCTAAATTCATAATACTTTTAACTCGCAACTTAAAGTTTGAATTTGGAGTATAGAATCTTAAATACGAAATAAGGAAATAAA
>JBAMLJ010000045.1:0-1124 GCA_039793615.1 bacterium
AAGCTTGAGCAACCTTGTTTACTTTTTGTTCAACTTCATATGAACGAACTAAATCTTTAAGACTAGAATATTCATCTTCAATTTGTTTAACATATCTATTAGATATTGCGCTATATCTTAAATCATCTTTTCCAGCTAAATTTTTAACATTACTTTTTAAATCAGATAAATATTTTTCAGTAGAACGTAAAAATTGATCAGCTTCTTTATATTTATCAACTAGTGATTGTTGTATTTTTGGATCGTCAGGATTTAGTTTATATTGTTCTAAAATTTTATTTAATGATTCTTCTAATTCAGCACGTTTAGTTGCTATTCCCTTATTAATATTATTAATTGTATCATCTAAATTTTTAACTTTTTGTGCATCATTAGGATCAAATTTTTTCAAATAATCTATGGATTGTTTATATAAACTATTAAGTTCATCAGAACTAAATCTAACAGATGATGCAAGAGTAGTTGCATCTGGTTTAGGAATAGAATATTGTTTTACTATTCTTTCAACATCATATGTACGTATTAATTTATTAAGATCAGATTGTATTTCTTTAATAGATGCAATTTCGCTAGGTAATGTTTTACCTAATTCTGCATCTTTTCCAACTAAACTAACAAGTTTATTTCTATATTCTTCAAGTAATTTTAAGAATTGTTTAGAATCATTATATGCATCAATAATAGCTTTTTGTGCAAGTGGATCTTTAGGATTGATTTGGTAAACTTTTATAGCTTCATTAAAGACATTTTCTAAAGTTTTATATTTTTCATTTAAAAGAAAATTATTTGTTTCAACTATTTTAAATATTTCAGCTAATTGTTCTTTATTTGCAGGATTTAAATTATTTAATTTTTCAATATTTTGTTTAATTCCTGAATCAAAAGCAGCTAATGCTTCTTTGAGTTGTTTAATTACTGTTATATCATCAAGACTAGATCCTCCAAATTTACTAAAAAGTTTTTTAATTGCTTCAGGAATTTCACCTAATTTGCCACCAGCACTTTTAATTAAACTGAATATATCTTCCCATCCTTCTTGCTTAACATTTAGAATATCATTTCTATCAACAAATTCATTAAAGATTTTACTTGTAAAATATGTTATAGGCATATTTTGATACATA
>JBAMLJ010000046.1:0-1102 GCA_039793615.1 bacterium
AAATATTATTTGATTTATTCTTCTAAGAGGGTCCATTCTGAATCTGAAGTTAACAGTGTGGGTTACGGTTTGGATTTAGGAGTTAATGCGGGTTATATGCAGTATAAACAGGAACTATCCAATATTCAGTCTCGGCCGGTGGAGAATCCACTTTACCGTGCAGAGAATAAAGGGCTTGCTGCGGAGCCATTGAGGGCGGAGCAGCAAGCAAGCAAGCCGTAAGGCTTGCCAATGTTTTTATTTTGTCTTACAGGGGGTTTTTATGGAGAAGTTGTTAAAGTATCTTGAAAGGATATTTGATGATATTGAAGTTTTTGATTCGGTGGATAGTATTATAGAATTTGAAGGTGATTATGAAGGATTACCATTCCGGGGTGTGTGTTTTTATGATGAAAGGGAGAGATTAACAGTTGTTCTTGGTTTTTTTTGTGATTCATTAAATTTTTGTGAAATTCATAAAAATATTCAGTAAAATTGTAAAATTCATTTATAATTAGCTTTTATTGTTTTTTTTCGTTCTTGTTTTTTTTTGTTTAGTTCTTTAAGATTATTTTAAAAATTAAAAATAGGAGGTGTTGATATGTTAAATAGAAGTTATTTTGATGGTTTTCTAGCTTATTTTATAGGGCGTTCTATTTTATCTTGGAACAGTTCTTATGTGCAGGATTTTAAATTGAGTAATGGTATTATAGTATTAAAAGAAGTTATTGGTGAAGATGAAAATGGTTATGTGTATTCTGAACCGGTTTTTATTTTTGGAGGTAGTATGTTAGAGGTTCATAATATAGGAGGTGGAGTTGATTATATAGTTTTTGATTGGTATAAAAAAGATGTTTATTTTTGTGATTGTTTATTTTTATATAAGGATGGAAAAAAGTTTAAGTATGAGCTTTTAAATGGTGATTTGGATAAAATTTTAAAAGAATTTATAGGTTGTAAAGAGTCTTTGGAAAGCAAATAGTATGATCTTTTATTCTTTTTTTTTCAGGGCCAGGGATTTTTGGGTTCCTGGCTTTTTTTTGTTTAGGTTTTTTTTCCTGGGGCTTGTAAATAATTTAAATAAGGTCAACAGGTTTTTATGATTCAGTTAAAGTTTGAAGAT
>JBAMLJ010000047.1:0-1101 GCA_039793615.1 bacterium
GTATTATTCATTATGTACATAAAATGCAAGCCTGCCTCCATTCTTTATTTTTTTAAAATTTTGGAAAAATAGTAAACATTGTATTCTTGTAACAATTATTAAATACATATTCATTGTTATAAGGAATGGAAAGATTACCACCTCCCACTTTTTTTTATTTTTCGAAAAATTTTATTTTTTCTAAAGATGTATTGCTACCGTGCGTTTTAAAATTATCCCTGGCAAGTATGTATAATACAATCCAGATGAATAATGATGATGGCAAAGTGATAATGCCATCTGCATAAACATGTTTTGAGGGAAAATCCAATATTAGACTTTCGGAATGAAGAAATAAAATGCTAAAGATGTATTTTAAAGGAAAAAAATAATCCATTAAATAAGGAAAATTGTCAAACTTTTTATATTGCTCACAAAACTTATATTTACTTAGCTGGAAAAATGTATTGGTAAATGATTTAATAATATTCCTAGTTAATACTGAGCAAGTTTCAACATTAGTTATACCTTCCCTATCTTTGGATGGAAAACCCCTTTAACATTAAAAATCACTTTCTTGGAATGGTAAAACTTTCCCTTTCGCTTCAATTAATTACAATACTGCAAATGGCATGAGTGCAGGAAGGATAGTAGTATTTGAAAAAATAAAATATTTGGAAAATTTCCTTGAAAAATGTTCTTGAAAATCCCCAATGGAATAGTTAAAAAAATACACAAGCAATACAATAAATTTGAAAGAATGATAAAAAAATAGATAGCGTCCTTAAATTTTGTGTAAAAGGAAAGGATACCTCCTTAGCAAAATCACAAGCAAGGAGGCATGAATAAAATGGAAGATCTGGATAAAATTTTTTGAGAAGTGAGAAAGACAGTGAAAGAAACACTGGAGACAATAATGAACACAGAAAGGGATATATTCATCGAGAATAACAACGGAACCAAAAACGTGGGCATATACAAAAACATTGAATACGAAATATGGTTTCATAGATGATCTTAGAGTGCCAAGAGACAGAGAGGGCAATTTTAGAACAACGGTATTTGAGCCCTATAGAAGATCCAGCTCAGTAGAAATCCTTTTAGAGAAATTAATTTTTTTAA
>JBAMLJ010000048.1:0-1099 GCA_039793615.1 bacterium
GTAGAGAACAAATCTTCCGTAATTATTAATACTAATATCTTTTAAAATTTTAACCCTTGCCATTTCGTTAAGTAAAGAATGTTTTATATTTTTATAAATTCTAACTTTCATATTTTTCCCAAATTCTCCTTTATCTTTTTCTCTAACTCCCGACTTTGTTTAAAATACTCTTCTAATTCTGCTTTTAATTTTTTCATTTTTTCTTTAAATGGCACACCATCATTTTCTTCTGGTTTTACGCCAACATATCTGCCAGGAGTTAATACATAACCATTTTTTCTAACTTCTTCTATTTTTACTGCTTTGCAAAATCCTGGAATATCTTTATATTCTCCGTACTCTCTTTGTCCTCGCCATTTTCTTACTGTATTGGCTATTTCTTGAATTTGTTCATCTGTAAAGATATTTTGCTTTCTTGAAATTGGAGTATAAATTTCTCTTGCATCAATAAATAATATTTTACCACTTCTATTTCTAAATCTTCCGTTCTTTTTGTTTTTTGTAATAAACCATAAAGAAATTGGAAGCGAGACATTGTAAAAAAGTTTTGCCGGGCAAGAAATAATAACATCTATTAAATCATCTTCAATAATTTTCTTTCTTATTTCTCCTTCTTTGCCGCCTACTGCCAAAGCTCCGTTTACCATCACAAAACCAGCCATCCCATTTGGCGCTAAATGATAAATAAAATGCTCAATCCACATAAAGTTGCCCTTACCTGCAAGAGGAACCCCGTATTTTAATCGGGGATCTTTATCTGATAATCTTTTAGGATCAAATTTCTTATCATTAAATGGAGGATTAGATAAAAAAATCAAATCTTTTATCTGAAAATTTATTGTCATAATAAGAATTACCTTGCTCTATCTGCCCCTCCATTCCTCGTAAAGCTAAATTCATTTTACAAAGCCGCCAAGTGTTGATATTCAACAAATGCCACTGATTCGCCGGCAACGCCTCGTCCTAAAATAAGTTGTAATAATTCTTGGGCCGAAAGTGCTTGTTCTCCAAATTTAACTAACCGTTCGCGTGGCCGTTCTTCTTTTGGTAAATCGTGGATAGTAAATGATTTGGCCATAACTTTTTACTTCAATAAATC
>JBAMLJ010000049.1:0-1092 GCA_039793615.1 bacterium
GAAAATAAAAATAATAGTAAGCTTTATATGGTCAAATCAAATGGGACTCTTCAAGTCGGATTGTTCCTCAAAAATATTTAAATATTGAAAACTCATAAAATTAATAATGGAAAATAAGATTAAATATTCTATATGTGGAACCGTATATAATTCAGCAGAAATAATTGAAAAAGCAGTTGAACCTCTTTTAAATTTAGGTAATGAATTTGAAATAATTATCACTGATAATAGATCGACTGATGGAACTTATGAAATATTAAAAAAATTTTTACCAAAGGTGAAATCAATCAGTTTAAAATGTACTAGAGGTTTAGGAAGAAATAAAGCAATAGAACTAGCTCAAGGAGATATTATAGTTTTGATAGATTTTGATGTTGCATATTTCAATATTTTAGATGCTGTTAATTATTATGAAAATAATAATTATAAAGATTATATATTACTAGTAATTCCCACTAAAATTTTTTGTAATTCAAATATAATAATTGGTAGAAAAAAATTGTTTGATTATTTGGAAGGTTATCCAGATTTAAATAATGCAGAAGATGTGTATTTTTATAGAAAAGCTGAAGCCTTGAATGTGTTTAAATCTGTGAATTTAAATCTACAATACAAATGTTTAGAAATTAAATCAAAAAAATCCGGGCAAGAAAGTCGATATGAAAAAAATTTATTTAAATTGATAATTAGAAGAATTAAAGCTACTCGAGATACAATATTCGTGAATAATTTAAATTATAAACAATTGATGGAACGGTATAAATTAAAAAGTTATATAAAAATGTTTTTTATAGGAATTCCACTTTATTTAAGTGGTAAACTATTAACATATTTCATTAAAGTTCCTAAACTCGAGAAAGAAATAGAAAGAATTAAAAATAAAAAATTTCCATAGTTTGGCGTTTTTGAAGAAAGTTTAATATTATTATAATATTATTATATTATAATATTATTATATTTAATGATAGAAACGTGAGTTTACACAATTTTTAATTTTTGAAGTCCTAAAATATGTACTACAAGTCATTTAAACATTATATTATAAGGGTGCTATTAATTATTTTTTAATATATTATTTTTAAAATTCGATGG
>JBAMLJ010000050.1:0-1084 GCA_039793615.1 bacterium
AAAAATTTAATCTCGTGAGTGATTATAATAGAAAAATAAATTTCATTTCCTCTTATTTTTATTTCTTATTAATGATCTTTGATATTGCCAATTAATTCTTTAAATATTTCCGTACTTTTTTCTGAACTTTCTTCCGATAATGTTATAATATTGTTATCTGAAATTACTGAATTTCGACTCTTCAATTTGTAAACATTATTAGAACTACTCAATCTAGGAACAAACTTGATCCACTTTAGGTATCCCTGCATCACAATTATGATTTTGCCTTCATCTAAAGCTTTCTCTACAAGTTCTCTATTATATTTACTACTTTCAAGGTTTTCAAGAATTTCTTTAGGCACATTAATGAATTTATTGGAGTGGTAAGATATAAGTTCAACATTAAAGATAGAATTTGCTAACTTTTCTAATGCTTTATCTGTAGAAATGTGTAAATTTTCTATAACTTTTTCAATCAGAGGGTTTAATTTTTTATACCACCACCAAAAGCCCTGGAAATATTTGTAATATGGATCCAAATGGTAAAAAGGAAATTTTCGATATTCTTTTAATTTTTCGCTAAAATTACAATGGGCTTCATCATAAAAAACATAGTTACATAAAACGTGTTCTTTATACCTATTCCAAATGGGTTTTATCTCCGGAGGATCTTTAAGATCCAATAGGTCATCTACAGCTGGATTAAGATTTAACAAATATATCTTTGCATATGGGTTACCCAAATAAGGTTCTGGCATGAGGGTAAAATTAAAACTTTTTTCCTTTAATTTTTCAATTTCGTTTTCTATACCTATTTCTTTACTTGAATTTTCAATGGCGTTTTTTATTGAATTAAAATTAATAAGCCATGGGCTTTGCTTTTTTAACTCTTCTAAATTTTCAATCATATTAAATCTATATTTTTTTATGTTTAAAAATTTTGGCCTAATTGTCCAATTTTAGTTTTTCATTGTATTTTATTCATAAATTGGTTAGTATGCAAAACAGTTATATCAGTAATTAAATTGATTTAATGAATATTAGAAGATGATAAACCATTTTCAAAGATATTCTAGGGATTCTCATTCTTTATTATCCTCAG
>JBAMLJ010000051.1:0-1064 GCA_039793615.1 bacterium
AAAATGCAGAAGAAATTGACAGATTACTTGCTGATATAAAGGTATGCGACCCAGCGGTTGGTTCTGGTGCCTTTCCCATAGGTATGATGCATGAAATTGTAAAATTAAGAAGTTTGCTTTCCATTTATCTTAAAAGGAAATTAAACACATATGAAATCAAAAGACATTGTATTGAAAATTCCCTTTATGGCGTTGATATTGATCCAGGAGCAGTTGAAATATGTAAATTAAGATTCTGGCTTTCCCTTGTGGTTGATGAAGAAGATTTTTATAACATAAAACCACTTCCAAATCTTGATTATAAGGTTGTATGTGGAGATTCGCTTTTAGGAGTTGAGAAGAATTTATTTAATGCTGATGCAATTAGAAAACTTGAAGAGTTAAAATCAAAGTACTTTAATGAGACAAATCCTAGTAAAAAGCAAGAATTAAAAAAAGAAATTGATAGGTTGATTTTTGAAATTACGAATGGACATAAAGAATTTGATTTTGAGGTTTATTTTTCAGAGGTTTTTCATCAGAAAGGTGGCTTTGATATAGTAATTGCTAATCCACCGTATGTCTCTACAAAAGGAGTAAAAGAAAATTACAAAGCCTTATTAAAAAAGCAATATGGTTTTGCTGACGACTTATACAATCATTTTTATTTTAAAGGATTGGGAATTCTTAAAGAAAAAGGAATTCTTGCCTTTATATCATCAAAAACTTTTTGGACTATCCAAACTAAAAGAAATTTAAGGGAACTATTACTTAAAAACAAACTGCTTAAATTGGTAGATACCGCCAACCCTTTTGAAAGTGCTATGGTGGATACCTGTATTACTATTGTTCAGAAAACGCAGAGCAATAATCACATTATTAAATTTATTGATGCTAAAAGTGGATTTGATAAAAAACAGGAATATAAAGTAGAAGCACAGGTTTATAAAAATGTGGTAAATAATGTTTTCTTTATTCCGAGCGAATTCAATCTAAAAGTTTATGAACGATTGGGTAAGGCGGTAAAAACTTTAATGGATAAATGGTGGGATAAAATTTCTACCAGCAAGAACATTGAAAAAAAC
>JBAMLJ010000052.1:0-8626 GCA_039793615.1 bacterium
TAACAATTTTAAGGCAGTTTTTGGATGGGATTAATAAATATTCTAATAAAACTTTTGTTTATTATGTATTTTGTTCTTTAGCGGAATTAAAAGAATACGAGAATGAAAATATAAAAATTATTAATGATGTTAAAGCAAAAAAGTGGTTTGAGAGAATCAAATGGGATTTATACGGATTAAAAAAGTGGAGCAAAAAACATAATATTAAAGCTGATTTAATTATTTCTTTACAAAATACTGCGCCTTTTTATTTTAAAAAAGCAAAGCAAATAGTCTATTTACATCAATCATTACCATTTTTTAAAGATGTTAAATGGAATTTGTTTTTAAAAGAAACAAGAGTTTTATGGTTCTATCAGAATATTTATCCTCTCTTTATAAGACTAAATCTGAAAAATATTGATTATTTAATAGTACAAACAGAATGGATGAAAAAAGCAGTAGCGCAAATACTGGGTATTAATTCTAATAAAATTATAGTAATTACTCCTAATTTACCTCAAATTGATATTAATAGTATTTCAAAAATAAATTTTAATGATAATAAGTTTCATATTTTTTACCCAGCAGCGCCATATTTTTATAAGAATCACGAATTAATCATTAAAGCTTTAAAATATATTAAAGATAATTATTCTGATATTTTTAATAATTTAATAGTTCATTTTACTTTTTCAAAAGAGAGTAAAGGAAGTAAAAAATTAATTAATTTAATAGAAAAATTAAAAGTTCGAGATGTTATTAAGTTAGAAGGAGAATTAAATTACCAAAAAGTTTTGGAGTTTTATCAATCAGTTGATTTAGTAGTTTTTCCAAGCTATATAGAAACTTTTGGATTGCCCTTAATTGAGGCAGCCAATTTCGGTATACCTTTATTAGCTTCTGATCTAGAGTTTATTAAAGAGATAATAAAAGATTATCAAGGAGTTCAGTTTTTAGATTACAGAAACGAAAAATTATGGGCTGAAAAAATTATTGAATGCTATCATCAAAAATTTCGTTTTAAACCATTTCAACCCCATTTCAATACTTCTTGGCAAGATTTATTTAAATTAATTAATAATTTATTAAATGATGATTGATTTTATTAAAGAGAAAAAGTATAATTAAAAGGTAAAATATTGATTTTTTATATTTTAAAATTTTAATTTTATATTTTTATGAAAATTTTAGTAAAAAATAAATGGCAAGATGGTTTTTTAGATTATTATCGAATTAAAAGAGAATATCGGATTCAAGTATTAGCTTGGAAAAATTTGGAGAAAATAGAAGATGCTTATTATGTAAGGCCAAAAAGTTTAAAAATGGTTTTAAGATATCTTCCTGTTGTTGGTTTTTATGGTTTATGGACTAAAGTTTGGTCGCGTTTAAGAGAAGAAAAGCGTAACGATAAATATGTTTCTTGTGGAATTGGAAAGATTATTGAAACAGGGGAAAATACCGAGTTTAAAGTTAATGATATAGTAGCTTTTCTTGCGCCATTTCATCCGGCTTTAGTAGAGAGAATTACTTTACCAAAGGAATTTATTTTTAATATTGAGCAATCAATTTTGCCACAATTATCTTCAACAAAAATTTTATACAAATCATTAAACCAACAAAAACCACAAAAACATTGGTGGGAAGAAATAATCAGTTGGAGTATTTATTCCGGTAAAGAAATATCCGAAGGATTAACAAAAAAACTCGAAGAAGGATTAATTCAAGAAATTAAAAATACCAATTGGAAAGAGGGAGTAGAATTTAATATTAGTCAACCAACTCCAGTGAAAGAAATTTTAGGTGAAGTTAAAGAATTGCATTCTAATAAGAAAAAAGGAGTGGTATTTGGTTTTGGTAACTATGCTAAAACTAATATTATTCCGTTTAGTAGAAAATTTATTGATATTACTACTATTCATGAAATCGATCCTACTGAAGTATGGAGAAAAGATGCGCAAAAATGGGATTCCGCTCCATTTCCTCGAGATAATGAGAAATATGATGTTTATTTTGTAGCTAGCTATAATCATACTCATATTCCCATAGCTCTTTATGCCTTAAATCAAGGAGCTTATACCGTAGTAGAAAAACCTGTAGCCATGGATTATGGAGAATTAGATGAATTAATAAAAGTTCTTAAAAATGTCGGCCCTAAATTATTCACTGGCTTTCAAAAACGATACTCTATTTTTAATAAATGGGCTTTAGAGGATTTGGGAGTAGAGTATGGTGAACCAATTTCTTATCACTCAATTGTTTATGAAATTAGCCAGCCAAAATATTTTTGGTATCAATGGCCGGTTTCTCGTAGCACTTTTTTTGCTAATGGCTGTCACCAAATTGATCATTTTCTTTATTTAAATAATTTTAGTAAACCCAAAGATTTCGATATTAAATTATTACAAGATAATGCTATTGAAGTTTGGATTGAACTAGAAAATGGCGCTGTTTTTACCACTACTTTTAGCGAAAAAGGTTCGGTCAGAATTGGTCCCCGCGATCATATCGAGCTGAAAGTGCCGCACCATAATATTAGAATTACTGATAATATTTTATATCTTTCAGAAGATGACTCGAGAATTATTAGAAAAGGTAGAATTCCTAAAACGAATAGTTATTGCAATATGTATCAAACTATTAGTCAAAAAATTTTTAACAACGAACCAGGTGATTCAATAGAATCTATTTGGATTTCTACTAAATTAATGCTGGATTTAGAGGAAAAATTACAACAAATGAAGGGGTGGGGAGATCGCTATTTGAAAGCCAAAGAAAAATTCTGGAGCTATTTTAAATAAAAATCTCTTATGGGGAAAAATGTTTTAATTATTACCGATTCTTATCCGCCAGAAATTCGTTCGGCAGCTCAATTAATGGAAGATTTAGCTCAATTTCTTCAACAAAAAGGTCATCGAGTATGGGTAGCAACCTCCTATCCTCGTTATAACCTAGATAAAGAAACAATTAATAAAATTTGGCCAGAAATTTCGGAAGAGCAAGGAATAAAAATTTTAAGAATAAAGACTTTACCACATCATAAAGTAAATTTTATTGTTAGGGGTATAGCGCAACTTTTTATGCCCTATATTTTTTTATACAAAATCAAAAATCATATTAAAGATAAAATCGATACTGTTATTGTTCATAGTCCTCCTTTACCATTATCAATTACTGCTTATCAAGTAAAAAAAATTTATGGTGCCAAGTATATTCTTAATCTTCATGATTTTTTTCCTCAGAATGCGATTGATTTAGGGATTTTAAAAAATAAATTATTAATTAAATTCTTTGAGAGAATGGCAAAAAATGCTTATCAGAGAGCTGATTTAATAGTTGTACCATCTCATGAACATAAAAAATATTTATTAGAAAGAAAAGAAGTAAATGATAGTAAAATAGAAGTTGTTTATCATTGGTTAAATGCTAAAATATTTATTCAAGCGAAAAAAACAGGGAAATTTAGAAAATTATACGGTTTAGAAAATAAATTTATTTTTGTTTTTGGAGGAGTATTAGGGCCTTCTCAAGGTTTAGAGTATCTTATTAAAATTGCCGAGAAAGTAAGAGATTTTAAAGACATTGTTTTTTTGTTTGTTGGGGATGGTACAGAAAAATCAAAATTAGAAAAAATGGTGAACGATTATAATTTAGAAAATGTAATTTTTAAACCCTTTGTTTCTTATGAAGAATATCCGGAATTGTTGAAAGATTGTGATGTGGGCGTTATTTCTTTAACAACAAAAAATACTACGCCGGCGGTTCCTGCAAAAATTTCAACTTATTTAGCGGCAGGTTTACCGATAATTGCTTTTTTGAATAAGAAAAGCGAAGCCCTTCTTATAATTAATCAATCTCAGTGTGGTTATGGTATAATTTCTGAAGACGAAGAAAAAGGTAAAGAGTTAGTTTTAAAGATGTATCATGAAAAAGATAAATTAAAAGAGTTAGGGGATAATGGTTTTAAATATTTTGTAAATAATTTAAGTAGTGATGTGTGTCTTAACAAATTTGAACAATTAATTTAATTTAATTTAATTTAAAGTTTATGATTTTCTATATTATTATTTATATTTTTTTGACTGTTTCTGGGTTAGTTTTAATGAAAAGCGGATTGATGCAAACGAATTTAGGAGGATTAGGGGATTTGATTAAAAATCTTTTTAATTTGAAATTTTTATTAGTTCATTGGAAATATATTTTAGGAATGGTTTGTTATGCTACTAGTTTTTTAACTTGGATGTTTTTACTTTCTAAAAAAGATTTATCTTACATCTATCCTTTAACTATTGGTATTATTTATGCTTTAATTATGATTTCTTCGATAATTTTCTTCCGTGAACAATTTACTCTTTGGAAGCTTATCGGCACCATTTTAATTGGTTTAGGTATTCTTTTTTTGCTAAAATAAGATAATGAGAAAAGTGAATTTAAACAAAAGCTTTTGGGTGAAATTTTTTAGTACCGGATTTTTTATTTCGTTTTTAGTACCTTTCATTCCTGGTGTTTATGGAGTTATTTTGGGTATAGGTTTCGCTTTATTAATAAATTCTTTCCCCATTATTCTTAAAATAATTATTTCTCTTGTTTTGACTGTTGTTAGTATTCCTTTATGTACGAGAGCCGAGAAAATTTTTAATCAAGGAAAGGACCCACAGAATATAGTAATTGATGAAGTAGTAGGAGTACAATTTGCCTCAATTTGGTTTAATCTGTTTCAAAAGCTCTTCATTTTTTCTTTTAATGTCCCTCTTTGGCTTCTATTGTTATTAATCTATGGATTTTTTGATGCTTTAGAACCATTTCCGATTAAAAGAATCGAAAAATTAGTTGGCGGTTGGGGAATAGTTTTAGATGATCTTATGGCGGGAGTTTATACCATTATTACTTTGTATTTATTATTATGTTTCTTAAGGTTTTAAAGATATCGGTCAAAGTTGTCCTAGTTTTACTAGCTCTTTTTGTTTTTGCCTTTTATTTAAAATTTCTCTTGAAACCTTATTGCTTAAAATTAGGTTATACTTTATGTGCCGCCATTGGGGAGGATTTTTTTGCTGTATATCAAGCTAGTTATAATTTTTTTCATAATATTTTTATCTATGGAGAACCAGCGCAAACTATTTTAGTCACTCCTTATTTTATGGTTTTTAAATATTTCCCTGTTACCCCATTATTAATCGGTTGGCCATTTTTATTATTCTCTGCTAAAGCAGAATTAGCTTATTATAGTTATTTAATTTTTGTTCTTTTGTTTTATATTATAGGTTTTTATGCTGTTTATTTAATAACGAAGAAATTTCAAGCGGATAGTTTAACTAAAACAAGTATTTTTTTTCTTTGGTTTACGTTTTTTCCTATTTTATCTGATTTAAGAATGGGGCAATTTAATTTAATCGCTTCTTTATTCTTTCTTTTCTCTCTTGTTTCTTTGGCTTATTCTCGACAAATATTAAATGCTTTTAATTGGATAATTTCTTTGGTATTCAAACCCATTGCTTTATTAAATATTTTTTATTATTTCAAAACTAGAAACAAAACAGCCCTCACTTTATTCATTTTATTTTTTGTAATTTTTACTCTTGCTTATTTGGGCTATTATAGTCTATATTACCCCGAAGCCTTTTCTGACTTTTTTACCATTATATTTTTGAGTGGTAATAGAACGGGTTGGCAGATACATTATCCTGATAATTTTTCTATTAATTCTTTTTTAGGGGAATTATTTTACGACAAAAGCAAGATTATTTTTTCTTTAATCAGTAAACTTTATATCTTTTGTCTCTTTTTGGTATTTCTTATTATTAGTTTAAAACTCAAGTTTAAGAAAGACATTAAAACCGAGCTTTATTATTCTCTTTATGCTTTTACTACGATGGTTATGTATCATAAGGAAGTTTGGGAAAGTTGGCTTTCTATTTGGATTGTTGTTATTACGTTACTTTTAATTTTAGCTGATAATAAGAAAGAAAAAATATTTTTATTTCTTAATGGTTTAATTTTAGGGACACCTAGTTTATTTTATTTTTATGAATTGAATCACAGCAATTTTTGGAGATTTTTATTAATTTTTGAGAAAACTATCCCTCAAATATTAATTTACAGTTATCTCATTTATCAAATTTGTATTATAATAAGGCAAGATCTTCAGCTTAGAACGAATTTATAAATTCTAGTGGGTAATTGTATGAGAATTTTGCTTTACACTCAATATTTTCCACCAGAAACTAATGCGCCAGCCAATCGTTGGAGTTATTTTTGTGAATATTTAGCCCAAAAAGGATACCAAATTTATGTATTAACTACTTTTCCTATTGAATTTCAAAAATTCTTTAAAAATTTAAAAGTTAGAGAAGATAATTACCAAAATTTAAAAATTATTAGAGTTGCGAGACCTATATTTCATTGGAATAATTGTTTTACTCATTGGATTTCGGATTTAATTTTCTCGTTTTTAAGTTATAAAAATAGTGTTAATATACCAGATGTTGATTTAATGATCGTAATAGCTCCTCCTTATTATTATCTTGGTAATGCTTTTAAAATAGCTCGGAGAAGAAGAACTCCCTTAGTGGTTGATCTTAATGAATTATCTTTAGAAACAAATATCCGTTCGCTTTCTCAATTTAATTTTAAGAACTGGTTTTTACAAAGACAATTAAACAAAATTTTTGAAAAGGTATTTGCTTTTATTACTCCGACTAAAGCTTTAAAAAATTATTTAGTTTTTAAATTTGGAATTTCTCTTAATAAAGTTTTTTATTTACCAAATGGAGCAGATATTAAATTTTTTACAGAAAAAGTAGATTCTTCGTTTATAATACGTCAATATAATTTATATGATGATTTTATTGTTAGTTATACTGGTATTTTAAGTGAAGATCAAAATCCTTGTATTTTAATCGAAACAGCTTTATTATTGAAAGAGAATAAGCAGATAAAATTTTTGATAGTGGGAGGTGGACCATTAGAAGAAAAATTAAAAATTAAAGCCAAGGAATTAAAATTAAATAATATTATTTTTATCGGTTTAGTGCCTCATTCAGAAATAAATAAATACATAAATTTAAGTGATGTTTGTTTAGTGCTACTTAAAAATGATTTTAAACTAAAAGATAGTGTTCCTTCAAAAATATTTGAATATATGGCAGCACGAAAACCAATTATTATTAATTTAGAAGGGGAGGGAAGCAAAATAATTGAAGAAGCTCAATGCGGCTTAATTATAAAACCAGATAATCCCAATGATTTAAAAGAAGCGATTTTAAAATTATATAATGATAGATTTTTAAGAGAAAAACTGGGATTGAACGGTTATAATTATGTGAATTATAATTTTAATAAAGAGGATTTAGCTAATCAATTAGAAAAAATTTTACATGCTTTTATTAAATAATATTTTAAAAATTATCATTTTAATAATAGGTGATCTCTTTAGTTTTCTTTTTGGTTTTTTAACCGCTCTTATTATTCGTTATCGATTTTCTTTTGATAAAATTATTTTTCTAAATGGTTTATGGTATTTTATTCCGGTATTTTTTATCTGGATTTTAATTTTCTTTATTTTTAGATTATACGAGTTAATTTATTTAACTAATCGCAAAGAATTTTTTGAGCGACTATTTAAAATTTCTCTTTTTAATATTATTGGCGCCATTATTTATTTTTATATTTTTTCTTCTAGTCATTACAGACCATCATTAGTTTTGATGCTCACAGTGTTTTTCTCCTTGTTTTATGTTATTATTTGGCGTATTTTTGCTAATAAAATTTTAAGATTTAGAAAAATTAAAATTATTTTTGAAACTAATAATGCCCGAGCCGAAGAATTAAAACAAATTATTCTGTCCAATCCTCAATTAGGTTATGAAATTAGTGAAAAAATAGTGGAGGGTGCAAAAAATATTATCATTCAAGATTTAATCAGCGACATTTCTTACGATAGAAATATTAGTTATTTAAGTTTAGAGGAATTTTATGAATTAATTTGTCATAAAGTTCCTTTGGATTTAATTAATGATTATTGGTTTCATCAAATTTTAACCCATCATAATTATTTTTATGAAACTTTAAAAAGAATTGCTGATATTATTTTTGGCATTTTGCTCTTAGTAATTTCTTTGCCAATCTGGCCAATAATTGCTTTCTTAATTAAAATTGATTCTCCTGGCGAAGTTATTTATCGTTCTGTCCGTATCGGTAGAAATAGAAAACCTTTTTATATTTATAAATTTCGTACCATGGTGAAAAACGCTAACAAAATAGGTCCAGCCTGGACTCTTGAAAATGATCCAAGAATTACTAAAGTGGGAAAAATTCTCAGAAAAACTCATTTAGACGAAGTTCCCCAGGTTTTAAATATTATTAAAGGAGATATTTCTTTTGTTGGTCCCCGCCCCGAAGAAGAAACACTGGTTAATCTTTACGAAAAAGAAATTCCCTTTTATCGTTATCGTCATTTAATAAAACCAGGGGTCATTGGTTGGGCCCAAATTAATTATCCCCAAAGTTCATCTCTTGAAGATGCTCGCCACAAATTAGAATACGATTTCTATTATTTCAAAACTCGTAATCTTTTCTTTGACTTTATCATTGCCTTAAAAGCCTGGCGTATCCCATTTGAGATTCCAACTCACTAAAAAGTTGGAAT
>JBAMLJ010000053.1:0-1051 GCA_039793615.1 bacterium
TAATGAAAAATTAGAAAATAAATAATTTGTGCTTAAAAATCAACAATTGGTTCTTTCTTTAATTGAAGATGGTTGGTTAAAAACACCGCAAATTATTGAGGCTTTTTTAAATATTAAAAGAGAGGATTTTGTTCCTGATAATGAAAAAGAAATTGCTTATTTGAATACTGCTTTGCCTATTGGTTTTAATCAAACTATTTCCCAACCTTTAGTTGTTGCTTTTATGTTAGAACTTCTTCAACCTCAAAAAGGAGAAAAAATTTTAGATATCGGATCTGGTTCTGGCTGGACAACTGCCCTTCTTTCTTATTTAGTTCAGCCAAATGGTAAAGTAGTTGCCATTGATATTATAAAAGAATTAGTATCTTTTGGTGAAAACAATGTGAGAAAATATAATTTTCTTGATAAAAAAATAGCTGAATTTGTTTATGGTGACGGAAAATTGGGATATCAAAAATATGCTCCGTATGATAAAATTTTAGTTTCTGCTAGCAGCAAAGAGATTCCCCATAAGTTATTTAAACAGTTAAAAATAAAAGGTCGTTTAGTAATTCCTATTAACGAAGCTATTGTTTTATTAGAGAAAATATCTTATAATAAAATGATAAAAACTGAATTCCCGGGTTTTGTTTTTGTGCCATTAGTATAATTAATATTATATTTATTATATGAATAATTATTTAATTCCTCAATTTTTAATTAGTTTTAATAATTATCTTGAGAATCACCAAAATGTTTTTTTAGGAATTTATATTTGGACAATAATATGGAAAGGGTTAGCTTTATGGAAATCAGCCCAAAGGAAAGAAAAAGTATGGTTTGCAGTGATTTTAATTTTAAATACTCTGGGATTATTAGATATTTTGTATTTATTTATTTTTAGCAGAGAAAAGAGAGAGGTATTTGCTCCTAAAGGTATTGATAAAAAAGATGAAAAAGAAGAGAATATTCAAACTTAAAAGTATCTGAAATCTGGGATTTAGAATCTGGAATACGGAATACAATAATCAATTTTTTAATTTTTAATTTTTAAACCTTTATACTTAATACT
>JBAMLJ010000054.1:0-8531 GCA_039793615.1 bacterium
ATCGTTGTTTTCCACCAGGAAAAGTCCATTGTAAAACTGAACCATTTATTCCTGTCTTTGATACTTTCCTCCTAATCATTAATACTTCGCCTTTATCATTTAGCACTACTCCTAAATTAATAAATGTTTTTGATTAAAAACAACGCTTACAATATGAAGCTATTACAATGATAAAAAAATTTAGTTTATAAAAATTACTTGTTCTCTTAAATACAATTAAAAATATAAAACAATTTTTATACAAAATTTATTTAATTACATCCCTGTTAAAAGATGAAATAACAACGAAATAAAAGGATAAACAAGATTCCAGCCAAATAAAATAAAAAGAATTAAAATTATAAAGCTATATTGAGATAAAAATAATTCCAATTTATAAGAAGGCCAAAAATAAAATAAAATTTTAGAACCATCTAAGGGTGGAATTGGTATTAAATTAAAGATAGCTAAAACTAAATTAGTAAAAACAATAATTTGGAAATAAACTATTAAATTTATAAAAAGATGCAAAGAAATTAAAATGCGAATCAAAATCCCAAAAATTAAAGCTAAAATTAAATTTGCTAACGGTCCTGCAAAAGCCAAAATTGCCGAATCTCGACGAGGGTGTTTTAAATTTAAAGGATTAAAAGGAACTGGTTTTGCATAGCCAAAAACAAATTTTCCTCCGGTACTTAAAAATAGTAATAATGGCATCAAAATAGAACCCCATAAATCTAAATGCGGTAAAGGATTTAAAGTTAACCTCCCCATTTTTTCAGCAGTATCATCTCCTAATTTAAAAGCGGCCCAACCATGGGATACTTCATGAATAATTACCGAGAAAAGTAAAACTATAATTGAAAAAAATTGGCTTACTTGAATCATTGAATAAATCTTTTATTATTAATTCTCAATTTACAATCAATTTCTAATGCTTGAAAATTATAAAATTGTAAATTCAATGAAAATCGTAAATTGTAAATTATGAGATGTTTTTTATTATTGTGTCTTTTTCAACAATTGGTAGTTTAGTCTTTTTTACTAAATCTTTCAAGATATTAATAGTCTCGTCATAAGTATCACGATCAACTGGAAAAGGAGTTGCGTCTTTTCCTCCGTGAGCAAAAGAATAACGAGCAGGATCCTCATAAGATGGTTTAGCGCCATAAATTACTTCAGCAACTAAAGCTAAAGATCTAATAGTTCTTGGACCCACCCCATAAACAGATAACAGTTCTTCGTAAGTCTTTGGTTTTCTTTGCGTAAGTTCATACAAAATTTTTTGCAAATAGCGATTGTTTAAAAAATTCTCGTTTAACACTGGCTGATATTTAAATTCCTTATTTTCTAAGTTTAATAATGTTAATTGTTGTCTGGTATTCCCCACTTTAATCATTTGACTAAAATCGGTTGTATATTTATCTAATAATTTAATATCTTTTATCAAACTCATAAAATTTTGATTCACTAATTCCACACTTAAATTTTGAGTGGAAATACTTTTTTGGGAAACTAAATTTAAAACCCTTTTCTTTTTAGAAGCAACAATTCCCCGATGAGGCTCTAAAACTAAACTTGTAGAACCGTTCAAAGAATTAAAATCAAATTGACTCGAATACCAATGGTATCTTCTTGCTGTTATTTCTTTTTCATTCATTCCTTGTTGTACTACTGCCCATGATCCCTTACCATTAGAATGATAAGAAAAGAAAAAAGTATGATGATAAATCTGAAAACCATCCTGAATTAAACTATTATCAACTTTAGCAACTATTTTGGAATTATAAACTAATTTATTAACTTCAGAAAAAGACATTCCCAAAGCGTGTCCCCACGTTAAAATTTCTTGAGGAGTTTTTCTTGATGTTTTTCCTTTACCTCCGCAAATATAAATTCCGTATTCTTTTTCTCTCCCACGAATTGCCTCCTTTAATGCAGCAGTCAAGGTTGTTGTTAAACCTGAGGCATTCCAATCAAAAGCTAAAACTGTCCCCAATGATTGAAACCAAACCGGATCAGCAATTCTTTTTATAAACTCATCGGGTCCATATTCTTTAATAATCACTTCAATCATTTCTCGTGATAATTTAACCATGCGCTCAAAAAGCCATTTGGGACACTTCCCATAATCTAAACCAAAAGTAGCAATACCACGAGAAAACTGAACCATATAATTAACACAAATTTTTAACCATAAACCGCAAAAGGGTTCATGGCCCTGAACCATAAATAGTTCAGGATTTTTAAACAATTATACTCAATACTCAATACTCAATATCAACTTTTGCTTTTATTCTTCTATTTCAATTCCCATTCTTCTGGCTTTATTTTTCTTAATTTCTTCTTTTCGCTAATTTTCTTTTTTTCTTCTAATCTTTTCTTTTTAACTGACGGAGAAATTGTAGTAGGAACTCTTTCTTTCTCTGCTTCTAGAGCTTCGGTAATTAATTCTATTAACTTTTGATAAGCATTTTCTTTGTTTTGTAATTGGCTTCTTGTTTCCTCGTTTTCAATTAATAATTCTCCTTTTTCATTAATTCTGTTTTTTAATTTAGATTGTATTATTTGTTTTTCTTCATCAGTTAAAGAATCACTTTTATTAATATTAAAACGAAGCCTTACTCCACTATTTAATTTATTAACATTCTGCCCGCCAGGAGCAGAAGAACGAAAATATTCATAGTTTATTTCTTTTTCCGGAATAATTATTTTATTTTCTTGATTTTCTTTTGACGGTAATTGTTCCATACATTTTATTAATTTTATTTTAATATCTTCTAATTTTGTTTAATATTAAAAAGTAATAACAAAACAATTACCAATAAATGCAATAATTGATCATTTACTAATAGAATAATCCGCCACATTACCTCGCTATAATTTTCTTTTTTAATTCTTTTTAAATTTTCTAAAAAAGAAATAAAAAGATTATCTTTGTCAATAATAAAATGGGAAACAAATAAAATAAAAAAACTAATTACTGGGTAAGTGAAATGATAATAGATTAATAAAGGAATAAATACTAAAGCATAAACAAAACTATGAACCCCTAAAGCAAAAAGTGATTTATTTTTATTTGCCGCCATCCAACTATTTTGTAAAATGAAATCACCAATAAAATGAACAATAACAAATAATTCTAATGGAGTAAAAAATTGAAAATTCATATTAAAAAAATTATTATAAATTAAATCTCTTTATAGCTGCCTCAATAATATAATCTAATAAATGAGAATAATCAATATTTAAAGCTTGGGCTTCTTGAGGAATTAAGCTTGTTGGCGTTAACCCAGGAATCGTGTTAATTTCTAAAATCCATAATTTTTTTCCATCAAAAATAAAATCAGAACGAGACATTCCCGAACAACCAATTAGCTGATGAGCCTTTAATGCGGTTTGTTGAATTTCTTTTATTATTTTTGGAGGTAATTTTGGAGGAGTAATTTCCAAGGCTACCCCTTTAGTATATTTCGCACGATAATTAAAAAATTTTTCTTTTTGGGGAATAATTTCGGTTGGTATTAAAGGCCATGCGCTTTCAGTTGTGCCGCGATCCAAAACACCACAAGTTACTTCTCTTCCTTTAATATATTTTTGTAATAGAACATCATTATCATATTTAAAAGCATTTTTTAAAGCGCTTTTGATTTCTATTTTGTTTTTTACAATACTTACTCCAACACTCGAACCAACATGTCTTGGTTTAATCACAAAAGGAAAACCTAATTTTTTAATTAATTTTGCAATCTCTGTTTTCGGTGTTTTCTTTGTTATAAGAAAAGTTAAAGGAACATTAAAATGTTCAAAACTAAATATTTTTTGTGCCTGCCATTTATCCATCCCTAAGGCAGATGCTAAAATACCAGAACAAGTATAGGGAATCTGATAAGCCTCTAATAATCCTTGAACCGTACCATCTTCGCCATATTCTCCGTGCATAGCAATAAAACATAAATCAAATTTTTTCTTTATTTGTTGAGGCTCAATCGGCCAATTTCTATTTTTATCAATAATAATTAATTTTGCTTGATATTTTTGCTTATTTAAATTTTGCATTACTCCTTTAGCAGTGCTTAAAGAAACTTCATATTCAAAAGAGGGTCCACCAGCTAGAACTGCTATTTTTAATTTTTTTCTCATAAATTTTTTATACTAATTTTGATATTGCTCCTCATAAAAGAAATTCAATTATTAATCTGATCATCCTTTGTTCACAAATACAATTTAAAAAATTCTCGTATTTTTCAAATTATTAATCAAAATGAATATCGAATCGAAACTTTCTTACTGTCAGGGTTATAAACAATATATCATATTCTTTATTTTAAATGAACCTTGATTGTGGATAACTTACTTGACAAAACATTTTTGACTCTGATATACTTATAATAGTGCTATTTGGAAGCCGCAAGGCCGACAAATAGCACTACTGCTGCTTCTTTGACGCCATAAGGCTGAAAGGAAGCAGCATTTTTTTATTATCTTTAATTAGATATTTTATAGTCTATTAAATAACTTCTTTAACTCTATTTTCGCTTGTTCTAAAATTTTTCTTCTTTCTGGTTTCAAATTCTTGCCCGCCCGATTAATATAAAAATTAAGCATTGACATTGCTGATTGATAAGGTGTGCCTTTACGATTCAAACTTGTTTCCGCTGACTTCTTTAAAGATCGAGCAATTTTTTGGGGATCATTCCAAGTAAAAACTCCTTCTTCTAGCTCTAAAGCAAAACTATGCTCAGTTACATCTTTGGACCAATTTTTCTTTTGCTTTCGTTTCATAAATATTTGAAATTAATTAATAATTAAATTAAAATATTAGTTTATTTACGCTGATTACAAGCACTCCATAAACCGCGATTATTTTCTCGTGCCTCTTTTTGGGCTTGTAAAAATAAATCTTGGTATTTTACATCGGGTGGAAAAGTACTTACATAAGCATAACCCTCTCTTACTAAATACTCATTCACAAAAATTTTATCAACGTAAACATATCTTAATAATCTTCCGTATTTATCTGTTTCAGAAATATCTTTTTCTAATCTAACTCTTTTCCCTTCAACTAATTCCTTATTTTTCTTATAAGCCTCAATACCAAAACATTGAACCGGTTTTCTGGGATCAACGGTTTCAGGAGCATCAATCCCAATATATCTAACTTTTTTACCATTTTCTATTTCAATGGTATCACCATCAATAACACGAGTAACTAAATAAGTATTATCTTTATTTTTGTTCTGGTTTTCTTTGAATAAAGAAGTAGTTGTTGTTTGTAAAGTTAAAATAGAATTTTGATTAACTCGAAAAGTAGTAGTGTTAAATGCAATGGCGCTTATTAAAATAATACTTAATAAACTAATAATTATAAAAAACGTTATTTTTTTTAACATACCAATGCGGATGTTAACAATATCTTAAATCCCATATTTTAAGGATACTAGATCTAAAAATAAGTAATAAATATATTCCCTATTATATCAAAAAATCGCCCAAAAGGCGATTTTTTGATGATGATTTTGTTTAAAAGAGTAGTCTTATTTTGATTTCCATAACCCATGAAGATTACAATAAGCTCTTGCCATTACTTCATCTATCTTTCCCTCAATTCGAAATTCTGCTTCTGGTAAATCATGAGGATTTAAAAATTTTTTAAAAGAATTACCATTAACATTCAATTCAATCCATTCAATATAATGTTCATCTTCCATTGGATGAGGCACTGAACCAACTCTTACTTTAAAACCAAATTCAGTTTTATCAATAAGTGGTACATGTTTTTCTGAGCTGGCATCCGTAGTGTTTTCCCTTAAAAGCTCCATTGGTTCGCCGCAACAAACTAACTGTCCCTTTCCCGCATCTAATACCTCAATAATATTGCCGCAAATATTACAACGATAAATTTGTTTTTTCTGAGGCATATTATTAATTTAATTTTTTATGACAAAGCCACCAATCATAACATTCAATTTCCCCACTCTTTTCTTGTGCCAATCTCTTATTTAATACTTCTTTGCTATCAGCAGGAGGAACAATAACTCGGTCTCCTATTAATTCATTATTAGGCCAATTAGCTGGCATTGCTACTCCATTTTTATCAGCAATTTGTAAAGCTTTTACAATTCTTACAATCTCATCTATATTTCTACCCAACTCTTGAGGATAATAAAGAATTGTTCTAATTTTACCCTTATCATCAACTATAAAAACAGCTCTCACAGTATTAGTTCCCTTATTGGGATGAATTAAACCCAAAATATTGGCTACTGATCCAGTATCAGCAATAATCGGAAATTCAATTTCAATATTTAATTTATCTTTAATCCACTCTTCCCATTTAAGGTGAGCAAACACTTGATCAACACTTAAACCAATCAATTCACAATTTAATTCTTTAAATTGTTCATATCTCTTTTCAAAAGCAACAAACTCAGTGGTACAAACAGGAGTAAAATCAGCTGGATGACTGAACAAAATAAACCATTTACCACTGAATGCTTTCGGGAGTTCCATTACTCCGTGCGTTGTTTTAACAGTTATTTGGGGAAAATCTTCTCCTAAAAGAGGAATCCCCTTTCTATCAATATTATTTTCCATAATAGTAAATATTTTAATCATAAACATTTATTGTTTATGACCCGAATTTTTAAAAATTCGGTTTTGTATTTAATTAAATTTAATTTTTCTTTGTTTTTTTATTTTTGCACTTTGCCATAGTTTTTTAATTAAAATTATAATTAAAAATGTTTAATTTAGTTTTATTTATTTTTACAATTTAAACTCTTTTCTTTCTTTAAATTCTTCTTGTTTTCCAAAATGCCATTGCTGTACTGGACGAAGATAACCAACAACCCGCGAATAAACCTCACACTTCTGATAATTAGTTAAAGCTGGAGATTTTTCAAAGCAATCTTTGCATTTAACAATTTGATATTCTTCTCCGTTTTTGCGATAAGTAAGAAAATAACCATCAACCAGTTGATCATTTTCTACTTTAATTTCTTTGCCACAATCGTGGCATTGATATTTAACACTGATTACATTTTCCATAAAATAATAATTTAATTTTATTAATTTTACCGACCTTTATTTTTTGTTTAATTTTTTGAATATCATCCTCATTTAAAAAAATATCATAAATTTTGTTACAATTTTCACAAATAAAATGGGCGTGCCAACTCGTATCACCGTCGAAATGAGTTTTATCAAGATTAATTGTTTGTATTTCTCCTCTTTCTTCTAATTGATTTAAAATTCGATAAACCGTCCCCTTGCTTATGGTGGGAATCTTTCTTTTTACCTCTAAATAAACAGCATCGCCATCAGGATGTGATTTAGTACTTTTTAAATAATCAAGGATAGTTTTTTTCTGAATGGTTAATCTTTCTTTAATTATCATAATATTATTAGGAATAATTCCTACTTAGATTATACTCCTAATAATATCTTTGTCAAGCATTTTTTTCAATTCTAGAGATCTTTGCATAGGCCCCCTTTTTAATCAAAATATTACTTATAGTCTAAAGGATTAATCATTTCGTTTTCTTTCACTATTCCGCCAGGATCAGAAACAAATTCCCCTATTTTACTAACCAAAGTACAAGTCCTCAACTGATAAATATAACTTCCATCTGTCAAGGTTACTTTTTGATAACCAATAGGAACCCAGTTTAAAATTTTAATGTTAACTTCTTCTTTTCTTTCTCTTTTTAGAGTCCCTCCAATAACTTCTTCCTTTCGACAGTGTCACTAGATAGCCCCAAACCTTTTACAAAGAATATTTTTTTCTCTCATAGCGCATAGAAGATATTAATTTCATAAATTTTTTCATTTATTTAACAGAACAAACATTTCTTAAAGCAATTCATAAAATACAAAGCAATTGCCTGGATTCCTATAGAAATAATGATAATAATTAAAGCGTACTTGTTTAAAAAATTAATAAAAATATTAGGAAAAATAACAGATAAAATTCCGGCACTAATTGCAGCACCGCAAACTGGTGCCCCAATACCACAAACCTGCAAAGCTGCTAACCCCAAAGCAGCAGCAATAATTCCAATAATTGAACTTTGATAAGTTTTTACTAATAATACCTTTTCTTTTATATTTCTAACAATACAGGTTAAAGTTACAGCAAAAATAATCATATATAATATTCCTAAAATTGTATAAAGACCGTAAAATATTGTTTTAGGAACTAAAAAATAAGCACCAATTAAAGATATTACAAAAACTATTTTGCAATAATGACTTTTAAAAATTTTAAGCAAATACCATTCTGTCATAGTTTTATCTCTTTTTTAATTTTTATTTATTGTCATAAATTTAATAAGCCTTTTATTTTAATTCTTCTTAAACTCGGCTGCAATCCCCTCTTTTGTATCAATCTTTATCTTTTTCACTTGGCGAATTTTCAAAAGACCCAATAATAAAATCAAACTAATTAAAGATAAAAGATATTGACGATGATATAAAAAAGCTCCAGCAAAAATAACTAACACAACACCAATTACAATTTCTAAAGCTTTTTTAATCTGAGTTAATTTTGT
>JBAMLJ010000055.1:0-8371 GCA_039793615.1 bacterium
TGGATTGTAGCTACAGTCTTGATGTTGATTTATATTGTTACTGATACTGTATGGCTTTGGTGGTTAATTGGAACATCAATTTTGGCAGCGATAGTGATTTATCATATATCAGGAGGCCCAGAAGCCTTCTGGTATTACAATAAAAAATTAAATAAAAAAGAAAGGAGGTAGTAAAGGATGAATGAAGATGAATACAAGGTTAATCTAAAAGATGAGGTTAATCAAAAAGATCTAGTAGAAAAGATCAACCCTTGTGAGGGTTGCCAGATTTGGGAAGACTATAAAGATCCTAAACATGATAAATACCCCCGTCCTCTTCGTGGGGTCTCTCAATGTGAATTCTGCCCTGACCGTTCAAACCGTCGTCAATAGGCACAAATAAAAAAAAATAAAGGAGCGCTTTACGCTCCTTTTTTATTTTTTGTTTAATCTTTATTATTGCTTGAATTTATGGTATAATAAAACTATTAAGAAATTCTTAATAAATACTATTAAATATTATGAAAAAAATAACCAATATTCTATCTTTTTTCTTCGTTGTTTTGTTGTTTGTTTTATTTTTCGGAAATTTTCAGTTATTGAAGGTATTAGCCGAAGAGAGTACTACAACAAGCACTATTTTAACAACAACCTCAACTATTTTGGAGTCTAATAGTAATATATTATCTAATGAAATTCATCCTCTTATTAAAGATATTGATAACGATAATTTAAAACAGTTTTTAAGTATTCAAGAGAAAAATAGTTGGCGTTTGAATAAATTAGGTGATTTTTCGCAGGAAAATACTATTATTATTCTTAAAGCCGGAGTAGTAGCTAGTTTTTGGGATGAAAATAATATCGAAATTAGTATTTTTGATATTCCTTTTATTGTTAATTTAAATAAGGTAAAGATATATGATCAAGTTTGGAATAATATCCAAATTGATGAAATTTCTCCGGGTGATATTGTAAATATTTACGGTTATTTGGGCGATGATAATAAAACAATTAATGCTATTAGTATTAGAGATTTGTCGGTTACTCCTTTAGAAACAAGTATTAAAGGGACTATTATTTCTTTGTTTGATAAGTCTTTTATTATAAAGACAGATGATAATAATCAGACTACTGTAAATATTAATAATGAAAGTAATATCATTAAATTTGTTGGAAATAATAATGAAAAATATAAAAATATTAGTTTAAATGATTTGAAAATTAATGATTTGGTAGTTATAAGAGGGATTTATAATTCTGCTTTAAATACTATTGAAGCAAAAGTAATTATTACTGGAAACGATAATCGTCCATTCTTCAAAAGCAGTTTAACTTCTCGGGGCAATATTATTAGAAATCAGATTCAGGAAATTAAAGATCTTATTAATCAAATAAAGGCGCAATTTATAATAAAATTTAAATAGTGATTAGATTTTCTAATAATATTTTAAAAGTGAATTTAAAAAATAAAAAATTTAATTAAATAAAAAATTTAATTAATAAAATATTAATAAAATATAAGAAAAATAAGAGCTTTTTAAAAATAATCATCTAAGTTTTTATAACTTAGAAAATTATTGGAAAAATGTAATTTTTTAATTCATTCGGATTTGCTTGCTTTTATTAATAAAATTTTTTCTATTTCGTTAATAAATTTTTAGTTTTTTATTATTGGGATTATACACTCGAATTATAAAAAGCAAACTGTATTTGGGGATGAAATACTTGCATTATTTTTAAAAATAAGTTATAATAAGACCAACGGTGGGGTTGGGCCCGTCGCTTCAAGCGACGGGCCCTTTGTGTTATTGATTTGTATTATTGAAATGACTTCTAATTCTCTAATAATTTTAATTTCAATATTTGATAATAAATCGCTTATTTTATATAATAAAGTAAAAAATATGAGCTTATCAATTGGTATTGTTGGTTTGCCAAATGTAGGAAAATCTACTTTATTTGAAACTATTACTAAAAAACAGGTTTCACGAGAAAATTATCCTTTTTGTACTATTGACCCCAATATAGGAGTAGTGGCTGTTCCTGATGATAGAGTGGATAAATTAGCAGCATTAAGTAAATCAGCTAAAAAAATTTACGCTACGATTGAATTTGTTGATATTGCAGGTTTAGTGAAAGGTGCATCTCAAGGAGAGGGATTAGGAAACCAATTTTTGGCTAATATCAGAGAAACTGATGCTATTGTTTATGTCTTAAGGTGTTTTCATAAATCAGATATTATTAATACTTTAAATACAATCGATCCTCTACTAGAAAAAGAAACATTGGAAACAGAATTAATGCTCAAAGATTTGGAAACGGTTGATAAGAGGCTTTCGATTTTAGAAAAAGACGTAAAAAGCGGAAAGAAAGAAATTATTTTAGAGTATAATACTTTAAAAAAGGCGCAAGATTTATTGCATCAGGGACAATTATTATTAGATAGTAAATGGGACGAAGAAGAAAAAAAGATTTTAAAAAATTTTCAATTTTTAACTTTTAAACCACGTATTTATCTTTTGAATGGTTTTAAAGAAGAAATTGATTCTCATATTTTAGAAGTTTTTGAAAAAAACAAATGGACCTATTTAATTATGGATGTGGCGACAGAATTAGATGCTATTAATTTATCTCCCGAGGAAAGAGAGGCAATTGGTTTACCCAAAGAATCAGAGTTAGATACTTTAATCAAAACATCATTTAAACTTCTAGATTTAATTACTTTTTTTACCACCGGGCCTGATGAAACTAGGGTTTGGACAATTAAAAAGGGTACCAAAGCTCCTCAGGCAGCAGGCGTAATTCATTCTGATTTTGAGAAAAAATTTATTAAAGCCGAAGTAATTAATTGGGAAAAATTATTAGAAGTCGGTGGCTGGGCCGAGGCAAGAGATAAAGGATTATTAAGATTAGAAGGAAAGGATTATGTAGTAGAAGATGGTGATGTTATGGTGATAAAACATGGTTGATACAAAAATCTACATTTAAAATATTTAAAATAATTATGCGAAAAAAATATATTTTTTATGGCCAAGTACAGGGAGTAGGTTTTCGTTATGTAGCTAATCTTGTGGCTGAAAAGTATGGCCTTTATGGTTGGGTTAAAAATAATAAAGATGGGTCAGTTACTTTGGTAGTTGAAGGATTAGAAGAGGGTATTAATGAAATGATTGATTATATAAAAAAATTCTTTAAAGAAAATATTGATGAAATTGAAGAAAAAGAGGAACCGGAAGAAAAACTTACTTCTTTTGAAATTAAACATGATTAAAAGTTTTAAACAACAGGAGGGTATTTTTTATTGGACAAAACATTCTTTAGCAAAATTAAAAGAATATAATTTGTCACAACAACGAGTGAGAAGAATTTTGCATCATCCATCTAGAACTGAAGTTGGTATTGTGCCAGAAACTTGGGCTTCAATGCAAATAGCCGGTTCGAAAAAACATCCTTATGAAATTTGGGTGATGTATGAAATATTAACTCAGGGCTCAAAATTTAAAAAACAAAATAATATACAAGATAAAAAAGACTCTCAAGTGCAAAATTTAGAAACTCAAAATTCAAAAAATGCAAAAAATAAAAGGATAAAAAATAATAATTCGTTAGAAATTGTTTCAACTCTTATTCCTAAACATATTAAACAAATTAAAATAATTAGTGCTTGGAAATATCCAGGTGTAACAAAACCCGGAGAACCGATACCTATTCCTTTGGATATTTTAGAAGAAATAATGAATAACCATAGTAATTAATGAGGCAAAATTTTCAAAAAGTGTATTTTATTGGTATTGGAGGAGCGGGGATGAGTAATTTAGCTTTTTTAACTCGGGATTTGGGCTATTTTGTTTTTGGTTCCGATATAATGAATTCTGATATTATTAAAAAATTAAGAAGAAAAAGTATTAAAGTTTTTATTGGTCATAAAAAAGAAAATATTGAATCAATAAAACCCGATATTGTTGTATATAGCTCAGCAATTAAAAATAATTCTGAATTAGAATGGGCAAAGAAAAATAAAATTAAAATTCAGCACCGTTTTGAATTTTTATCCCAATTAATTAAATACGCAAAAACTATCGGAATTAGTGGTACTCATGGTAAAACAACAACTACCTCAATGATTGGCTTTTTATTACAAAAAGCAGGAATTCCTGTTTATGTTTATTTGGGAGGCGAAAATAAATGTTTAAAAAATACAAAAATTACTTCCAAAAGTACTTTTGTTGTAGAAACCGATGAAAGTGATAAATCTTTTCTTTTCTTCGACCCTGAAATAGCAATTATTACTAATATCGATAAAGATCATTTATCTAATTATCATTATAATTTTAATGAATTAAAAAATGCTTTTAGAGATTTTATTAAAGGTAAGGGACAAAGAAGATTAACTGTTTTGTGCGCTGATGATAAAAATCTAATGAAAATTTATGAATCATTGAAAAACAAAAATAATTTTTTAACTTATGGTTTAACAAATAAAAAAGCTACTCTACGAGCGCAAAATATTAGTTTTTCAAAGAAGGGCATTAAAGCAGATTTATTTTTAAAAAATAAAAAACTTGGTCATTTTCAATTTAATTTTTTAGGTGAAAAAATTTTATTAGATGCTTTAGGAGCAATATTAATAGCGCATCAGTTTGGTATTAGTATTCAAAAAAGTATTAAATATCTTAAATATTTTACTTTACCCAAAAGACGTACCGAAATTATTGGCGAGAAAAAAGAAATTTTAATTATTGATGATCATGCTGACCATCCTACCGAAGTAAAAACTACTTTAAAGAGTTTAAAAGTTCTAAAAAGAAGAATTATTGCGATTTACGAACCCCATCGTTATACCAGAATGAAAATGTTAGGGGAAAAAGTTGGTCAAGCTTTTGATGACGCTGATGTGATTATTTCTTTAGATATTTGTCCGGCTTTTGAAAAACCTATTAAAGGTATTACTGGTAAGAAAGTTAATCAATGGATTAAAAAATATAATCCTCAGAAAAAAGTTTTTTATATAGAAAAATTAGATGAAGTGCCAAAGTTTTTAAGAAAAATAGTTCAGCCCAATGATTTAATTATTACTTTGGGTCCTGGTACGATTAAGGGTCTTGCTCGAAAAATATATCAATCTTTATAAACTGTATTTAAGATATATTTATCTTATTTACATTAAATTTGTTTTTGCTTATAATAAAGATATTTATGACACGAAAAAAATTTGAAAAATTAGTTAGTGAAGCAATAAAAACATTGCCGATCTCTATTTTAAAAAAATTAAAAAATGTTGCGATTGTAATTGAAGATTTACCCAGCGAGTATCAATTAAAAAATTTAGGTTATTATTCAAAAAATAGCTTATTAGGATTATATGAAGGGACTCCTCAGATTCAGAGAGGCAATTACAATCGAGTAATGCCTGATAAAATTTCTTTATTTCAGAAAAATATTGAAGCTATTAGTAAAAATGATTGTGAAACAATAAGAATGGTGATCCGTGATACTTTATGGCACGAAATTGGCCATCATTTTGGCATGACCGAAGAAGAAGTTCAACGGTTTATTAATACAAAATTCCATCAAAATATTTAATTTAATATTTTAATAAATAATATGGCAAAAGTATTTATAATTGATAGTCAAGGAAATCGGGAGCCATTTTCTTGGCGTAAAGTATATCAAAGCGCCTTACGAGTTGGTGCCGAGAAAACATTGGCTAAAAAGATTGCAACTAAAATTTCTCATGAGGTTTATAATAATATTCATACCAGTGAGATTTTTAAAAAAGTAGAAAAATATTTGTATGAAGAAAACCCAGAGGCAGGAATGCGTTATTCTTTGAAAGAGGCAATGCGACGTTTGGGTCCCGCTGGTTTTCTTTTTGAAAAATATATAGCTAGTATTTTAAATAAATTAGGATTTACTATCCAATTAAATCAATATATTAGTGGTAAATGCGTCACCCATGAAATTGATATTCTTAGTAAAAAAGATAATCAAATAATATTAAATGAATGTAAATTTCATACTTTATCAGGCGGGAGAGTTGATTTAGAAGTAGCAATGTATACTTATGCAAGGTATTTAGATATTATTAATGGTGATTTTTTACAACAGAAGGGATGCAGAAATTGCTCTTTAAGAAGTATGATTATTACCAATGCAAAGTTTACTAGCGAAGCAATAAAGTATGCTAATTGTATGAAAATCGATTTATTAGGTTGGCGTTATCCTGAAAATAGAGGATTAGAGTATGTTATTGATTCTAATAAATTTTATCCCATCACAATTTTACCTTCTTTAACAAATGATTTGTTACCAATTTTGGCGGATAACAAAATTATTTTAATTCAAGATTTATTAGAAGTCGATTTATCTTACTTGGCAAAAAAATTAAAAATTAATGAAACGCGTTTAGCAAAATTAAAAGAAGAAGCGGAGATCTTATTAAAAGGTTAAAAGTTATTAATAAATTTTTAGTTTTTAATTTTTAAACCTCTATACTCTATACCTAATACTTAATATAACAAGACAAGGAAGTTTTAATTTAATTAATGTCAAGTTTCAAAAGTGGATAACTAGTGAAAGTATCAACAGAGAATTAATAAATAAATTTATAACACAAAATGATTAACCAAGAAATAGCAAAATTGTTTTCTCGTTTAGCTTTTTATTTAGAAATGGATGATGTTAAATTTAAGCCACAGGCTTACGAAAAAGCAGCTCTTGTAATTGAGGCATTAGATGAAGATTTAAAAGATATTTACGAAAAGGAAAAAATAAAGGGATTAATGAAAATTTCCGGAATTGGAAAAAGTATTGCTCAAAAAATCGAAGAATATATAAAAACTGGTAAAATTAAAGAAATTGAACAATATCAACGAAAATATCCTGTTAACTTAGATGAACTAATGGGAATTGAAAACATTGGTCCTAAAACAATTAAAACTTTATATGAAAAATTAAAAATTACTAATTTAAAAGAATTAGAAGAGGCAGCAAAAAATGGTAAAATCAAAAATCTTAAGGGTTTTGGTGAAAAAAGCGAAAAAAATATCTTGGAGGCAATTGAATTTATTAAAAGGTCGACAGGACGTTTCCGCTTAGATGAGGCTTACTATTTAGCTGAAGATATTATCGCTCAATTAAAAAGAATTAAAGAAATTGATAAAATAGTTGTTGCTGGTTCATTAAGAAGAATGAAAGAAACAATAGGTGATATCGATCTCTTGGTAACTTTAAAAGAAAGCACTGAAAAAGCTAAAGAAAAAGTAATGAATGCTTTTATTAATTTGAATGGAGTAATAAAGATATGGGATTATGGTAAAACAAAATCTTCAGTGAAGTTTAAAAACGGAATCGATGTTGATTTAAGGGTAGTAAAGGATGATGAATTTGGCTCTGCTTTGCAGTATTTTACCGGTTCTAAAGAACATAATATTGAAATAAGAAAAATTGCTATTGAAAAGGGTTTAAAATTAAATGAATACGGTGTTTTTAAGGGAAAAGAGAGAATAGCAGGGAGAACAGAAGAAGAAATTTATCAGGCATTAGGACTTCCTTATATTGAACCGGAATTAAGAGAAAATACCGGTGAAATTGAGGCAGCTTTTAATCAGGTTCAGGGTAAGCCCGATCAATTACCCAAAATAATTAATTATCATGATATTAAAGGAGATTTGCATTGTCATTCGGATTGGAACGGAGGTGCTAATTCTTTAGAAGAAATAGCTAAAGCCGCTAGGTTAATGGGTTATGAATATATGGGTATTTCTGATCATACTAAATTTTTGCGTATTGAACATGGTTTAGATGAAAAGCAACTTTTAGCCCAGCATAAAGCAATAGAGAAACTAAATTCTAAATTCCAAATTCTAAATTCTAAATTCCGAATTCTCCACGGTTGCGAAGCCAATATTCTAAATGATGGCTCTTTAGATATTGATGACAAGATCTTAGCTCAATTAGATTATGTAATTGCAGGAATCCATTCTAATATGAAGATGAAAAAAGAAAAAATGACAGAGAGGATAATAAAAGCGATAAAAAATCCTTACGTAAGAATTATAGCTCATCCTACTGGACGCTTAATCAATGAAAGAAATGAATATGAAATAGATTTGGATAAAATCTTTAGAGCAGCCAAAGAATACAATGTTGCTTTAGAAATTAATTCTTCACCAATTAGATTGGATTTAAATGACAAAAATATTAGAAAAGCAGTTAATTATGGTGTAAAATTAATAATTAATACTGATGCTCACGAAATTTCTCAAATGGAATTAATGAAATTTGGGATAAGCCAAGCAAAAAGGGGTTGGGCAACGAAAAATGATATTATTAATACTTGGCCATTAGAAAAACTTTTGCAATTTTTTAAAAAGAGTAATTAATAAGTATT
>JBAMLJ010000056.1:0-1018 GCA_039793615.1 bacterium
TGAGAAATTCAAGTATACAGATTCTGCCAAAAAAATCTTAACATCATTTTAATTTTTTTAAAGTAAATCCTAATACCCAATTTTAATAAAAACATTATCTGAATTTTTTTATTAAAACGCATCATAAATGTTATTTTAATGGTATTATCCCGAATATTTTTCTATAATCATAAATAAAATATGGCTTCAAATTGTATCTTTTACAAAAATCAAGAAAAGCATAGGAATAATCAACGTCATCACTCATGATAAATCCATTACTAGTTATGAATTCCAAAGCTGTGCTATATTCATAATATTGCCAAAAATAGCTATGATTTGAATCATGAATGAAAATATCAAACGGAAAAATTTTAGATAAATATTTTCTGAAATCTCCTTTAGATTTTAAAATGTGTAACTCCCAATTTTGTTTTTCATTATTTGAAAGTAAGGTTCCTACATCATCGCTTATATCTATAGAGTATAATTTACCTTGTCCATTGTTTTTTATAGCATTTAAAATGAAATATGTTGAAACGCCATCTGCTACTCCAGTTTCTACCAATTTTAAGGGTTTAACTATTCGTATAAAAGAATAAAGAAAGAAAGCAGTATTTTCTTCAATTGCAAAGTCTAAAGGGTAGTTTAACTTTAAATTCTTCATTCTACTTTTTAGTTCTGTTTTTAAACCTTCAAATTCCCCTTTATACTGATCAGAAGGAGCTTTATTCGTTATTGCAAATAATAAATTCTCAACATTTGAAGTAATTTGATATTCTGCAAAGTCGGATATCCTAGGATAAATATATTTTCTTAAATATTTATGGGTTCCAAATCCCAGCAATGTTCTTAAACCTAATTTTCTTAATATGTGTAATTTTTTTAGGTCGCCATCCATTATATTATCACCTTTGTTTTTAAACATTAAATGGCCTTTCCTTTTTTAATCTTTTTCTTTATGTCCCTTATTTTGGAATATGGAAAACTCAGACTAATATTTTTGATCAATTTTTTTATTGTTATATCCTAAAATTAT
>JBAMLJ010000057.1:0-1016 GCA_039793615.1 bacterium
GTTAGGATTTAAAAAAGAAAACATAAAATTAAAATTAAAAGCAAATTCAGTATTCAGTATTCAGTATTCAGTATTCAGTATTCTGTATTGAGTATTGAGTATAATTGTTTAAAAACCCTGAACCACTTAAGGTTCAGGACCATAAACCCCTTTGTGGTTTATGGTTATAAAATTAAAAATTAAAAAATTAATTTAATAGGGGTTGATAAATAATATAAATAATAAAAAAATAAAATTTTTTAAATTAAAAATATGGAAAAAACATTACAAAATTTATATAAAATGATAACTGTTTTAGTAATTATCCTCTCTTTATCAGCTTTATCGTGGGCTTATTATAATTGGCGTTTAGCTCAAAATATTGTAAATAAAGATCGCACTATTACTTTTAGCGCCGAAGGAAAAGTGGTGGCAAAACCTGATGTAGCTTTAATCACTGTTTCTGTAGTAACTCAAGATGTTGATGCTAATAAAGTTCAAACTGATAATAATAAAAAAATGACCGCGGTAATAGATTTTCTTAAAAATAATGGCGTTAAAGAAGACGATATTAAAACTAGTGCTTATTCTTTAAATCCGCAATACGATTATACTTGGTGTCATAAATCATCTAAAGATTATACTACTTGCCCTCCTAAAATTGTTAGTTATACCCTAACTCAAGCAGTAAATGTAAAAATAAGAGACTTCACAAAAATTAATACTATTGTTGGCGGTTTAACTAACGCTGGAGCTAATGAAATTTCTAATATTACCTTTACGATTGATGATCCAGAAAATTATAAAAACCAGGCTCGTATTCAGGCTTTGAATAAAATTAAAGAACGAGCTCAATTATTAAGCAGGGAAACAGGTATTCGAATTGGTAGAATTTTAAGTGTGACTGAAAGCAGTTATACTCCTGGATATTATGGGGTAGATCTTAAGTTTGGTGTAAACAGTGTTCCTCCAGCTAGTGTGTCAGCGCCAATTGAAACTGGTACTCAAGAGATTACTGTTAATTTAACTGTAAGTTA
>JBAMLJ010000058.1:0-1008 GCA_039793615.1 bacterium
CTTTTTTAGAAGCAGGTTTTAAGTTTTAAACTATTCTTGACTTCAAATTCAAAAGGAGAGATAATAAATAATAAAGATAATTAAAGGTCGAAAAAAGTTAAAATAAATAAAATTTAATAAATATGAAGAAATATTTATTTTTAAGCGTTGTTTTGGGTTTTGTTTTTGCTTTTTCTGCTTTAGCCGCTTCTACTACAATTGCTCCTATTCCTAAACCAAAACCCCCAATTCCTATTACTGAACCAAAACCTCCAATTCCTGAAATAAAACAATGCCAAACTGATAGTGATTGTACTTGGTGTGGTATGAGTTGTGTCAATAAAGAAGAAATTAAGGGTAAAGCTTGTCCTCAAGTAATGCCTAAACCCGGATCAGCTTGTAGATGTATTAATAACCGCTGCGAGGTTGGTCCCTTAATTGCTCCTACTACTCTTCTTAAACCCGTTACTACAATTACTCCTATCACTACTTTAACTGGTAAAGTAACAGCTATTAATATTGACAGTACTAACCCCAACACCGGCAGCTTTTCTATTGTAAAAAATATTAACTGGTTTCAAAAATTGAGAGGAATTATTTTAATGAAATCCCAAAATAACCCAATTACTCTTCAGGTAACAACAAACACTAAATTTTATTTAAGAACTTCGGAAAATAATTTAGAGATTAATGATAATTCAGAAAATAATGGTTTTGTTGAAGGAAGTTTTTCTGATTTAAAAGTAAATGATCATGTTGTCGTTAAAGCATATCCAACTGATCAAATTTATTCTGCTTTAGAAGTTAAAATTACTGGCAGGTTCATTCCTTTTCCTAAACCAAAACCTCCAATTCCTGAAATAAAACAATGCCAAACTGATAGTGATTGTACTTGGTGTGGTATGAGTTGTGTCAATAAAGAAGAAATTAAGGGTAAAGCTTGTCCTCAAGTAATGCCCAGAGAAGGCACTAGCTGCAAATGTGTTAATAACCGCTGCATGGTTGTTCCCTTAACTGGTCCTACTACTA
>JBAMLJ010000059.1:0-1003 GCA_039793615.1 bacterium
TAAATATTACAATAGCCCCTTTAGAAGAAAAAATTAAATGCAAGCAGGTTGGGGATATATATCAAATAAATGAAAACTATCCTTTATATAAAACGTTAGAAAATGATGAAAGGGAATTATTTATATATATGGTGGAATCAATAATAGAAGAGTTATGCAGAAATAAAGTAGAAGGAAATGTGGATTCAATAAAGAGTTATGAAGAGTGTAAATATGAAGTATTAGATATATTAAAAGAGAGCCTGAAAGAGTGATTTGCATGAAGGTAAGGTTAAAAAGAATTCAAAATAGGGTATTTGGTGAAACATCTCTCCAAGATGTAATAAAAAATAATAACAGAGAAATCCTTTCTAGTTTTAATAAGGATTATTCTTCATTTATTGATAAAATAAAGGAGTTGTACGATAAATATAAAGAAAAAAAGGATGCAAAGATTATTTGGGAAATATGCAATTCTATAAATTCATTTGTAGACCTATATCAAAAAAAAGGTGTAAAATTTGAAAATATTTATTCACAGATCCGAAAAGATCTGGGAGTTTCAAAATATACATTTAACCACATCAAAAAATTCTGTAAACTTTATCCAAATAAAAAAGAAATAAAGTATTCTTTTGGTTTATATTCTGAATTAATGAGATTTTCATCTGAAAGAGATAGGAAAGAAATTGAAAAGAAAATTGAATTGGGTGAAATCCCCCCTAAACCTAAAATACTTAGGAAAATTAGTAGTCAAAAAAAAGAAATTAAAAATTAAGAAATCAATAAGTAAAAATATAGTGATTAAAATGTTAAAGGTAAAGGAATTTTAAATTTTTATTTTTAGTTTAGTTACTATAGTTTTGCGATTTTATAAATTTAGAATACTAAATAAAAAAGAAAAACATTATTTTAAATATTTTAGAGAAAAATAGGATCCGCTTAAATGACATTATTATAAAAATATAGTTTAAAATATCAATAAAAATCTCTGCAGTGGAAGATTTTAAAATTTTATATATTT
>JBAMLJ010000060.1:0-8051 GCA_039793615.1 bacterium
CATCAGGATTTTCATTGGGCTTACTTTTATCTATAGAATTATTTAAATGGTTAGGATACTCATTAAAATCTGAATTTTCGATAGACATAAAATTATTATTTTAAAGTTTAATACTTATATTATACTATTTTTATAACTGATTGTCAAATTAGGTGATTCTTTTATTTTTTAGTTTTTATTATCTCGTCAACAACACCATATTTTTTGGCTTCTTCTGGAGTAAGCCAAAAATCACGCTCCGTATCTTTTTCTACTTTATTAACTGCTTGGCCAGTATGTTTAGCAATAATCTGATTTAATTGGGCTTTTACTTTAACAATTTGTTTAGCGGCAATTTCTATTTCTGTTGCTTGACCTTCGGCTCCACCCATCACTTGGTGAAGAAGAATTTCTGAATTAGGTAAAGCAAATCTTTTCCCTTTTTTCCCAGCAGCTAAAAGTACTGCTGCCCCAGAAGCAGCTATGCCCATACAAAAAGTAGCCACATCTGGTTTTACGTATTGCATTGTGTCATAAATAGCTAAGGTAGCTGTTACTGAACCCCCAGGAGAATTAATATATAAAAGAATATCTTTTTTGGGGTCTTCGTGCTCTAAAAAGAGTAATTGGGCAATAATCGTATTGGCTAAAGCATCATCAATCGGTCCTCCTAAAAAGACGATTCTTTCTTTTAAAAGTCGGGAATAAATATCATAAACTCTTTCGCCAATATTAGATTTTTCGATGACTGTAGGAACTAAAAGCATACCTGTTTCATTTTTTAACATATTTTTATTTTTTATTTTTATTATTTAATTTATATTGATTACTATTCTATATTAAATCTTTTTGTTTAAAGTGTCAACTAGATTTTAGTAATTTTATTAGATTTTCATAAATTTTTTTGGTATAGTACGAATAATATAATATATAATAATAATATGTTAGAATTGTCTTTTATCATTCCAACTTACAATAGGCATCAAATTGTTTTAAAAACTATAGAAACTATTAGGAAACAATATCCTGATGCAGAAATTATTGTTGTTGATGATGGTAGTAGGGATAATACTGAGAATGAAATTAAAAAAAGAAAAGATTTAAAAATTGTTTATTTGAAGAATCAAATTAATCAAGGTAAAGGAGTGAGTTTAAGAAAAGGTTTTGAAGTTGCTTCTGGTAGATTTATTATTTTTACTGATGATGATTTGCCTTATGGAATTGAAGGAATTGATTTAATAATAAAAGCTTTAAAAGATGGCCATTCTATTGTTATGGCAGAGAGAGATAGGTTTTATGATAATTTAATTAAAAAAATTGGTCGCAAGATATTTAATAGTGTTTTTAAAACTTTCTTAGGAATTAAGATAAAAGATACTCAGGCTGGCTTAAAAGGTTTTTCTCAAGAAACAGGTAAAAAAATATTTGCCCTAAGTTTTACTAATCGTTTTGCGATTGATTTAGAAATTGTTTTTTTGTGTCAAAAATTGCATTACCCTATTCGATTTGTTTCCGTTCGTCAACAAGATACCAGCCCAAGTAGCTTATCTTTGTCTAACTTATTTTATATCTTTTTAGATACTTTAAAAATAAAATTTCATCATTATGAACTATCCTAAGGTTTTACATTGGTTTACTATTATTTTAATTTTTGTCTGTATTTATGGGTTTCTTATTAAAATCGTGCCCTGGAATTTAGTTTTTTCTAATACTACTATTAGTGGCGGCGATACTGGTTCTCATAATTATGTTAGTTGGTATAGTCATAAAATTTTTCCCAAATTAAAATGGTGGTCACCAGATTGGTATGTTGGTTTTCCTTTTTTATATTTTTATCCTCCTTTTCTTTATTATTTAACTGATATTTTAAGTCTTTTTATTCCTTTTAATATTGCTTTTAAAATTATTACTCTTTTGGGCACTTTTCTTTTACCAATAGCGATTTATCTCTTTCTTTCTTTTTTGGATTTTGAGTTTCCCATACCCTCTTTGGGAATGGTATTAAGTTTAGGATTTTTATTCTTAGAAAAGTTTTCAATTTACGGTGGCAATATTCCTAGTACTTTAGCAGGAGAATTTTCTTATTCTTTTGGTTTTAGTCTCTTTTTTATTTTTATTGGTTTATTATTTAAGAATATAAAAAACAAAACTTTTACTCCTTTTCTTCTTATTATTTTAAGCTTAATGGCTATTGTTCATCCTTTTTCAGTAATTATTGCTGTTTTAGTTGGAGTTTTGATCTTAATTTTTAGTTTAATTACTAGAGGAACACAAGAGATGAAACAATTATTCTTTTATTTATTGTTTATTTTTGGTTTAGCTTTTGGAATTACTGCTTTTTGGTCTTTGCCATTTATTGCCTTAATGAGCTACACTTCTAAAATGAGTTGGACTAAAGTGATAAACCTTGGAGAAATATTTCCTCCTTCCTTGATTATTTTTGAAATTTTAGCTGGCATATCTTTAATTTATGCTTTAATTAAAAAAGAAAAAAAGATTTTGCCTCTTCTGATTGTTATTATAGCTGCTGCTATACCATTTTTATTTTTAAACCATTCCAGTATTTGGAATACTAGATTTTTGCCCTTTATTTTAATGACTATTTTAATGCTTAGTAGCTATGCGATAGGAAGTATTTTGATAGAATTAGTAAATTTTATTTTTAAAAAAATTAAAATTAAAAAAGAATCAAAAATTATTGTTAGTACCGCTATTATCGGAATTATTTCTGTATCTTTTGCTGTTTATTTTGTAACAACTTATTTGCCAAAAACAATTACCTATATCCCTTTTTGGTTAAAATGGAATTATGAGGGGTTTGAGAAAAAAACTTCTTGGAATGAATTAGAACAATTATTCTCTTATTTAAAGACTCTACCACCGGGAAGAATTATGTGGGAATATCGGGGAGAGTATGATAAATTTGGTACTCCCCGTGTTTTAGAAAATCTTCCTATTTGGACTAATCATCCCACTTTCGAGGGACTTTTAATTGAATCATCAGTTTCTGGTTATTTTCATTTTATTAATCAAGCAGAAACTACCAAAACCCCAACAGCAGCAATTGCTGGTATGCAATATCCCTCTTTTAATTTTAAAAATGGCGTAAAACATCTTCAACTTGTTGGGGCTCAGTATTTTCTTGCTTTTACGCCAGAGATTAAACAATTAGCTAATCAATATTTGACTAAATTAAAAGATATTAATGAGTTTTCTGTTTATCAAGTTCCAAATTCGGATTTAGTGACCTTAATTCCTCAAATTCGTTTAGTAGAAAAAAATAAGAGTTGGCTAGACCAATCAATCGATTGGTATAAGAATTTAGATTTTTCAACCTTTTTAGTTTTTTATCAAAATCAGAAAGAATTAAAAGAGATAAAGAATAATAAAAAAGCAACTAATTTAAATGATCATAATATTAAAATTATTAACATTACAAATGATTCTCTTACTTTTACTACCGAGAATCTTTACGAACCACACTTAATAAAAATTAGTTATTTCCCGGGCTGGAGAGTGATTGGCGGAAAGGGACCTTATTTGGTTAGTCCATCCTTTATGATGGTTATCCCCACACAAAATACAGTAACCTTAAAATTTGGTTACAATCTCTGGGATCGGATAGGAATAATAATTTCAATAATTAGTATTATGATTTTAATTTCTCTAATAATTCAAAAACCTTTTCGTTTCGTATTATTCCTAAAGCAAAAGTTTTTAATTCTTCAAGATTGATTTTATTTTTTATCTCAGGATCAGGTAATTGTTTTATAATTTCATCAACTTTTTGGTTAATTTCTTCTTCACTAACCTCAATTTTTTCTTGATCAGCTAATTCTTTTAAAATTAAAGCTGCTTTAACTCTTCTTTCAGCTAATGGTTCGAAATCTTTTAAAAGATCTTCCTCGGTGTGATTTATTTGTTTTAAATATTCTTCATAAGGTAATTGAATTTCATCTAATCTTATTTTTAATTCCTCGAGCATTTTTTGTTTTTCTGCTTCAAATAAAATTTGAGGAATTTCTCCTTTCATTTCGTTGCTGATTTTGTCTAATAATTCTAATCGCCATTGTTCTTTGGCTTTATCTTGCTTTTCAATTAATAAACCTTCTCTAATACTATTTTTTAATTCTTCCAAAGTTTTAAAATTACCAACTTTTTGTGCAAATTCATCATTTAATTCTGGTAATTCTTCTTTTTGAATTTTGGGATTAACTTGGGCTCTGGTTTTTTGAAGCCACTTTAAAGTATCATTAATTTCTTCTTCGGTGACTATAATTTCTTTTTGAGAAAATGGATTTTCCTTAGCAATTTTTTTATAATCTGGTAATTCTAAATGTGGCATTACGGCAAAATTTATTTTGAATTCTACTAATGATTTGGGAACAATTGTAGTAATAGAAACCTCAGGCTGTCCCAATGGTTCTAATTTATTATTCTTAATAATTTCAGGATAAAATTTTTCTAAAGCAAAAATTCCCATTTTTTCCCAAAGTTCAATAGGATTGATTGTTTGTTCAACTAATTCTAATGGTGCTTTGCCGGGGCGATATCCTTTTAAAGTTAAGTCTTTATTAAATTCTTCTAAAGCCTGATTTTTAAAAGGTATTAAATCATCAGAATTGAATGTAACAATTAATTCTAATTGAGATTTTTCCTTGGGTTGTATTTTAATATTCATAAGATTTAATTAATATTTTAATTGTTTTCTTCATTTTGTATTTTTTCTTCGCTTTCATTTGAGATTTTTGAAGAAGTGTTTTCTTCGTCTTTGATTTCATTTTCTTCCTCATTATTGATTTCATCTGCTTCAGCTGTACCATTGACAATTATTTCATTAGGATTTATTTGAGAACGAACATCAATTTTCCAACCAGTTAATTTAGCTGCTAATCTTACATTTTGTCCATTTTTTCCAATTGCTAGTGAAATTTGGTCAGGGGGAACAAAAACTCTAATTTCCCGACGATCAGGAAAAATTTCGGCATCTTTAACTTTAGCAGGACCTAAAGCATCAGCTACATATTTTGTTGGTTCTTCGGAGTAAGGGATAACATCAATGCGTTCACCATTGAGTTCATCAATAATTGTTGCCACTCTTGTTCCTTTTTGACCTACACAAGATCCGACCGGATCAATATTTTCATCATTAGCAGCAACAGCAATTTTGGTGCGACTACCGGGTTCACGACTAATTGATTTTATTTCAACTAAACCTTCGCTAATTTCAGGAACCTCCATTTCAAATAATTTAGAAACAAATTTAGGATGAGAACGAGATAAAATAATAACAGGGTTTCCACTTTTATTTTCCAGACGAAGGACATAAAATTTTTTTCTTTCTCCGATTTTATAGTGTTCTCCCGGAATTGCTTCGTTAGGAAAAAGAACCCCAAAAGTTTTTCCTAAATCAACATAAATAATATTCCTTTCGATTCTTTGAATTATTCCGCTTACAATTTTATTTTCTTTATCTTTGAATTCTTCGATGATATTATTTTTTTCTAATTCGTGTAATTTTTGAAGAATAACTTGTTTAGCAGTTTGAGCAGCGATACGGCTAAAATTTTCTTTTGCTTCTAAAGGGAAAATAATTTCATCTCCAACCTGAGCATCTTCTTTAATTGTTTTTGCTTCATCTAACAGAATATGTTTATCAGGATTAAATTTAATTTTTTTCTCTTGAAGCGTTTCCTGATTTTCCTCTTCTTCTGGTTTTAATAATTGGTCAGGACTAACTACAATTTTTACTTGATAAAATTTTGTTTCCCCTGTTTCAAGATCTAATTTTGCTTTAATGATTTGTGGTTTTTTACCGTATTCTTTTTTATAAGCAGCAGCTAAAGCAGCTTCAACTGCCTCAATGATTTGTTCTTTTGGTAATCCTTTTTCCTCAGAAATTTGATTAATTAAAGGATTTAAAAGTTTGAGATTAATCATTTTAGTATTGATTAAATTTTTTAAAATTTTTATAATGAATTAGTTCTTACAAAGAAAGATCGCGGCACGCGATCTTTCTTAACATATTATATAAGATTTTTTTAAAAAATCAACTCCCTTTAATAATTTTTTAATATTTTCGTAAAAATAATATAAAGATAATAATTTATTTTAATTTATTATAATGAATTTTAAAGAGGTCGATTTTAAAACGGTGGCAATATTATAATATCATATTTTTTATATTTTGTCAATAATGGAATCAAATCATATAATTATTGGAAAAAATGGTGAGGATTTTGCTGTTAAATATTTAATAGAGAATAATTATAAAATTTTACAAAGAAATTATCGGAAAAAATGGGGCGAGATTGATATTGTTACTTTTGATTTAAAAACTAAAGAAATAGTATTCATTGAAGTTAAAACAATACAAATAAGAAAAAATAAAAAAGAAGTTTTTTTGCCAGAAGAAGAATTAACTTTACGAAAAATTCAAAAACTGAAAAAAGTTATATTAAGTTTTTTAGCAGAACATCATTTAGATAATAATAAATGGAGATTTGATTTAATTGCTATTGAAGCAGTTTGCTCGCCTACTTTTCAAATAACTAGTGCCAAACTAAGGCATTATCAGAGTATATTTTTAGAATTCTAAGCGAAATGTTTCACGTGAAACATTTTTAATGTTTAATGCCTGAAATGTTTCACGTGAAACATTGTGTGAAACAAAGTGTGAAACATTTTTAAGGCATAATAATCAAAAAATGGCTTAACCATGAGGAAAACTGGCTTTTAGAGCTTAGTTTACGCATGGTTAAGCCAAAAATCCATAATTAATCCTTATTTTTAGGCTTTGAAATGTTTCACGTGAAACATTTTTAATGCCTGAAATGTTTCACGTGAAACATTGTGTGAAACAAAGTGTGAAACAATGAAAATTAGACTAAAAATCGCGGGATTAATGGATTGATTCTAGTAACTATTTCGTAATTTATAGTAAAAGCTAATTGAGCTAAATCATCAGCAGTAATTTGTTGATTTTTACTTTTACCGATTAAAATCACTTTATCGCCAACTTTAACATTTTTTATATTGGTAATATCAACCATTGATAAGTTCATACAGATTCTTCCTCGAATCGGACATTTTTTAGCCTTGATAAGTACTTGGGCTTTATTAGAAAAAAGGCGATTATAACCATCCCAATAACCAACCGGAATAATAGCTAATTTAGTTTTTCGTTTGGTAATATAAGTCCCTCCATAACCGATTTTGGTATTTTTGGGTAAATATTTAATTTGAATAATTTTTGTATACCACGATAAAACAGGTTTTAAATTTATTTTCTTTTTGGTTTTATTGGATGGGTATAAGCCATAAAGACTTAAACCTAAACGGATGCCATTAAAAAGAGAATCATGATAAAGAATACTGCTAGCTGAACAAGCCATATGTTTTATCGGAATATTAATGCGATTTTTTTCTAATTTTTGTATTAATTCTCTAAATCTATTTAATTGATAATAAGTATAAGTAGAATCTTCTTCACTGGAAGCAAAATGACTCCAAATACCCTCCAGCTCTAAATGAGTAAATTTTTTTAATTTTTTAAGAAACATTAGAGTATCTTCTGGAAGAATGCCAGTGCGAGAAGCGCCAGTATCAATTTCTAAATGTATCTTGACATTTTTATGTAAATGTTTTGCAATATTATTTAAAACTTCAGCCTGTTTTAAATCATATAAAGTAAAGATAACATTATTTTGAATAGCCCTTTTTAATAAATTTTTATCTAAATTATAAAAACCAATAATTAAAATTGGTTTTTTAATTTTGGCATTAATTAATTTAATCGCCTCATCTAAACTAACTACACAAATTCGGTCAACTTCTTTATTCTGATTAAGAATTTGGGCTACTTCTAAAAAACCATGGCCATAGGCATTAGATTTAATTACCGGCATTAGTAATTTATCAGGGCCAATTAATTTTCGGAATTGAGCGATATTATAATTAAGAGCTGACTTGTTGATTTCTACCCAAGTTAATGGTTTTGACATAATAAAATTTAAAAGTGGACTCAGCGAGAATCGAACTCGCATCTCCGCAATGCGAATGCGGTGTATTGC
>JBAMLJ010000061.1:0-7939 GCA_039793615.1 bacterium
TAGAAGGATATTTTTCAAGGTACTGTACTTCTTTTAATTACCTCAATTTAAGCATAAAAAACTGGCTTTGTCAAGATATTTAGATCAACTAGGCATTATTTCTTTCCTGTTAAACCAAATCTTATTTCCCAAAATTCTGGTAATTTCCATTTTTGAGCCCATTTTAAAAATAATTCATCTGCATTCTCCTTTGCTGCCTCATTTAAATTGAAACCTAGTTTATTTATAAATTCCTTGCTTGTCTCAATGTCTCCTTCTATTTCTAATATCACTCCATAAGGATAAATATCTACATCAAATTCTAAACCATTATTCTCGTAGACTAATCTTATTTTCTCATATGAATTTTCTTCATTATAATTACCAAATTTTTTAATAGTAGAAATGGCATTTTCTTTATTGTCTCCTTTATAAAAAATTTCCTCTATAGAGGCGACAAATTTACCATGTTCTTGAATTTTATATTTCGATACGACTTCATAATTAATGTTCTCCATTGAATTTTCTATTCTTAGTCTAAATTTTTTCTCAGCCGGGCCAATTCCTGTACCATAAATAATATCTCTAATGTATAAAGTCTTGACAAAACAACAATTTTTATTCAATTGGGCCAATAGTTCATCTAAGCAATTAATTTTAAATTTTATTTCTATTTCTTTTTTAGGGTCTCTTCTTTCTAGGGGAACATAAATTACTTTATTTTTATCTCTTAAAATATCTAATTCCTCTAAAGTGGGTTTATTCAAAATTTTATATACTTCTACTACCAACATTTTGGGAAAATTCGGATGGGTAGTGATAATTTTACTACCTTTTAAATCTTCAGATAATTTTATCACATGCCTATAAACAGTTTTATCTTTAATTCTTTCTTCGATAAAAGTATGCCTTAGGTCTTTTACCAAAAGAACCTTATTAATGCCACCGGAGATGGTAGTAGCTTTTGATTTCGCATACATCGGCATAGTTGTAGTAAACAAAGCCTCTACTCCCTTATCTTGATAATATTTAGATATTAAACCATCCATTAAGGAAATAGAATTTTTAGGGCTTCCTGGCAGACAATATAATCTTGTTAATTCAACAGCTTTGTTGGGGTCAATGCCGTGGGCTAAAAGAGCCTCGCGTTTGTATTCTTTGGCGAGAATTGATGACTCCGTTGTTTCTATCGCAAAGGGAATTTTATCGCCTTTAAAAAATAAACCAAAAGTTTGACCCTTAGCTCTTAAATTATGAATGTAATGAAATTCTTGAGTAAATAAATTTATAATTTTTTCATCATCTACTTCTTTAAACTCAACTTCAAAACTTCTATTTTTATTTATGGCTAATAATTTATTATTTTTGTTATCTTTATGTAAAGTGAGCCTATCTTTAATATTCAAATCTTTATATTTACCGCTTAATCCTCTAAAAACATATTCCAAATCACAATTAGTTTTTTCTAAAGTTGATTGGATTATCAAATACTGTTCCTCCACCACCATTTTTATAATCTCTTCGTTTATTTCTTTGGGATCAAAAGTTGTTAGACGGAATAATACTTGATGTTCTAAATTTTGAGGATCATATAACCCTTGAGGAAAATATTTAATGATTTTTTTACGCCACTGATTTATAATTTCGGAAGAATGCCATTGAGATTCTAAATTATAATTAATAATTCCAATTTTTAATTTTTTTTGTTTCTCGCGTAAATTCATATTTATATTCACTAAATATTAACTACCTCAATTTAATCATAAAAAACTGCCTTTATCAAGGCATTTAATTAATGATAATTGTACACTAAATTCCTAATTCATTGGCCACTTTAGGATCTAAAGCGGTAGTAATAAAATGTTTTTGATTCTTTTTCCTTGTTTAGCATAATTTAAAGCATAATTTAAAAAAGAGGTGTTTATTACCACCTCTTTAGTATTTCGCCGTAATGGCTAAAACTTCTTCTAAAGATACAAGCCCCTCTAAAACTTTTATGATTCCATCTTGGCGTAAGGTAATCATGCCTTGGCGTTTGGCTTCTGCCATTAATCTTTCTTGAGAAGGTTGGGTAAGAATAATCTGCTCTAATTCAGGAGTCATTCTTAACATTTCAAAAATAGCAATTCTTCCCAAATAACCTTTATTATTACAAGCAGGACAACCTTTTGATTTATAAATATAATAAGGAGGTTTATAAGGTAAACTCTCTTTAATTTCTTTAGGTAGAGTACTTAAAGCTTCTTCAATAATAGCTTGCTCAGCTGAATTAGCTAATACTCTTTCTTTACAATCATTACATAATCTTCTTGCTAATCTTTGAGCAATCATTAAATTTAAAGCTGATGGTATTAAAAATTTTTCAACTCCTAAATCAATTAAACGCGGAATTACACCGACAGCATTATTAGTGTGCAAAGTCGATAAAACTAAATGTCCTGTTAGCGCTGATTGCATTGCTAATTCTGCGGTTTCATTATCACGAATCTCACCAACTAGAATAATATCAGGATCTTGCCTAACAATCTGTCTTAAACCACGAGCAAAAGTATATCCAATTTCTGGTAAAACCTGCGATTGATTTATTCCCTCAATTGTATATTCTACTGGATCCTCTAAACTAATAATATTCACTTTATCCTGATTTAACTGTTGAAGTAGGGCATATAAAGTAGTAGTCTTACCACTTCCTGTAGGACCAGTAATTAAAATCATTCCATAAGGTTTTTGAATTTCTTCTTCTAAAATGGTTAAATTTTTACCCTCTAAACCTAATTCATGTATTGTTTTTAAACCAACAGTAGGATCTAAAATTCTAATTGCAATTTTTTCTCCTAAAGCAGTAGGAAAAGTTGAAACACGAAAATCTATCTCTTTGTCATCAATAATTGAAAAAAAACGACCGTCTTGGGGCATTCTTGTTTCATCAATTTTTAAATTAGCCATAATTTTTACGCGGCTAATAATAGCGGGATGAATTTGTAATGGTAAAAATAAACTATTGGCTAAAATACCATCAATACGTAATCGCACTCTTAATTTATTTCTCTCAGGTTCAATGTGAATATCAGAAGCCCTCGATCTTACTGCATATTTTAAAATTGAAGCAAATAATTTCACAATAGGAGCTTCCTCTGCCACTACCCCTTGAGTAGATTCCAAATCAACTAATTGAAAAGATGTTTTTTGCTGTTTTACCGCACCATATCTTTTTTGAAAATCTTCAATTAGTTTATTAAATTCCTCATTAAAAGTTTGGTATTGCTTTAAAATATTTTTAAAATCGAAAAGAGTAATAATAAAAACAGCAACATCTACATTTAATTTGGCAGCAATAAATTTAACCGCTTCTTGGGCTTTAATATCATCAGGATAAACCATGCCAATACTCAAACGATTATCTTCTTTCTGAAAAGCAATAAATTTATAAGTTCTGGCGGTATCTTCTGGAATTAAATTTAAAACATTTTGAGGAATTTGAATTTTATTATCAAAAAATTTTAGTGGTAATTTAAAAATTTCGCTCTTAATTTGAGCGCTTAATTTATCATCAATAATTTTTTTATCAATTAATATTTCTTCTGCTCTTTTGTTTGTAGTTTGTACTTCTGATAAAATTTGTTGAGCTTGCTGAGGAGTGATAATTTTTCTTTGAATAAGATGAGATAAAAAAAGTTCTTCTTGAATCATAAAACTTTATGGAAACAAAATAGCAAAACTTTTTAGGGTTTAAAAATATTTGTTTTTCCTAATTGAACCGGCGGCAAAGGCCATTGAATATGACTTGTTAAAACCTGAAACAAGGAATCATTAGAAATTTTATTGATATCTAATGTTGCTTTGCTAAGCTGAGTCGCCTCTTTGGATGGTAAAACTTCTTCTGGTTTAGGAACCCTAATGAAATCCTGCAATCTAAAGAAATCTTTAAAAATAAAATAACCTACACCAATAATAATTATTAAAATTAAAATAACAATAATGGGAGTATTATTATTTTTTTGCTGTTTAATTTCAATAGCCATAGTTTTTAAATTTGATAATAAGCGTTTAAAGAAACATTGCAATTTAATAACGGCTGAACGCCAGTTGATGTTTTTGCTCCTTTTTTGGTAGTAGTAATAATCGAATAAACACCTACTGGTTTAATTGAAATTTGCTCTAAATCTAATAATCTCAATTCTTTTTCTATTTCTTCAAGCCAATTTTTTAACCCTTCATAAGAAGCAACAAAATTAGTATTGATATTAATAATTCCATAATTATCGTTAGTTTGTTCAGAAAAATTAATAAAACCAGTTTTCACGCCTGCTTTCTGGTTAATTGCGTTTAATAAAGCAATAATTTGGGCTGTTTGACTATTATCTGGGATAGCATTGTTAATTAAATCTACTTGTTGCCTTGAAGACTCGTAAGCATTTAAAAGTAACTTAAATTTCTCTTTATATCCTTCTAATAATTGTAATTTTTGTTTACTTTCCTCAATTGAAATTAATGTTTGTCTTAAAGTATCAATTTCTGTTTTAGTATAATTCATAAAAATAAAAATCGTTCCCCCAAAAAGAATAGTGATAAATAAAATTGATAAATTTTGTTTAGTAGTTTCTCTCATAAAAAACTTATTTTAATAAAAATTTATTTTAATAACTGTGGCTGAAGAATTAATTCGATGTTAAAACTTACAGTATTATTTTCATTTGTCTTAATACTTCTTACAATAATAGTTTTGATATCAGCGGGATTATTGCTAAAGCCACTGATTGCCTCACTTAAAACTTGTTGATTTAAAGCAACCCCCTCTAATTTTAAGGTATTATTAGTTAAATCAAAATTTAAATCAGTATAATATACCTGAGGATGAGTATTTTTTTCTAAAAAAGCAATCACTTTAGAAAAATGAATATGATTATTCAAAAGATTTTTTAAATTATTTAATTTTTTTTCAAAAAGAGCGATTTTTTGTTCATCTTCTTTTGAAAAAGTAAGTCTAATATTATCAATATTTTTATTAATTTCGTTTAAATCCTCAGTTTTTATTTTAATATACGAACCCAAACCAAAAGTACCACCTATTACAAAAAGAAAAATAATAATAGCAAAAGTTAATAAACCTTTGGGCCAAGCTGGTGGTAAAGGTGGAGGAGTTAATGAAGAATAATCAACAAATTGTGACATAAATTTATTTACTAAATTTATTATAACATTTTTTTAAAAGTCAAACAACTATTAAATAATATTACGAAATTTTATTGTAAGCAACAGCACAAGCTGTTGTTAAATTAGAACCGATTTCAGCAATAATCGGGGCTAGTTTCGGATGATAAGAAATTAAACCCATATTAAAAGGATCAACTTTAAAAACAGGTATTGATAAAGTCTTGGAATAATAATCAGTAATACCTAACAAATTAGCACCGCCACCAGTTAAAAATACTTTCTCCACTTTTCTTTTTGTTAGAAGATAATAATTATTAATTACTTTGTTTGTTTCTCTCGTAATAACATCTAATAAGGGAGTTAATAATCTTAAAATTGCTAATTCACCCTGATATTCAATATTTAAACCATATGATTTTTTTATTTCCTCAGCTCTAAAAGGATTAATCCCTAAACCAGTCGCAATTACTTGAGTTAAATCTCCCCCTGCTACATCAATACTCCGTATTTGCCTTAAAGAGCCATTGTCAATAATACTAATAGAGGTACTTCTTCCTCCGATATCAACTAAAGCTATCGGTTCTTTTTCTTTTAATCCAAACAATCTTGCTACTGCCACTGATTCTAATTCTAAACCTTTTAAATCTAATTTTGCCAGTTGTGCCACTTTTACATAGCGAGTAATAATTTCAGTTGGCACTGCCATAATTAATACTTTTAAATATTCATTAGAACTTTCTATTACTTGATAATCTAAAGTTATTTCATTGATTGACATTGGAATATATTGGGGTGCCTGAAGTTTTACAGCTTTTGCTAACTCTTTGGGGCTCATATAAGGAAAATCTGCCACAACTACGAAACCGTTAAAAGCAGGTAAAGATATAAAAGTAGGACGCGATTCAATTTTACTTGTTTTTAACAAATCTTTAATCATTAAAGCAGTACTTTCTTCTAAAATTTTAAAAGAAGATGTTTGAATCGCATCGTTAATTCTTTCTAAATGTCCATATTTTTCTAAAATGCCATAATTGGATAATTCTGTTTTTCCTTGGAAATATTTCAATTCAACAATTTTAATTGATGTCGTTCCAATATCAATTCCTAAAGAAATATTTGATCCAAATAATCCCATAGTGTTATACTAACAGTATATCAAATTTAAAATCAATTTCAAACAATTTCACTTAATTTTTAATTTTAAATTTTAAATCTTTAAACCTTTATACTCAATACTTCTTTTTGTTATTTAGAATTTTATTCTTATGCTCCACCGTTTTTTTATTTATTTAAAGTTATTATATCACAATTTTCTAGATTTACTTTTTCCCTGGCAATGTATTTTCTGCAAAAAGGAATCAGACAATCCTTATCCTCTATGTATTAATTGCTATCAAAAAATTTCTCTTAATCAAGAATTTATTTGCCCTTATTGTAACAAAATCATTACAAAATCTCATCATCATGATTTTAAAAAGAAAAATTTATTTATTCATATTTTAGGAATAGCCACTTCTTATCAAAATCCGATAGTTAAAAATACCATCCATGCTTTTAAATACAACAATCTAATTAGCCTATCATTACCCCTTTCGAAATTAATGATTGAATTCTTAAAGCAAAGTTTGTATTTTCAAAATTTACTTTCTCAACAAAAACAAAATCTTATTATTATTTCTGTTCCCTTAAATTACTTTAAAAAATTAAAACGAGGCTATAATCAAGTTGAATTATTAGCAAAACAAATAAGTTTAGCTTTCCAAATTCCTTATTATGATAAAATCCTTATACGAATCAAAAATAATCTCCCACAAGTCAATTGTTCGTATAAAGAACGTTTTTTAAATGTAAAAGATATTTTTCAAATTAATCAAAATTTTGTCCCCTTAATTAAAAATAAAACAATTTTATTAATTGATGATGTCTATACAACCGGCGCCACTTTAAATGAGGCAGCTAAAATTTTAAAACAAAACGGTGCACAAAGAATCATTGGTTTAGTTTTAGCAAAAGATTAATTAAAAAATAATTACTTAAATATCAATCGAAATTATAAATTGGCGGAGGGTGGAGGATTCGAACCTCCAAGCCCTTACGGGCACCGCTTTTCGAGAGCGGCGCAATGCCATTCTGCCAACCCTCCATTTTTTAATTTTAATTTTAATTTTATCTGATAAAAGTGCCCCTACTCCGAATCGAACGGAGATCTAGGGCTTAGGAGTCCCTTGTTCTATCCGTTGAACTATAGGGGCAAAGATAATTTTGAATTTTTATTAGTAAACTTATTATTATGTATTTTATCAAAAAATTGCTTGAAAATAAAGAAAAATCTTGATAAAATGGTTTTAATTAAAAAATTTATAAATGGGCCAGTGGCGCAATTTGGCAGCGCGCCTCCATGGCATGGAGGAGGTTGTGGGTTCAAATCCCATCTGGTCCACTTCTCGTTTAAAATAAAAAATATCAGTAATAATTTTCGCGCGCGTAGCTCAGCTGGTAGAGCGTCTCGTTTACACCGAGAAGGTCTCCCGTTCGAGTCGGGACGCGCGCACTTAATTCTTTCTTTACATTTTCTTTAAAAATTGCTAATATCTTTTTATTACAAATTAATTTTTAACGGGAAAATACCTTAATATCAAATTTAAATTAAAAAGAATTTTCCCAGGAAGAGCGCGTCAGCGCTAGTAACAAAATAAAATATACATTGAAAATAAATTAAAGAAACAAATCATTGCCGGAGTAGCTCAGTGGTAGAGCGCGTGCCTGAAGAGCACGGCGTCGGTGGTTCGATTCCGCCCTCCGGCAC
>JBAMLJ010000062.1:0-7281 GCA_039793615.1 bacterium
AAAAATTAAGAAATTATTTAAAAATTAAAAATTAAAAATTACTAATATGTGTGGACCAGTTTGCGCTGTTTCCATCGCTGGCGGTTTATGGTTATCTAAAATATTGGGCATCGATGATTTAACTTTAGGAATTTGGATCGGTGCTTTAATTTTATCTTTTTCGGTTCAATTCAATAAATTTTTAATTAAACGTAATAAAAATTTTCCTTTTAGTTTTTGGGTTATTCTTATTTCAACGTGGCTTTTAAGTTTTTTACCTATTTGGAATAAATTAAATTTTGCTCCCGAAAGTTTATTTTGTGGTTTACCTCGTGTTATAAGCGGTTCTTTTATTGGAATGATAATTTTATTTAGTAGTGATTTTTTGAACAATTTTATTTTAAAGAAATTTCATCAAAATAAAGTATATTTCCCTTATCAGAGAGTGATCGTTCCTATCGTGGTCTTAATAATAGTGAGTTTTATTTTTGAATTATGGTTGTGTAAAATTTAGTTTAAATTAAAAGCTATGGACAAAGAAGAACAATTTTCTCATATTATTGATAAAATTCAGGAATTAAAAAATGGTAAAAATCCTTTAGATTTATCCTCTAAAGAAGATTTAGCAGTTGGCATCATGAATTTAATTTCGATGGAAGAACATTTCTTTTTTACCTATAACAAGACTAAAGATAATAAATATTTAGAACTCCTTAATCAAACTAGAGAAGTAAGAAAAACTTTGCTTCAGGAAATAGTTAAAAATCCCGAGGGGGAAGTTTGGTGCATTTCTAAGCATTTATTAGCTGTTACCATGAGATTAATGGAGGTAGGAACAAAGAAATTATCTGACGGAGACAAAGCTAAAGCTCAAGATTTATTTGATAAGGCTTATTTATTTTGGAATATTTTTTGGGGTTTAAATTTAGGATTAATTAACGTTAAAGATGTCAAAGGAAAAGAAGATGACTCTCAAGAATCTGAAACAGTTACTCTCTCGAATGATTCTCAAAATAATAATGAAAAAAACAAAAAACTTAATGTTTTTAGTAAATTAGGAGACATGATTCAACAGATTTTAGATTGTTGTAAGGAGTAATCAAAGAATATGGATATTTCTTTATTTGATTATTATTTACCAAAAGAATTAATTGCACAAGAACCAGTTGAGCCGCGAGATCATTCGCGGCTTATGGTTTTAAATAGAAAGGATAAGACAATTATTCATACTTATTTTTATAAAATAATTGATTATTTAAACCAAAATGATGTGTTAGTATTTAATAATTCTAAAGTTGTTCCTGCTCGTCTTTTGGGCCATAAAAAAAATACTAACGGGAAGGCAGAAATTCTTTTAATAAGACCAGAAAATAAAGAATTTTTTGATTTTTCGTTTTGGCCTTTGTTTTGGCGCGCTATTGGCAAACCAGAATTACAAGAGGGACAAATAATAGTGTTTGATAATGGATTAGAAGCAAAAGTAATTAAAAAAGAAAACTATGAAATAAGTATACAATTCAATTATAAGGGAGAAGAATTAAAAAATAAAATTTTAAAAATAGGGCAAATGCCACTTCCGCCATATATTGATCATCCTACCGAAAGATCATTTAAAGAATATCAAACTGTTTATGCCAAACAAGAAGGTTCAATTGCAGCACCAACTGCTGGTTTGCATTTTACTCAAAAGCTTTTAAAAAAAATTGAAACTAAGGGAGTACAGTTAGAATTTGTAGTACTTCATGTTGGATTAGGCACTTTTTTGCCAGTTAAAGAAAATGAAATAGAAAAACACCAAATGCATTCTGAATATTTCGTAATTCCTGAAGATACTGCTCAAAGATTAAATAGGGCTAAACAAAAAGGGAAAAGAATTATTAGCGTGGGAACAACAGTAGCAAGAGTTTTAGAAACATGCAGCAACGAGAGTGGTGAATTAGAAGCAAAAAGCGGCTGGACGAATTTATTTATTTATCCTGGTTATAATTTTAAATTTATTGATGCTTTAATAACCAATTTTCATTTGCCAAAATCTACTTTGCTAATGTTAGTGTCTGCTTTGGCAGGCAGGGAATTTATTCTTAAAGCCTACCAAGAAGCAATAAAAGAAAGATATCGTTTTTTCTCTTTTGGTGATGCTATGTTCATTACTTAAAATTATGAATCTAGAACATAATAATAAATTTTTAATTTTTAAAAATTTCGTCATCTAATTCATTATTTACAATTTTAAATTTAGTCTTTAAAATTTAACTAAACTACACTCAATATTTAGTATTCTATACTCAGTACTGAATACTCGATACTGAATACTTAATTGAGTATTGAGTTTTGTCTTTTATTTTTTGAATTATTATCATGTTTAAGATTATTAAACAATCAAATAAAGATCAGGGTAGATTAGGAGAAATAACTACCAATCATGGTATTTTTCATACTCCAATTTTTATGCCGCCAGGCACTTTAGCTAGTGTTAAAGCCATTGGTCCCGATGATTTAGAAACCATAGGGGCAGAAATAATCCTTGTAAACGCGCTACATTTGCATTTAAGACCAGGAGAAGAAATGATTGAGTATTTGGGTGGTATCCATAAATTTATGGGCTTTAAAAAGCCAATTTTGAGCGATTCAGGAGGGTTTCAAGCTTGGAGTTTAAGTAAAAAGGGTTCAAAATTGAGTAAAATCAATGATGATGGAGTAGAATTTAAATCGCCATGGGATGGTAATATACATTTTATTACTCCCGAAAAAGCAATCGAAATTGAACATAAAATAGGTAGCGATATTATTATGACATTTGATGAATGCTCTCCCGATAATTCTGATAAAGATTATATTAGGCAATCCATGTTAAGGACTCATCGTTGGGCAGAACGCTCATTAAAAGAGCATCAAAAATTAATAGAACAAGAAAAAAATAGTGGGAAAAAATCACCACTTCTTTTTGGTATTATTCAGGGCGGACCATTTTTAGATTTAAGAAAAGAATCAGTTAAATTTATTTCTTCTTTATCATTCGATGGTTATGCCTTAGGTGGGGAGACAATTGGTTATAATATGAAAAAAACTTTAGAAATTATCGAGGAAATAAAACCATTAATACCGCAAGACAAACCATTATATGCAATGGGTTTAGGTTCTAATCCTCGAGATGTTATTGAGGTTGTAAAACGAGGAGTAGATATGTTTGATTGTGTTAATCCGGCAAGGATTGCTCGTCACGGAGATTTATATACTGGAAAAATAATAATTAGTTCTAAAGGAGTAGAGATAGAATCCGAAGAAAAAGAAGGAATTATAAATATTTCTAATTCACGTTATCGTAAAGACAATAAGCCCATTGATGAAGATTGCGATTGTTATACCTGTAAAAATTTTTCCCGTGCTTATTTAAACCATTTATATCTTAATAAAGAGCCATTATATTTGCGTTTGGCTACGATTCATAATCTAAGGTATATGTTAAGAGTGATTAATGCTCTAAGAGAAAATATTAAAAATACTTAAATGGCAAAATTATTACTTCATTCTTGTTGTGCGCCTTGCGCTTTACCATTAATTGAGTATCTGAAAAACAATACTAATTATGAGATTATTATATTTTATTCTAATAGTAATATTTTTCCCCTCGAAGAGTATAATAAAAGACTAAACGCTTTAAAAAAAGTCTCAAAAATTTATTCCCTTATCCTAATAGAAGATGAGTATGATCATTCAAAATGGCTGAAATATTTAATGCAAAATTTACCCTTACCGCTGGCCTCTTATAAAGAAAATGAAAATAGATGCTTAAAGTGTTTTGAGTTTAGAATTTTAAGAACAATTGAAAAGGCAAAAGAATTAAAAATTGATAGTTTTGCTACTACTTTAAGCGTAAATCGTTTTAAAGATACTCAGTATATTAATGAATTTGCATTGAAAATAGCAAAACAAAACAATCTTAGTTATTATCAATTCGATTTAGATCCTTTTAAATCGCATCAGCGAAGTAGAGAATTAGTAAAACAGTATAATATCTATTCGCAGAAATATTGTGGTTGCGAGTTTTCTTTTAATGAAGTAAAATTCAAATAAAATAATTAAAAAAATAAATAATATGAAAGGCAATAAAAATCAACAAAAAATAAAATTATATAAAAAAGACACCTATCTTAAAATGATTATTAATTCTTGTGGTGCAAAGATATGGCGTAATAATTACGGAATGATTAATAATAAGAAGATTGATTTAGTTGAAAATGGTGCTTTAAGTTGCGCTTTTTTTGTTACTTCAATTTTAAAAATTTTTGATTTAATTAGTTTTTTACATTTAACCGTTGAAGGTGCAGAAAAAGATTTAATAGAAAATAATTGGAAATCAATAAAAATATCAAGAAATATGCCTAGAGGGACGGTAATTATTTGGGAAAAACAAGAAAATGATAGTAAAGATAAAAAACAGTTGGGAGGCCATTTGCATATTGGTTTTTATCTTGGTAATGGAAAAGCAGTTAGTAATTCCACAAAAAATGGCTATCCTATTATTCATCACTGGACTTATCAGAATTCAAGAAAAATTATTAAAGCTTATTATAATAAAAAATTAGATAGCTAACATGAAGAATTAGACACGAAAATTTAATCTCCATAAAAATACTTTTAGAACACCTTCTCCTTTCCGCTTACAAAAATTATTAATAATCAAAAGACTGAATCGCAAATTTCATTTAAATTGAAACAAAATGTTAAAGAAAATTATATTAATTATTAAAAAATATAAAAAATTATTTTTGTTTGTTTCAATAGGTATTTTGAGCTTATTAATTTTAGGTTTTTTTATTATTCATAAAATAAATTTAAAGAGGAATCAATTCTTAAAAGAGATTAAAATTTATCTCATTCACCCGGTTAGCAAGCAGTTAAAACCAACTACTATTTTAACACCAAAAGATGAATTTTTAATTTCTTTTAAATATTATAATTATGAAAATAAGGATAAATTAAATATTTTTTTACAAAAAAATGATAATTTGGATAAAGAAAAAATTTACGAAGGCCCAATTGAAATAGGGGATAATGAATTATGTTGTTTTAATGCACCGTCTAATACTGGTTCTTATAAATTAATTTTTGTTTTAAACCAAAAAACAATGGTGTTGCCATTATTAGTTACCAATAAAATAGTAACTTATGATTTCTATTATCTTTCACCCACAAAAGTTATTTCTTATCCTCATTGGCAAATTCTTGATACTGATTTAATTAATCAGATGATAAATAATATTTACTATTCTTACTCAAAAAAACTGAGCGAAAGATTTTCAGTACTTTTAGCGGTTCAGGATGATAATAATAGTCGTTTTATGATTTCCCAGAGAGTAATCAATAATTATAAACAAATTCCCTTTGGGAATATTGTGCAAGATATTTTAAAACAGGAAAATGAAGCTTTAATTAAAGCTAATATTATTACTGACTATAAAATAATTGATCAAAAATATGGAAATAAAGAAATTTATCTTAAAGTAAGAAATATAATTAATGGTATTAGCTATATCATTTTTAATAAAACTTATGAAACAACTAATTTATTAAACCAGAAAGTTTTAATCAGTATTTCTTTGACATGTCCAGAAAAATTAGTTGATTTTTATCAACCAATAGCTGATTATATTTTTTCCCATGTTAACTTAAATGGTAAATAATTAAAGAATTAATTGCCCTAACCTAATTAATTCTTTTTATTTTTGAGATAAATCTTTAAATTTTTAAAATTTACACTTATTCCCCGATCAATTACTTTTTGATAAAATTTTTTTATTTCAAAAGTTTTCTCAATAATATCAATTACTTTCTTTTCATTGAAATTAGTGCAAGAAAAAAAATCAAAAGCGAAGTAATTATCTTCAGGCCAGGTATGAATAGAAAGATGAGATTCTGCAATAATATAAAAAGCGGTTATACCTCCTTTTAAATTTTTTGGAGCTTCTGGTTTTTTAGGAAATTGATAAATAACAGGGTCTAAAACAGGGGTAATATTAACCGCTTTAACAATTTGCTCAAACATCTTTTTGATAAGCACTTTATTAGTTAAGTCTTTTTGGTTTTTGATAATTGCTTCAACCAAAAGATGTTTACCGTAGAACATATGTTTAATTTTTTAATTTTTAAACAATTTTTTTAATTTTAAAAGTTAATTTTTTCTGACGACTGTAGGAAAAAATAAAATCAAATTATCTTTTTATTCTGTATTTTAATTGATTAAATTAAAATGTCAATAGTTTTTTGATATAATAATAAAAATATGCCAAAACTTTACCGAAAATTAAAAAATACTTTAATTCAATGTCTTGCCTGTAATAATTATTGTACTATTCCTCAAGGGAAAACTGGTATTTGTGCAGTGAGAAAAAATGAAAATGGTGAATTGAAACTTTTAGTTGATAATCGCGTAGCTGCTTTGAATTTGGATCCTATTGAAAAGAAACCTTTGTTTCATTTTTTACCAGGAGAGGTGGCTTTATCTTTTGGTACTTATGGCTGTAATTTTGGCTGTGAGTTTTGCCAAAATTGGGATATTTCCCAGACTCCTAAAATAGAAAGTAGTAAATTTAGAGACTTAAATAGCTATGGAGAAGAATTACATCCAGAACAAATAATAAATTATTGCAAAGAAAATAAGATACCGATAATCGCTTATACTTATAATGAACCTACTATTTGGGTGGAATATGCTTTTAAAATAATGAAATTAGCAAGAAAAAATAATATTAAAAATGTTTGGGTGTCTAATGGCTATATGAGTAAGGAAACTTTAAAATTAATTGCTCCTTATTTGGATGCTATAAATGTCGATCTTAAAAGTTTTAGTGAAGATTTTTATCAAAACATTATTCATGCTCATCTTGAACCAGTAAAAGAAAATATTAAAAAAATTTGGAAAATGGGTATTTGGGAAGAAGTAACGACACTGATTATTCCGGGTTTTAACGATTCATTAAAGGAATTACGAGAAATAGCAGAATTTTTATTTCAAATTTCGCCTGATTTACCTTGGCATATTTCAGCTTTTTATCCCAATTATAAAATGTTAAATATTCCAATAACTCCTAAAGAAATTTTACTTAAAGCTTATCAAATTGGCAAAAAGGTTGGTTTAAGGTATGTTTATACTGGTAATATTCCAGATTCTGATTATGAAAGTACTTACTGTCCCAAATGTGGGTATAAATTAATCAAAAGGTGGGGAATAGAAATGATAGAAAATAAGTTAAAAGATGGAAAATGCCCTAATTGCGGAGAAGAAATTGCAGGAATATGGAA
>JBAMLJ010000063.1:0-6923 GCA_039793615.1 bacterium
GCCATAATCTTGCAAATAAATCTTTCACCTTCAAGGAAAGTAACTTCATCTATAACGAAATAAAAATCATAAATAAAAATATTTTTTTATTTTTAAAGAATTTTTGATGTTCTGAAATTATTTTATCTAAATTTGTCAAAATACTTTCAATTAAAATTATTCAAGTAGATATCTTGATTCTTTTATGCAAAATTTTAGAATTCAATCTTTTACTTTTGATTTCAATTTTTTTAGCTAGTAATAATTCGGTTAGATATATTCTTAAGAAATCTATACCTTTTGTAATTTTACTCTCTCCATTTTCCCTTTCTAGGAAAATGTATGGAACATCGTATACCTTTGCATTAGGGTTAGCAGATAAGATGAATAATAAAATTTTATAACCCCTCCATTTTTCATTTATAGGTAAATTTAACCCTTTTTTAAATCCAAAATATCCAGATAATGGATCAGTTGTCTTTTTAGCATTCTTTAAAATTATTATAGCCAGGAATTCAGCCACCCTAGATATTACACCTCTAACAGGATCCCTCTTTGTTTTTGCATCATCATTTTTGTACCTAGATGCGACTACTACATCATATCCTTTTTTCAAGTTCTCATATATTTTATTTATTTTTTCTGGAGGATGCTGAAGGTCCGCATCCAATTTTATTATATACTTACCATCAGCATTCTTAATTCCTACAAACTCAGCAATTAATGTTGATCTCTTAGATTCATTAAAAACATATTTTGCATTACTATGAGTTCTGCAATAATCCAAAATAAATTCTCTAGTTCCATCAGTGCTCCCATCATCAACAAACACAAGCTGATAATTAAAATTGGCAATATTCTCTATCTTTTTAACAAGTACAGGCAAGTTTTCTATTTCATTTATCGTGCAGAGGATTATGGATGCATCAAAATCCATAGGAAGGGAATTCCTTAACTTTATTTTAAATTTTACCTCAACAAATTTATCTCATTTTATGATACCAGTTTAACAATCTTTTTGCCTTGGAATAATCTGCGATAAATGGATTCGTGTCTAGAGGTCTGAAAAATTCCTTATTTACCCTTACAAGAATTCTACCATCATCTGATATACCCTTTTCATCCAGGCCAGTACCTTCCCAGTGTATTTTTATTCCAACTACCTTGAATGCCTCCTCAACGAATTCCCTAACAGTATGCGCCTCCCCTGTGCCAAGGACAAAGTCATCTGCCTTCTCATAATTCAAAATCTTCTACATCCCTTCCACATAATCCTTTGCATAACCCCAGTCCTTTACAGCGTTTAGGTTTCCAAGCTCAATGGGTTCTTTTGACCCATGATATATTCTGGCAACACCCAACGAAATCTTCCTTGTAACAAATTCAGGCCCCCTTACCTCACTCTCGTGGTTAAGAAGAATGCCATTGCTCATGAAAAGGTTGTAACCTTCCCTATATACTTTCATTGTCCAGAATCCGGCAAGCTTTGATATTGCATATGGGCTTGCAGGATAAAAAGGAGTATCCTCATTCTGCGGTGATTTTGTTACCTTTCCAAAAAGCTCAGATGTTCCAGCAAAATATAATCTAGTATTTTTGGAATAATCCTTTACTGCATTTGCAACATTCAAGGTACCCCCAATGTTTACATCGTATGTATATGTTGGATTTGTAAAGCTGTAGGCAACAAAACTCTGTGCAGCAAGATGGTAAAGCTCATCAGACTTTAATTTTTCTAGAGTAGAATTAATAAAGCCCGAATCTGTTATATCCCCCTCTAAAATATTAATTTCCTTTTTTATGTTATCAGGCAAAAATTCAAGATTCCCTAATTTCTTATCAGCTCTTCTTCTTACAATTCCATAGACTTCATATCCCTTATGGAGTAAAAATTGGTTAAGGAAATAGCCATCCTGACCTGTTATACCCGTTATTAATGCTCTCATCTATAATTCAACCTTGAAAGAGGAAATAATTTCAGGATATCACAATCAATCTTGCCATAAAAAAACATTTTTATATATGAAACTCATAAGGGAGAATAAATGTTTAATTTAGGTGTATTCAATAAAAAAAATTTCAAAGAATTCCTAATTATATTTTTAATTATTACTATATCTTATTTAATTTTTTATTTTAAACTTATTTTCTATATAAATGGATTTATAGGATTTGGTAATTTCTCTTCATTTCTTAATACAAATGGGTTTTTTTCATTACAATATTTATTCTACAATCCTTATCAAAATTTTGGTACTGTAAATTCAAATATATTAATAGAATTTCTATATAGATATGTATATTATATTCTTTCGTTACCAGCACTGATTTTTGGGGTCTCTGCTGGAGCAAAATCATTAATCTTTTTATCAAGCATAATATATGGATTATCATTTTATTATTTTCTTGGTATTTTTGTTAAAAAAATTAAATATAAGATAATTGGCACTTTGTTTTTTCTATTTAATCCCTTCACTGTACAGCTTTATGCATATGGAGATTTTATATTTTTTGTTTTTCAATCTTTTTTATTTATAAGTTTAATATTTGCTAAAATAGCTATAGAAAAGAATAACGTATTTAATCCGTTTTATATTATTTCTACAATATTCCTCATTTTTAATTTAACATTTATACAATCATTTATTCCATCTTTGTTAATATATTTAGCTATTGTATTATATATGTGTATCTTTAAAAAAGACTTAGAAAATTTTAAAAACAGAATATTTTTATTTATTAAATCAATTTTAGTCATATTCGTTTCAATTATTTTTATTGGTGCAGTTTACTATTTACCGATGCTTTTAGGACCCAGGTCATTTTTGCCTGGCTCTGTATCTGCTTTTCCAGAGGATATTTTATATTGGGGAGCATTGCCCATATGGAATATTTTAACATTAAAGGCTTATCCAGATTATCTAATGTGGAATGCCGTAAAAACATTTTATGGAATAAATGTATATGAAATATGGGAAATTTTGTTAATTATTTTAATAATATTAATTTTGTTTGGATTTATTATTTTTAACGATAAAAGATTGTTATACCTTTCAATGTTTGTTTTTTTTATTTCCATGTTTGCTTCAGAGATGGACAATCCAATACCAGGATTCAGATACATTATACTTCTTCTTTATGAAAATATGATAGGGTATCAAGCTACTAATTATCCCTATTTATGGGTCTGGTTTTCTATAGTACCTCTTTACTCAATTATGATTTCAATTATTGTATCTGATATCTATGAGCCAAATAATAATTATGTATTATTCAAAAATTATAATATTTTAAATAAAAAAATTAAAATAAAAAATTTTTTCAAAAAAATTGAAAAATTTAGATATATATTGCCATTTTTTATTATTTTTATTTTGTTAGTTCCAATTTCTACTCAGGCATATTATAGTAGCTCAAATAATTCCTCTGGCAATGGAATTCAAGAGATGAAAATTCTACCCTATTTTATTACCTTAGCAAATACTTTAAACAATTTAACTAAAGTCAGTAATGGAGGGGTAATTTTCAATACGCCTAATCCATATATATTTTTTGGAAATGACACTAAAAATGCAACTTGGAACATAGCTCAATCCGAAAATCATTATAGAACGGTAGCGATTTCTTCATATCTTCCGAATTATAATACTGTTACAGATTTTTATTATTGGTTTTATCATCTTTTTTATACCAATGGTACAAAGTATTCTGCTAAAATTCTAGCAATGTTGGGTGTTGAGTATTTTGTGGATGTATACAATGCCTATTCAGTGGGATATCCATATTTTGTGCCCTGGGCTTACAATATCAACGCATCAAAATTAATTGAAAAACAGGAAGGGTGGATAAAAATAATATCAACATCAAATTATTCTATATTTAAAAATACCTATTTTAATGGCAATGATTACTATACGAATAATTTTACATTGATATTAGGGGATTATAATACAATAAATTCTTTAGCATACCTTAATATAAATTTGACTAATTTAAGTCCTATATTTTCAACTGATATCCTAACCTTTAATTCAACGACTATTTCATTGATAATGGATCATGTTAATCTTTTAGTTTTTGATGGAAATAACAGTTATTATGATTTAATTTTAAATTGTTATAAGCCGGGCCTCATAATATTTCCAATTAATTATATAAACGGTGTTAAAACTGGGAAAAATTACTGGAGAAATAGTGAAATAAGCTATAACTGGCCTTATGATGGGGTGACCTTACCTTATGTTGAAACAAAGTCCCAATCGAATTTAACAATCCCTATAAATATCAATTCTTCAGGAAACTATACTTTATTTTTTAAGGCGTACTTTTCAAATTCATATACCAAAGGAGGTATATTAAAAATAATAGTAAATGATAATTTAACATTAACAGTAAATACATCAAAACCATTTAATGATGAAATAAATAAATTCATCTGGGTTAATTTTCCAGTTTATCTTCATAAAGGTAAAAATATTTTAAATTTTGAATCTATGAATGGATTTAATGCAATTCAAGAAATTTCTGTTGTTAGCAAATCTAATCTAGAGAAAGCAATGGATCAGGCAAAATTGTTTCTACTAGAAAAAAGGAACAATCTTATGGTGATATATAATCCTAATACCATTGCAGCCACGGAGAATAGTAGTTATCATTCAAATAACCTTGGTCAAGTATATCCTGGTGGTTATTATCTTTATCTTAGTAGTAAAATAAAAGGAGCTGGTTTTAAGTTAAATTTACCTATGAAATTAAATGGAACATTATTAATTAATTTAAGCTCAGATGCTTATTTTACTTTGAATATATCCCTAAATAAAAATTACTATATAATGGGCCTATCACCAGGAATTTATGTACCATATAATGAAGCAAAAACTGGTTATTCATTAATTAAAATAAAAAATTCAACTAATATAAATATAAGTATATATTTTGGTAATGCAGTATTTGGTTCCATAGTATTTTTTTCCGGGGATCTATTATATTTAAATCCTTTTTATAAAAATATATTAAAAGAAAATATAGGAAATATTTCATACATATATTATCCTCCAGTTAAAGGCATATCCAATTTTAAAATAAATGTTCAAAATAAAGGCAATTATATGGAAATTAAAGGGAATTTTACATATCAAAATATATCTTCTTGGGCTCCAATAACTATAGGCTTTTCTGGTTTTTACGATTATAATATGTCTCCAGCAATAATCTCAAATGTTAATGGGCCTGCATTTATTTTTATGAATGGTGTTTGTCTCGAAAATAGTAATTTGAGCAACCCTTTTCTAAATGATTCCATAATTATAAGTCCTAACCTTAATGTCCAGGTAAAACAAAGACCTAATATAATACAGATTCAAATTTTACCATATATTTCAGGTATTGTACCATTTAATTTTAATGATAATGGAAAATATAATGTATCCTTTACATTATATTTTTATGGTTTTATTAATTATTCAAATATCATTATACATAACATATCAAATACAACAAATGGCCCAATTATAGAAAATAATATGCTTGGATATGCCATTAAAAATGCCCATGAAGGGTTTATTGTTGTAAGATATCCATATTCTAACGATTTCAAATCAAATGTAATACTTGGGGAAGTATATAATGGTTTATGTTTTTTTGTTTATTTAAAACATGATGAAAAAATAGTTGATATTTATGTACAGATTTTTTATGTTTTTATTCTTTCATTATCAATTTCAATAATTTATTCTACAATATTTATAGCTATTCCAATAGTTTTAAATAGAAATAAAAATTTTTATGTTAAATACATCTTTAAAATTAAAAAGATAATAAAAAGATAATTAATTTTGAAGCTATTATTGCATTATTTAAGATTTTTGATATTCTAAATAAATATATTTTTTATTATATTTTTTATAATATTTTTTAATGATACTTAATATGGGTCTGGGAAATAGTGAAATAAACAAAATAATAAATTTAGGATATCCTAAAGTAAATTTAAATATATTTGAATATTTTTTATAAATATCATAGTTTAACCAATTATTTTCCCTTTGGGCTATTAAATTTATTAGACCTTTAAAACCACTCAGTTCACCAGTCTTTATACCCCAATCTTTTATGACTTTAAGTTTTGTATCAATTTTATATATGGGAGGTAAAGAAAGTATCACGTTGACCCAATCGTTTACCCAAATTTTTATATATTCTTTATGAACAGGATTTTTTACAATATGAGTTTTTTTAGTAATTGAAGTAACTAAAATATTTTCTGCAAAATGTACAATAAAATTTTTGTAAGAAATATATTCAAATAAAACACCTACCTGAATAAAAGTAGTATCATAATATCTTGAAAAATTACCTTCTTTAACTATTTTTGAATTAAAAATGTAAACAGATAATAAAGTCATATGCCATCCTAAGTCCATCAATAGTTGATTTTTATCAGAATAATCCTTCGATTCAATTCCTTCGAGTCTGTGACCATCGTAATTTACAATAATAGCATCATATTTTTTATTGTTTTTAGAAATAAGTTCTAAGATGTATTCTATTCCATTTTCAGGAATCATATATGATTCCCCTAAGAGCCATACATATTCTGTGTCAGAATATTTAAGAACACGTTCTACATTTCTATCAAACCCAATATTTTTTTCATTAGAATGGAATTCAATTAAAGGATATTCTTTTATATATTTTTCTATTACATTAATTGTTTCATCAGAGGAGTGGTCATCAGATACTATAATTTTTATATTGTATTTTTTAACAATTGGTATATGGTATTTTAACCAGTAATCTAGGAATTTCGCTCGATTGTATGTGGTTAATGCGATAGATAAAAGATTATTATATTCCATATTATCCTATCTAGTAATTAATTTATAATATAAAACCTTAACTCCGATGTTTAGGGAATATATTTGTTCCTAATTTTTCATCCAGTT
>JBAMLJ010000064.1:0-6598 GCA_039793615.1 bacterium
TATCATTACTATTAATATTAGTTTTATTAGAAGTAAAGGAAGTAATAGAACATTGAGAAGCTTTTACGGTAAAAGCGCGAGTATTAGATACTCCTAAAGTAGGGTAAGTATTATTATTCTCAATTCCTTTAGCATAAACCCAGATTTTACAATATTGATAATTAGAAATAATAGAAGGAACTACCCAAGTTGTTGACTTAGGCCATACTGGAGTACTAATAATATAGTCATCATTAGCAAGGTCTATACTATCGCCACAACCATATTTAACCACATAATTATTAACATTGGCTCCAGAATTATCAGTCCAACTAATAGTAATTTTTTGTCCGGGAATTAAATAACCATAGGGAATAGGAGTTGTTCTTGCGGTATAACTAGTATCATTATCAGTAAAACCGTTAACAGTAATGCTATTAATAAAAACAGTGCAATGTCCGGTATTGTTAGGATATTTATCAGGACAGGCACTAGGAATGCCATTATAATCAGCAATAGTTAAAGCTTTACTTAAGGGGGTTTTAATAATAAAACCCACTATTAAGAAAATAGCTAAAAAACTGATTTTAATTAATTTTTGAGTATTTTTATTCATAATTAATAAGGATTAATTTTTAAAACGAAAAGTATTTAATTTATATCATATTATTTTCATTTTGTCAATATCCAGGGAGAAATATTTCTAATAATGATTTTATAAAAAGAGTTTTTAAAAATATTTTTAAATGGTTTTTTATTTTTGATCTGGCAAATTTAGGAAAATAAAAAATTCTTTTTTAAATGAATTTTTCTTAAGAATTTATTAATTACTTTTTAGAGCTAACTTGTGCATTATTTTATCACAAAATTAAATTCTTGTCAAATAATTAAAAATATGCTATAATAAGACAAGTAAAGTAATAAATTATAATTAGAAAATTATAATTAGAATTTTTTACTACTTTATGAATATTTTATCCAAAATCAAAAACATTTTTTGGCCAACTAAACAAAATAAGAATCAACCTTTAATTTTAAGCGATCGTCTTATTGAGATTTTAATCCTCTTGTTTTTTTTGATAAAAGTTTTGTTCAGTTTGCAGGTATTAGTTTTACAACGTTCTTCCCTTTTTGCAGAATTAAATGCTCAAAAAATTATTGAATTGACTAATCAAATTAGAGCTCAGTATGGTTTACCTCCGGTTAAAGAAAATAATTTACTCGATCGGGCTGCTCAACTTAAAGTTTATGATATGGCAACCAATAAATACTTTGCCCATTATAGTCCCACAGGTATTTCGCCTTGGTATTGGTTTCAAAAAGCTGGATATCGATATCATTATGCTGGAGAAAATTTGGCTATGAATTTTATTGATAGCGAAGAAGTGGTTAAAGCTTGGTTTAATTCTCCATCCCATCGGGAGAATCTTTTGAATCCTAATTATGTTGAAATCGGAATTGCGATTTTACCAAGTGATCCACAAATTAATGGTCTAAATAAACCTCTAGTAGTTCAATTATTTGGCAGCCCAAGTACAAAGACTATTACTCCTACTACCTATCAAAAACCACAGAAGATTACTTCTTCAACGACTTTGTCCCAGAAAGTTGTTTTGGGTACAGAGGAGAAATTGGCCATAAATAATAATTCCGCGAATAAAAGGTCAACGACTTCCACTTTAGTAACTACTTCTACCTTACAAGCTACTCAAACAACGATTCAGGTAACTACTACTAATACTACTAGTACAACAACCACTATTTTAAATCAAAATATTGTAAGTAATAATTTAAATAGTTCATCAACAAAAATAATTGCTAATGAAAAGGTGATAGAAAAAGAATTAATCGATACTCGCTCTCGCATTAATAAAATTAATTATTTTATCGCTTTAATAATTATTATTTCAGGAACAATAGTTTTAGTGGGAACAGTTTTAAATTATAAAAACATCACTTTTAATTATGGCGATCTTATTTTAAGAATTTTTATTTTAATTTTTATTGGGGTGTCTTTTATTACTTTTAAACTAGAAACGTTTATTGGAAATTTAATTGTGGCAACATAAAGGTATGGGAATTAACTATCGAATTAAAAAGGAATTAAGATTGATATTTTTTATTTTTATAATATGTTTTGTAAGTTTGCTTTTAATTTTAAATAGTTCTTTTTTTGCTGTTGTCATTCCTTATAAAATACAAAATATTATCAGTTTTTTAAAACAAGAAATTCAAACTCCTGTAAATTTAAATTATTCTTTAACTCCTCTTTTTGAAAACCAAAAAGATGAAAAAAAGATAAACATCGCAATTCCTTTAGAAATTGAAACTCAGGGGCAAAAAGAAAATTTAATATATTTGCCGAAATTTAATATTGTGGCGCCGGTTTTAACTGTGAATAGTGCCAATTTAAAAACAATTTATAGTACTTTAAGAAAAGGAACTGTTGTTTATCCATCTACTGATTTACCCGGACAAGGTTATACTATTATTTTAGGACATTCATCACAATATCCCTGGGAACCGGGAAAATATAAAACAGTTTTTTCACTTCTTAATGAATTTAATGAAGGTGATTTTGTAGTAATTTATTGGAATAAACGAAAACTAATTTTTAAAGTAGAAGCCAAAAAAATATTTTTACCATGGCCTAAAGGTAATGAAATTACGGAAACAATTTTCCCGCCCCAGCCAAATCAAAAAATCGTAATTTTGCAAAGTTGTTGGCCAGTAGGTGTTGCTTATAAAAGAGTTGCCGTAAAAACTGTTTTAGTTGATACAAAATAGATAAAATTTATTTAAACTTATAAATACTTGAGATAATCAATTTTTTTTGTTATATTTAAAATATAAATAAAAACATATAAATAAAAAAAATATAAACAAAATTATAAAAAAATAATAAATAAAAGGCGTCATCGTCTAACCTGGTTAGGACACGGGGCCTTCAATCCCGTAATATGGGTTCAAATCCCATTGACGCCACCAGTTATATTTGGAATTTGAAATCCAATAATAATAAATTTTAAATTTTATAATTTTTAAAATTTAAAATTTAGCTTTTAAAATTTAAATAATTATACTTAATACTCATTTTTGACTTTTGAATTTTATTTGTATGTTAATTTTAGGGATTGAAACGTCTTGTGATGAAACCTCAATTGCATTACTTAAAGCCGATAAAAAGAGGGCTAATTTTTTTATCACACCGATTAAAAGTATTGTTTCAAGTCAGATTAAAATTCACGCTCCTTACGGAGGAGTTGTACCGATGTTAGCAAGTCGCGAGCATGTAAAAAATCTAGACGTGATTTTTAATCAGGTATTAAAAGAAAGTGAAAAAGAAAAACAAGAAGGAGGAATTAAAAACATCATTTCCAAAATAGACTTAATTGCCGTTACTAGAGGGCCGGGTTTGATACCTGCCCTATTAGTGGGAATTAATTTCAGTAAAACATTAGCTTGGTCATTGAAGAAAAAAATTATTGGAGTTAATCATTTAGAGGCTCATTTTTTAAGTTTTTTATTGCCTAATGAAGGAGAAAGAATGGTTATTACTCAAAAAGATTTAAAACGAATTTTTCCAGCAATTGGTTTAATTGTTTCTGGTGGGCATACCCTTTTAATTTATGCCAAAAACATTAATGATTATATGATTATTGGGGAAACCAGAGATGATGCTGCTGGAGAATGTTTTGATAAAACAAGTCGAATTTTAGGTTTAGGTTATCCCGGAGGGCCAGCTATTTCGAAGGAGGCAGAAAAAGGTAGAATACAGAATGCTGAATACAAAATACAAAAACTTCCTCGTCCAATGATTGATTCTCAAAATTTTGATTTTTCATTTTCTGGTTTAAAAACAGCAGTTTTATATGCTTATAAAAAGATTCCCCCTCAATTAAAAAGAGGAGTAAAAAAATATTTTGCTAAAGAAATCGAAGACGCAATTACTGATGTTTTGGTTAAAAAAACCATTTTAGCAGCCCAGAAATATCAAGCCAAAACAATTATTTTAGGAGGAGGAGTTACTGCTAATAAAGTGTTAAGAGAAAAAATAAGCAAAGCTGCTCAAGAGAATAATTTGAATTTATATTTACCTCTGTTACAATATACAACTGATAATGCTATGATGGTTGCTTTAACTGGTTTTTTTGATTTTCTAAACAAAAAACAAAACAATTATTCTTGGGAAAATTTAGAAGCAGATGCTAATTTAATAATATAAAAAAACAATCGAAACGTAATATCAAAAACAATAAGAAATAATATGATTAAAAATTTACCAAAAACATTTGATTTTAATAAAATTAAAAACAAAATCTATCGTTTGTGGGAAAAATCTGGTTATTTTAATCCTGATAATTTACAAAATCACAAGAAACCATTTACTATTATTATGCCGCCACCAAATGCTAATGATCCTTTACATATTGGTCACGCTGTTTTTGTAACTCTTCAGGATTTAATGACTCGTTATCATCGAATGAAAGGGGAGAAAGCTTTATGGTTGCCAGGTACTGATCATGCTGGCTTTGAAACGCAAGTTGTTTTTGAAAAAAAAATAGCTCAGGAAGGAAAGAATCGTTTTTCTTTTACGAGGGAAGAATTTTATCAATTAGTTTGGGATTATACTCAAAAAAATAGAAAAATAGTAAAGCAACAATTAAAACAATTAGGAGCTTCTTGTGATTGGAGTCGAGAAAAATTTACTCTTGATAAAGATATCATCAAAGTTGTTTATCAAACATTTGAATTATTATGGAAAGATGGTTTACTCTATCGGGGTAAAAGAATAGTTAATTATTGTCCAAAACATCAAACTGCTTTTTCTGACTTAGAAGTAAAATATCAAGTTGAAGAAGGAAAATTATATTTTGTTCGTTATAATTTTAAAAATGATCCAACTCGGTATATTATTGTTGCAACTACGAGACCAGAAACAATCCCTGGCGATGTTGCGATTGCGGTTAATCCCAAAGATGAAAGATACAAAGACTATCTAAATCAAATAGTAATTGAGCCAATTACCTTAAGAGAAATTCCAATTATTAGTGATGAAAGAGTAGAAATTAATTTCGGTACTGGAGCATTAAAAATTACTCCTGCTCATGATGCTACTGATTTTGAAATTGGTAGAGATCATAATTTAGAAATTAGACAAATTATAAATTTTGATGGTCATTTAAATGAATTATCCGGACCTCTTCAGGGGTTAACTATAAAAGAGGCTCGTTTAAAAGTTATCGAGATATTAAAAAATAATGGTAGTTTGATAAAAGAAGAAAATTATACTCATGAAGTTGGTCATTGTTACAAGTGTGGAACTGTAATTGAACCAATGGTAATGGATCAATGGTTTGTTGCAGTTAATAAAAAATTCGGTAAAGAAAATAAATCATTGAAAGAATTAGCAGTTGAGGCTGTGAAATTAAAGAAGATTAAAATTATTCCCAATAATTTTGAAAAAGTATTTTATCACTGGATGGATAATCTAAAAGATTGGAATATCTCTCGGCAAATTTATTGGGGGATCAGAATCCCTGTTTGGTATTGCCAAGATCAAGCCAATGAAATTTGTAGATCTCACCAAGGAATAATTATTTCTCCTTTTAAAAAACCAACTAAGTGCCCTTATTGTGGTAGTAAAAATATTATTCAAGATTCTGATGTTTTGGATACTTGGTTTTCATCTGGGCAGTGGCCTTTTGCTACTTTATTAGCAAATAAAAAGGATGATATTAAAATTTACTATCCTACAAGTGTTATGGAAACTGGGTGGGATATTCTATTTTTCTGGGTTGCAAGAATGATAATGCTAGGGCTTTATCGTATGAAAAAAGTTCCTTTTAAAGTGGTTTATCTTCATGGTTTAGTTAGAGATAAAGATCGTCAGAAAATGTCTAAATCTAAAGGTAATGTGATTGATCCTTTGGCTGTCTCTGATATTTATGGTACCGATGCTTTAAGAATGGCTCTTTTGATTGGTAATAGTCCTGGTCGGGATATTATTATTTCCGAAGAAAAAATTAAAGGTTATCGTAATTTTAGTAATAAAATTTGGAATGCTTCCCGTTTTGTTTTAATGAATCTTAATGATTTTAATGGTAAAAAACCAAAATTAACCAAAAAAGATCAAAAATATTTAAAAGATATAAAGAAGATTGCTAAAAAAGTTAGTAAATATTTAGACAATTACCATTTTTCTTTAGCGGGAGAAACTTTATATCATTATTTTTGGCACACTTTTGCTGATAAAATTATTGAAGAGATGAAAGCACGAATTTATCAGAATAAAAATAAAAAAGCAGCCCAGTATGTTTTATACAATTTACTTAAAGATTCTTTAAAAATGCTTCATCCTTTTATGCCTTTTGTGACTGAAACAATTTGGCAAATAATGCCTCATTTTGATAAAAAGGATCAAAAAATTTTAATGATTGAAAAATGGCCGTAGTTTTCATTCTAGCTAGTTTATTGGGTATTTTGCCAATAGCCATCTGGTTGGTATTTTTTTTGTGGCAAGATATTAAAAAACCCGAACCAGCGAAATGGATTTTAATTGCATTTTTAACAGGCATTCTTCTTACTCCTTTTATTTGGGTAATAGAAACGTTTTTTT
>JBAMLJ010000065.1:0-6019 GCA_039793615.1 bacterium
ATGAGTTCTACAAAAAATAGTAAAAAGAGTAATAAACAAGAAAATAAACAAGAAAGTAAACAAAATGATGAAAAAGAGAAAGAAATAAAACAGGATAATAAAATTACTCGCGATGATAAAATAATTGCCTTTCTAATTTTAATTTTATCGCTTTTATTAGGTGTGTTTATTATTTCTTACATAAAACTTAATATTAATAGGATTATTCAAAATAGTCATCAATCTTTTAATTTAAATACTTGTTTTTCTTCAGCTACTACAAGTTTTTAATGATATCTCTTTATTGAAAGGAAACCAAAAAACATTTATTTTACCGGTAAAATTTTAAAATCCCAGTATCTTGAAAAAAGTGTATTTTTGTGCTATAATAATAAACACTTTAAACCTTTAAAATTTAAATTAAAAACTTATGGCTATAATTTCTTATCGTCCCTTTTTTGATCTCGATCGCTTCTTCGAAGATGAGGACTGGTTTTTACCAGTAATTCCGAAAGGAAAGATTAGTCCTGAAATGGATTTATACGAAACAGATAAGGAAGTTGTAGCTGAAATTAATGCGCCAGGAATTGATCCAGAAAAAACTGAAATTATTATCGATAAAGATACTTTAAAAATTAAAGGAGAAAGAGAGGAGAAAAAAGAAGAAAAGAAACGTGATTACTGGCGCAAAGAAATTATTCATCAAGCTTTTGAAAGAATAGTAAAAATTCCTGTGCCAATTAATGAAGATAAAGTAGAGGCCACTTACGAAAAGGGAGTTTTAAAGATTACTATGCCTAAAAAAGAAGCGGTTGAGCAAAAAGGGAAAAAAGTTAAAATTGTTAATAAATAATTTAAAGTAAAACCCGTAGTTGCATAAACTACGGGTTTTTAGTAATATAAGATAATAAAAAGTATTCTGTATTCTGTATTGAGTATAATTGTTTAAAAACCCTGAACCACTTAGGATTCAGGGCCATAAACCCTTTTGTGGTTTATGGTTAAAAAATTAAGAAATTATTTAAAAATTAAAAATGACAGCGAAGCTGTCATCCTGAAGGCGAAGCCCGAAGGATCTCTGGGTTTACCCCCCAGTTTATTTTTAAAATTTAAAATTAAAAATTTATTGTATGGTTACTTATGAGGATTTTAAAAAATTAGATTTAAGAATCGCTAAGATTATCGAGGCACAAAGAATTAAAGCATCTGATAAATTAATTAAATTGCAGATTGATTTAGGAAATGAGCAAAGGCAAATTATTGCTGGTATTGGTAAAGTTTATACTCCAGAGGAATTGATAGGAAAACTAATTGTTATCGTTAGTAATTTAGAACCTAAAAAACTATTAGGGGAGGAGAGTAACGGAATGCTTTTGGCTGCTTCTAATGAAGAAGAAATATCTTTATTAATGCCTGATAAAGAAATACCACCGGGTTCAATTGTTAAATAGTTATAAATACAAAAATTACAAAATTCTAATTTTAAAGGCTAATTTTAAAAGAAGTATTGAGTATTAAGTATAAAGGTTTAAAAATTAAAAATTTATTGTATGATTACTTTGGCTAAAGTAAATAATAATAAAAAAATACTTGAATTTATTAAGAAAAGTGACGAGAGTTTAAGGCAAATTGGTTATACTGAACATGGTTTGAAACATGCTCAATTAGTTGCAGATAGAGCTAGAATGATTGCTCAAAAACTTGGTTATTCAAAAGAAATCCAGGAAATGGCAGCAGTTAGCGGATTTTGTCATGATATGGCAAATTTTTTAACTAGAAAACAGCATCATTATTTAGGTGCCTTATTATTTTATAGTACTTTTAAGGACGAGTACCCAATAGAAGAGATTATTCCCGTTATGCAAGCAATTGCTAGCCACGATAAAGATGAATTAGATCAAGATGAGGTGGAAATCGTAAATACGATTACAGCAATTTTAATTATTGCCGATAAATCAGATGTTCGTCGTTCCCGTGTTTATAAAACTGATAAAAAAAGTTTAGAAAAAGATATTCATGCCCGTGTTAATTATTCTGTTTTAAAAAGTAAGTTAAGTGTTAATAAAAATCATAAAATGATCACTTTAACTTTAACAATTGATAATAAAATCACTCCAATTATGGAGTATTTTGAAATTTTTACCCAAAGAATGATTTATTGTCGTAAAGCTGCTGAATATCTGGGCTATAATTTTGGCTTAATCATTAATAACTTTAAGTTACTATAAAATGCCTCTAATTTTAAAATATTTTGTAAATTTTAATAATTATTTATTACTCATCTTAAATAATATACAAATAAGAGATATTTTAGATATATTTTTCACTGCCTTAGTGATTTATGTTTTAATTTGGTTTTTAAGAAGAACTAAATCATTGCCTATAATTTTAGGGGTTTTTTTTATTTTACTAGGATACGGTTTTTCTTATTGGTTTAATTTATCTTTAACATATCGTATTTTGCAAACATTTTTAGGTGCCATTATTATTATTTTGGCGATTATTTTTCAAGATGAAATAAAAAGATTTTTTTATTTATTAGGATCGATTAAATTTAACCGTAATAATGTTACTTTAAGTGATAAGTCGATTGATGCTTTGATTAATTCCATCTTGGTTTTAGCTAATAAGAAAATTGGGGCTTTGATCGTTATTCCTGGCAAAGAATCTATTGCTCCTTATATTATTGGAGGAACAGATATTAATGCTTTAATTTCTGAACAATTAATTATTGCCTTATTTAATAAAGAATCTCCAACCCATGATGGCGCCTTAATTATTGAAAATAATATTATTAAAAAATTTGCAGTTTATTTACCTTTATCAAAAGATTTAAAACAATTAAAAGGCTTTGGCACGAGGCATCGTGCTGGTTTGGGAATTTCCGAAAAAGCAGATGCTTTAAGTATTATTGTATCTGAAGAAAAAGGAAAAATAAGTTTTGCTCGTAATGGTAATTTACAAATAATTAATTCAAAAGAAGAATTGAAAAATATTTTGAATAGTTTTTTGAGCGAAATTTCTAATATTCAAAATACTAATTTTATTGTTAAAATTAGTAAATCAATATTTAATAATTTTATTTCGGGATTAGTTTCATTATTATTAGCGATTGTTTTATGGTTAAGTTTTTCTTATCCTAATTTAGGGATTATTCAAAAAAATTTTGTCGTGCCAATAGAATTTATTAATGTGCCAAATAATTTTATGGTTCAGGATTTAAAACCAATGGAGGTAACAGTAACCCTGGCTGGCAAAAATCAAGATTTTAAATTATTAGATTCAAATGCTATTAAAGTTTCCATTGATTTAAAGAATATTAGTAAAAAAGATAAGTACACTATTGTTTTATCCCCAAGTAATATTAAATATCCTTCAGTATTAGAGTTTGTCGGTTTTGATCCCAAGAAAATTCAATTTACTGTGACAGAAAAAATACCAGAAACTTCCACTTCCACTACAACTACTCTTAAAAAATAAAAACTTTGAAAAACTTTATGTTTTTTAAAAGAGTTATAATTATAACTCTTTGAAATATGAAAATTACACAATGTTTTTTAAATGGTAAAATCATTCCCCTTAAAAAAGCAGGCATTAGCCCTCAGGATTTAGGATTAATGAGGGGATATGCTCTTTTAGAGGTTTTGAGAACATACAATAATAAAATTTTTGCTTTTAACGATCATTATCAAAGATTAAAAAATGGCGCTGATTTTCTTCACTTAAAAATTCCTTTTCCCAAAGAAAAAATAGAACAAATAATTTATCATTTAATAAAAATTAATCAATTAAAAGAGGCAAAAATCACAATCATTCTAAGCGCTGGAGTATCTGATGAAAGTTTTAAAATTCCCGAAAAACAAACCTTATTTATTGAAACCGAACCATTACAAACATATCCTCCAGTTTTTTATGAAAATGGAATTAAAATAATTAGTTTAAATTATAAAAGAAATAATCCACAAATAAAAATTGCTAATTATATAGAAGCGATTCGTTTTCATCATCTTTTAGAAAAAAAGAAAGCGCAAGAACTTTTATATGTTTACGATAATCAAGTATACGAATGTTCCTCAAGCAATATATTCATTTTTACGAAGAACCAACTAATTACTCCCAACCACGCGGTTTTGCCAGGAGTAACAAGAAAATATGTTATTAAATTGGCCAAGAAATATATTCCGGTTAGTATTCATCCTTTAACTTATAAAGAATTAGTTAAAGCCAATGAAGTTTTTATTACTTCAACTACACGCGAAATTTTACCAGTAGTTAAAATAGACCAATATCAAATTAAGGATGGTAAAGTAGGAGAAAAGACTAAATTTTTAATGCAAAAGTGGCAAGAATTCATTAAGAAAAATTATTATAAGGAGTGATTTAGAATCTATAATTTGGAATACAATAATAAATTTTTAATTTTTAAAAATTAATTATTTTATTATTCATTTAAAATTTAAAATTTAGCCTTTAAAATTTAAATAAATTATACTCAATACTCGATACTAAATATTAAATACTTACTTTTACCTTTTGATTTTTATTTTCATTTGTAATTTTTAATTTATTATACCTGCACCTAAACACTTTTGTCCTTGATAAAAAACACAGAATTGGCCTGGAGTGATTGCCATTTGTGGTTTTTTAAAAATAATCTTAGCCTTATTGCGATTAATAATTATTAATTTTGCTTTACTTGCTTTGGCGCGATATCTGATTTTGGCTTTAATTTCAATAGTTTTTTTGGTTAGTTTAAAAGAGATTAAATTAAGGGGTGATAAAAGAGCCTCTTTTTTATATAAATCTTTTTTATTTTTAGAAACTAATAAAACATTATTTTCAATATCAAAACCAACAACATAATAAGGGCCATTGCTTAATCCCAAACCCTCTCTTTGTCCAATAGTATAGAAATATAAGCCCAAGTGTTCTCCTAAAACGTTACCTTTTAAGTCTTGAATGAAGCCTTTATATACGCCCAGTTTTTGTTTAATAAATTCTTTTAAATTTTTATTATGAACGTAACAAAAATTTTGACTCTGTTTAATTTTTTCAAAATAAGGAAATCCTTCTTGTTTAACTAATTTATAAATATCTTTTTTAAGATAATCTCCCAAAGGAAGAATAATATGTTTTAACTGATTTTGTTTTAAAAAACTTAGACTATAGCTTTGATCTTTAGTCTTATCTTTTCCTTGATATAATTCATACAATTTTGTTTTTTTATTATATTTTATTTTAGCATAATGGCCGGTACTAACATATTTAATTTTCATTTTTTTGGCTAACGCGATTAAAATATCAAATTTTATTTCTTGATTACAAATTAAACAAGGATTTGGAGTGCGATATTTTTTTAGCTCTTCTATAAAATATTTAACTACGATTTCTTTAAATTCTTTTTGAACATCAATAATATAATAAGGGATATTTAATTTTCGACAGATAATTTTTGCAATTTTTAAAGCCTGAATACTACAGCAGGTATTACTATAATATTTATTATTTTCCCAACTAGGTAATTTTAAAGTAATTGCTATTGGTTCGAATCCTTGTTTTTTTAATAAAATTAAACTTGCGGTTGAGTCAACCCCACCAGAAACCCCCACTAAAACTTTTTTATATTCTTTTACCATTATTGGCATTATATCTAAGAATGTTTTAAAAAACAAATTATGTGGTATAATAAAGAATATCTTAAAAAATATAAACTTATGGCAAAAGAACAACTTAATTATCCTAACGAGGATAAAGATAATGAATTAGAGGTTAAAAAAGAAAAAATTTTTGCCGTTTCTCCTGAAGAAAGAAGATTTATTGAGAAAGAATTGAAAAAGAAAGAGATTAAAAACGTTACCCCCACTGTCTTATCTTTTTTAATTTTTAAAAATGGAAAGGATTTAACTGTTGAAAAATATTTGAGTTTAAGAGATGAAGTTGAGTGGTTTAAAGAATTTGAAAAAGATTTAACTAATAATCCTAAATATAATCAAATTAATTTTGATGAGCTGACAAAGCAAAAGTGTCGAGATTTATTAAA
>JBAMLJ010000066.1:0-5863 GCA_039793615.1 bacterium
AAATTTAACTTTTTGATTATTAATAGTTATTTTTCCAAAATCATTACTAATAACAATATCTGGAGTTGTTGTATAATTAGGTAAATCTAAATTATAGAAATAACTTCTTGGAGACATCTTTCCCTCCTATATATTACAAGCATAATTTAAAGTTATTCTTTTCCAGTATATCTTTAATTTATAATTAATTGTTCCATAGTAAATAGAATAACCATAATACATATAATCACACCAACAACTTGTCCAACAAGAACTATTTTGTAGAGCTTTTAAACAAGTTCCTATTCCTCCTCCATTACATTCATCATTATGTTGCATGAATCCTCTTTGAAAAAACATTACCGTTAAACATCTTTTACTACTTGGAGCACAAAATATATCTTTTTCTGAAGCACTTGTTGTCTTAATGCCTCTTGTAGGTCTTAATTGTTGGTAGTAAGCAGAAATAGGTCGCCAATAATCAGTATCTATATCAACAGTTGGATAAGGAATATATCCTACTTGAAATATATTTCTATGTATTTGAATGGTATAACTATACTTTCCTTCTAAACAACCACCTTCATAAGTTATAGTTTCTCCATTCTCAATTATTCCGTAAGCAATATAGTATAATAATTTTCCAAAATCTCCTGTTATTTCTATTGTTAAGGGATAAACTTTATCCCATCCACACCAAGTTATCCCACCTATTAAATCATGTTCAGTTATAAAATCAGCTAAATTCTTTAAATTATCTAAAGAATTACCTATATCATCATTAATCCAATTACTACTTGTAGTAGTATTACTTTTTTCTTGAATTTTATCTATCCTAAATGGATTATTAGGAGTAATTAGAATTGAATTATTAAAAGTATTTAAACCTTTACTAACTCCTATCTGCCCTTCTTTTGTTTGGTTATAAAAATTATAAGTATTCTTGAAAATATGCTTTCCTGTATCAAATAATGTAGGTTTATTAAATCCATCATTAACTATATAACCTTTTCTAAATTCTTTATGATTAAAATCAGTATATTTTTTCATAGTATTTCACTTAAAACTCCATTTACAGCAAAACCCTTTTCTGTTGAACTTATTTCTAATTCTTCTAATAAAAGATTTCTTTTTACTTGGTTATTAATTAATAAATCATAAAAATAACCCACTTCTAATTTACCATTACATAGTATATTTCTTAAATAATATTTTCTTTTAACTTTTAGTTTTAGTATATAATAATCTATGATTAAATTCCATATAGTTTCATCTATATTAGCATAACTTATACTTGCAGGAGCAAAATCAGGTAAATTTAAATCACTGCTTAAATCTATTTTAATCTGTTTTTTATCAAACTCATAATCAGATCCTTGTAATATACAATTATTATCTACATCACAAAAATCACTTAATTCTACTTCTACTCTTGAATTACCTAAAAATGAACCACAAGGAACATAAAGTTTTAATTGCCCTATACAGTCAAGGCCATAAGTTAAAAAAATTCCTTGATTACAAGCTACACCTTGTTGTGTTTCTTTTTCTATTCTTGAACATACAGTTTGTCCATTACAAGGAGAAGCACAAGATGAAGAACCTTCAAAAACATAGGTATATCTACCCAGACAATCATCTATACTTTGTAAAACACAAGGTGATACATTGCTTAATTGTCCTCCAATCTTATCTCCTTCAGGTGAGAAATATAATAAATTTGCATCTCCGATTTGATAAATTATATTTACATTCCTTGCAGGATTTTTTAAAACTACACAAGGATTTTTAGCATCTAAAACTATTCTTCTTTCTAAATTATCTGTATATGGCTCTTTAATTAAAACTATATTCTTATATTCAGGTAAAATCTCATCTATACTTATATCACTGTAATCATAAATTAAATGATTATTTTCTTTATATATTGGATTATTATATCTATTAACTACTAAATTACTATTATCCATATCTATAAACCAATAATACCCAAAACTTTCTAAATATTGTAAATACCCTACTATTCCTATATCATTAAAATCATATCTATAAATTGCACCTATATTAGGGATATTATGTCCATTTAAATAACTTGTAAATTGTGGATAAAAACTAAGTATATAATTCATTACACCAAGCAAACTTATATTACATTGTGTAATTGTTTTATCCTTAGGAATATATTTCATAAAATTAGCATATCTTAAACTTATTTTCCATATCTTTTCCCATCTTCTATTTACTATATCAAAAGCATTTATTGGATTTAAATTTACTAATTTAAAATAATTACCATAACTTATTCTTGGTTGATATTCAGTAATTTCAAATCTAAAATTATAAGTTAAATTATTACTTAAACTTAATAAAGATAACTCCCCACTTGGTAAATCATTTATAGAATTCCTATATGTAAAACTTTGAAGGGAATTCCCTGATATAATATTTAATTGATAAATCATTACCTAATATAAACTCCTTCTTTCTAAAGGAAATTAATTTTAGATATTCTCTTAATAAAGGAGCATTGAAATAAAAATTATGCAATAATTCAGGATAATCTTTGAATAAAAGATATAATTCTATTCTATTAGTAGTTAGCATTTCTTGATAGTTTAATATACTTTCTATTAAAGCAATCAAAAAGTTATTTTTTTGATTTTTCTCTTTACTTCCTGTGTATCCTAAATATTCTTTTATATACTTTGGACAATTACACATTTATATAACCCTCAATATTTAAAATTAATATTTCGTTTTCTAAATAACCTATATTTTCAAAGTCTATATTCAAAGGAAAGAATCTTAAAACTCTTTCTGTAGTATATTTATTAAATTCTAAATCTCTTATTAACTGCAAAGTCCAATTACTTATTCCAAGTCTTTCTCTATTACTCATGTAATCTTTAATAGAAATATAAAGTTTAAATTTAAATCTTGGTTTATTCTCTTTAAATATCAAAAATCTATGTGGTAATCCCGTATTTAATCCTATAAAAACATCTCCATATACTTCTGGAACTAATCTAACTTCTGTTATTAAAACAGGTATTACTACCCCCGCTATCCCTAATAAAACATTGTAATTAACTAAATTTATTGTATTTGTAATTACAAAGAAATTTAAATTAAATAAATTTATCATTAGAATTTATTTTTATTTACACCTATATAAATATTATAGGAATAAATATAATTAGGATAGGCTTTATGTAAATAAAATATATCAAAGTTTCCTATATTAGTATTATGAGGTATCTCATAAGTACCTATAAAACTTATTATATAATCTTGGTCTATTAATTCATTATTAATAAAAATTTTAGGAAAGTAAGCATTTATATAACCACTATCAGGAACCCAATGATAAGGAGGAGTAAATCCTGTCTTAACTAAATTACTATTTATATCTAATTCAAGTATTAAACTATTACTTAAGGGATCTTGGTTATATAGATATATACCATCCTTAACTACAATTATATCATTTCTAAAATATGCACTTGGCCAAAGTAAGTTAGCACCTGCTATTAGAAAAACATTTGGTGAGATACTTAAAAACATTAAAACAGGATTATATCTTGTTCCTTTAAAATAAGTATTATACCATCCCGTTTTAATATTACTTACATCAATTAAGATAAAGCTTTTATCACTGTAATAAAAGACAAAATTATTATCAAAAACGAGATTTTCAGCCCCACCTTCATTTGCCTTGGGAGTTTTTAAACCTACTACTCTCCAATTCAATTGAGTTAAATCTGGTATAAAATTACCTGGTGTATTTTTAGTTGAAGGAATTATTGTGAATAATCCATAAGCACCATTCTCTAAACAGAAAACTTGTCCTAAACTATTTTTAACCCCTCTAAAAGTTTCATTATATACAGTTCCATATAAATTCACACTAACTGTTTGTGTTCCTAAATCAGTCCATCCTACAGAAACTAATTTAGGAATAAGTATATCTTGCCATAAATCATATGTCCATTTATTAGGAGATAAAATTAAATCTTTCATATTAGTAAATATACACAGTTAAATAATTTTCTATTAATTCTCCAAAACTTTTATATAAAACTATATCAATATAAAAATAATCATCTTTATAAAAAACTTTATCTTCAATCTTTTTATAAATATGATAATCTAAATTTTCTTCAATTCTTTCATAGTTTTTAAATTTTACTCCATTAATATTTTCATTCTTAATTAACTTTAAATTATATTTTCCTTGTTTAAGTTTATTACCTAAACCAAAAATTAACTGTCTTGTTGTTAATAAATCTGTTATAAATAAATCTAAATCTTTTAAATAAATTAATTCCTTACCTAAAAGAAATAACCATATATCATCAAAAATATTAAAACTTTCTTTAAAATAAAATTGAAAATAAGGATTTTTCCAAGTAATTATTTGAAGTTCCATAATATTATCATTCTTTTTTCTTCATAAAAAAGATTTTTACTTAATATAGGTTTTCCATAATAAATTTCTATGTTTTCATTCTCTATAATTCCATCAAAAATTTCTTGTTTAACAGTTTTATTATACGGATAAAAAATATAATAAGTAAATAAACCTTGTTTAGTTACATTATAATATATACCTAAAATTTTACCTTTAAAAGGAAATAGTAATTCATAATCCAAAGGATTATAAATATCAAAGATTAAAATATTATCTTTAGCTTCTTTAGTTGTAAAATATATTACCCCTAACTCAAACTCTTTTCTTTTTATCTTTTTCTCAAGATATTTAGTTATTTTATTATCCTTATAATTCATTACTAACATAACTTAAAATTATTTAAAGAAATTTAAATAAGATTTATTTTTATAAAGTTTTAACCAATTTTCTGCATATTCCTCTGCTGCATCTCCACTTCCATTGTAATCCCTTGCTATTAAATAATATAAATCATCTTTATTTTTTACCTTCTTTGAATATCTTTTGTATAACTCTTTAAATATATCAAAGAAAACAGTAATCTGATAACCTATTTCAGGTTTTCTATATCTTTCTATATCTACCCATCCATGGCCTATTCTTTGATTATCTTTAATTATATAACCATGTATAGGAGAATATAATTGAAACATTCCCCAACTACACCATAACTCTTTAGGTAAATGATAATCATATCTTTTACTTATTTCAAAATCTCCAACTTCAAAAACATTACATAAACTTTCTTTATAAGCAAAAGTAAATAAAATATCTTTAATTTCATTTAAATCTAATCCAATTTTATCTTTATATAAATTATATAGCAATTCTACTTTATCTAATAAAAATTTTTTATATTCCTTACTTTCGTAAATATCCTTAGTTATCTTTAATCTTTCTTCTCTAAAAGTATCAAAATCTATCTTATTATTAAAAAATAAATTATTTAGCTTTTTAAGTTTATCATAATCTATCTTAAACATTTTATCATCTCCCTATCTATATATTATAAGGGAATTTTTATTTAGTTTCTCACTTTTTAAGATATTCTTTTATTATTTTTTTCCAACGAGAAATAGTTTGGTCATTTAAATTATATTCTTTTTTAATTTCTTCTAATTTAATTCCTTGTGTTAAATCCCAAAAGAATTTTTTAAAAATTTCTTTAGATTTTTTAGCAAATCTTCTTTCTTTTAAAATCTTTTCTAATATCTGTTCAAGATAAATTTTACTTTCAATATCTTCAATTTTATCTTCTTTATAAACAGAAGAAATTTTTTCTATACCTACTATTTTATCTTTTCTTTTAAAAATATCACTTTTCTTTAAAACATAGTTATTCCATTTATCAATATACCCCATTTAACTCCCTCCTTTTAAAAACTTATTTCTTTAATATAAATTCTTAAATGCTTCATAAGCATCTAACATTAA
>JBAMLJ010000067.1:0-3024 GCA_039793615.1 bacterium
ACCAGGTTGTAAATGATATCCCCCTATATATAGGAAATTATTTTGGGATACCACACAATCATGTTTTTACCATAAATTTAATATAATAGAAAATAGATATCAAATATCATGGGTTATATTACGATGAGAAAAATAATTGAAAATGTTGATAAGGTTAATGTTGATGAAGAAAAAGTTTGGATACCTCCTAAAATAAAAAACATAAGAAACTTTCAAGAAACCATAGAAATTTTACCTATACAATTATACAAAGTCATATATTTTGTTTTGGAAAAAGGTTTTGTGGACTTAGAATATATTTCCAAAAAATTAAATATCTCAGAAAAAGAAGCATTTGGAATACTGGAGTTTTTAACTAAATATAGATATTTAAAAAAAGTAAAATTAAAAGTAGGTACGGATGCATGGGTTTTAGGAGATGTTTATTGGATTGAGGAAAAATTTCCGTCAGGTCCAATCATTCCTTATATTTATCAGTTCAACTTGATTTTTGATTTAAAAAGAACAAATTTTTTTGCAAAGGCTATAGAAAAAACAGTAAAAAATGGTGATAAAGTCTTGGAGTTAGGGGCAGGATCAGGAATTTTTTCAATGCTAGCGGCAAAAAGGGGGGGTATTGTATATTCTTATGAAATAAATGAAAAAAATTTTAGAATTGCTAAAAATCTAATTAGAAGGAATGGTCTGGAAAAAAATATAACTTTAAAGAAAGAAGATATATTTGTTGCTGAACTAGAAAAGGATGTGGATGTTATAATTTGTGAAATGTTCGATACAGCATTGGTGGCTGAAATGCAGGTACAGGCTATGAACAGGGCGATCGAAAATCTTAAAAATGGAGGTAAAGTCATTCCAGAAAAGGCCGATACATACATTCAGTTAGTTTATTTTAATAATGAGATTTTTGATTTAAAGTTTCCATTAATTCATTATCAAGCTTATGGAAACCCAAAACCTAGTGATATTTTATCTAAATTATATAAAATACATGAAATTTCATTTTACAATAAAAAAAATGATGAGGAAATGTTTAAACATGTTGAAATAAAAGTAAATAAAGATGGAAAAATAAATGGTATTCGCTTTACAACTAATGTTTATTTTGAAAATGAAAAATTATCTTCTACAGAATGGTTTAATCCACCCTTAATATTCCCAATAAATGAATTAGAAGTTAAAAAGAATGACATATTATCATTGGACATTTATATGATGTTTGGTGGTGGATGGGATAATGTTGAAATAAAAGTGGAGAAAAGATAGTATGATGACCGGATATATTACATTTGATGAGGGAATATATGGCAAATTTAATAATGTCAAAAGTGAATTAATTAGTAAAAATTTTATTGATAAAGATATTAAAAATTTTATAAACGAACTAGAGGAAAAAGAAATTTTTATTGATAACATATTTATAAGTAAAAAATTAAAAATTACTGTTAAATTTAATAATGATGATATTTTATTAATAATTACATTATTTATTTATCATTATTTAAATAATTTATCTATTCCAATTATTTTTATAGAATCAAATGAAGATTTTAAAGAAGAATTAATAGAATTAGGTAAAATTAAAAATATAGATAAAGAAATTTATTTTGAAACAGATCTTTTAAAAAAGAATAATTTAAATTTCTTAATCTTAAATATTTTAAATTTATTTTATGATATAAATATTAATTTTAATATGATTAAAAAAATTAATATAGTAAATAATAATGAATTAGAAAAAAATTATATAATAGGATTAAGTTATCTTCTATTGATTAGCATTAAGTATATTATAAAAGATTTAAATAACGAGATTAATAATTTAAACCAATATATTTTAGAAAATGAGATGCCAAATTTTGAAGAATCAAACAGATATGTAGAGATATTAAATATAATAAATAAAAAACTCAATTTAATTAATAAAAAATTAAAAATTCTTAAAACTTTAAATCATAAAATAGAGCTAATAAAAATAGCTTATCCAGAATTAACTAAAGTGATTAAAGAAAATGAATTTCATAAAATCAAAGAGAGATTAAATCATCTTATAGAGACAAAAAATGCATTTGAAACAGAATATTCATTAATACTTGATCATTTAATACTAAGATTAAATTATGATATGAAAGAGTTGAATAAAAATGAAAAAGAATTGAATCAAGATATGTATGAGATTCAAAAAGTTTCTAATTCTACCTTTCTTTCAATTGAAATATTGATTCTTATTGCTTCCATATTATCTATATCATTTTTTTCTTTTGAAATTATGAAAATATTTAATATAGGTAGTATTTTTCAAAGTTATAATGTAATATTTTATCTCATTCCTTTTTCTGCAATTATTTTGATCTTTTTTATTTTATATAGACTATTATTAAATTCAAGAGGATTGGAACATTCATTTATTAAATATATTTTTTATCCAAATGATCCATATTTAATCATAAAAAAATTAATGTTTATTACTAAAAAATATAATGATGAAAAGAATAATATTGAAAAATTAAAAACTGAAATGATAAAAATTTTTAAGAATCAGCAGATCGATTCCAATAAAATTTTAAATCAAATTATTAATTTGGAAGATAAGATTAATAATAAATATGAAAAAAATAAAAACAAATTAATTGAAAAATTAAACAAAACAAGATGGGTGGTAAAATGATGAGAAATGGATATAGTATTTTAAAAAATTCTGCATTATGGCTTTGGAGGATTAGAAATGAAAACGGAAAATGGTATGATGATTTTAAAAATGAAGAAGGAATTTTAAATATGGAAGAAGCACTTTTTGCAATCTTACTTTCTAAGGAAAAAATTTCATCATTACAAAATGATCAATTTAATAAAATAATATATAATGATATAAAACGACTAATTGGAAAAATAGAGGAACAGGGATTTAATGGAACTCCTTACTTAGACTTACGTTCAGAATTTAATAACCAAGTTTTAGATTTTGTTGACTCTTTGAGTTATTTCTTTTCTGTAATTAAATTAGTTCTAAGTGATGATAAGATAAGG
>JBAMLJ010000067.1:3124-5835 GCA_039793615.1 bacterium
ATTAAAAATTTTGTTTCTTCCATCACAAATGGAATAATTATTTTTAAAGGACAATATAAGGATAGCTATTTTTGGAGTGAAAACCTAAGACTAAATGATATTCAGACATTTACTTTACTTAGTACTATATATATATTTATGAGTCTTATTTATTCTAAATATTATTTTGAAATTGACATTAGAGATATAGACAATGTTATTGAAAAAACTAAAAAATTTATAATAGAAGGATTAAAAACTTTTATGATAAATAATATTGATCCCTACACATATACATATAACCCTATAAATCAGGGGGGTAGGGGATTTGGTGCAGATTTTATAGATGAAACATTTTGGTTCGAAGCCCTAAATGCACTAACCTTATATGGTAATTTTATGGAAGAAAATGGAAATAAGGAGGAGCTCCAAAATTTAAAGGATCAGATTTTAGAAAAAATATTTAATCTTTATGAATCTTATAATAATTCAAATGAAAATAAAGGTGGTTTCTTTACTAGAAATGGAAAATCTGCAATATATATGACTTCACCTGCTATTGAATCTTTAATACCTAATGTAATTTATGAAAAAACTGAAGAAGAGAAAATTTTAGAGAAATTTGATGAGCTTAAAGAAACATTTTTAAATATTATAAAAGAAAATTCTTTTGACCTTACTAGAATTTATAATTTTATTATTGAATGTAATATGAATGATGATGGCCCTATTATGAAAAATTTAGAAAGATATATAACGGATAAAGGGGATATTACCAAACATGGGCCCGATTATATAGAAACACAAAAAACGAATTTAAAGAATATTTTGATTCTTTTAAAGAATGATTCACAGATACAAATATATAATTCAATTTATACCTTGCATGGTAAATATATTGATGTTATTGAAAAACTGAAAAATGAAATATTAAAAATAGATAAAACTTTAGAGATCAATAAGTATAGATATTATATAATAAAATCTTTAATAGAATTTAATGATATGATTGAAAATAAACAAAAAGGAGGGAGTTGATATGAGAAATATAATGTTTTATTCAATAAAAGGGGGCACTGGTAGAACAACGATACTTGCAAATCTATCGTATAGACTTTTTAGAATTGGGTATAGTGTGGGGGTTATAGATTTAGATATTTATTCCAGTGGACTTTCATTATTTTTTAATGTGCCTGAAGATGCACTTACTATTCAGGATTTTTTGGAGAATAATGATATTGAATTAGATGAATTTATAAATAGAAATTTTAGAGATATTTCTGGAAATTTTAATTTAAATCAAAATTTAAGAGGCAGATTTTATTTACTGCCTTCCACAAATAGAATTTTTGAAGCTGGTCCAAACATAAGTTATTATAGATTGATAGAATTAATAAATCATATAAATGGAAGATTTAGGGACAATTTGGACTTCCTTTTTTATGATTTACCTGGAGGACTTTTTTCATTACCACTTAATCTAATGAATATCATCAATGGAGATACTTTTCTTTTTTATAAAAATAATAAGCAAAATTATTATTCTTTAATTTATTTACTAGAATATATATATGAAAATGGTAATAGGATATTTAATCCCAACAATAAGTTTTTCCTAATAATAAATAATTCAATTAATCTAAATGATGAAAATTACAGAATTCTAAGCGAATATATGAGAAGATTGTACTTAAGAAATTTTTCATTGAATATTAATGAATCAATATTCATTATTCCAGAAATTGAATCCTTAAATTCAAATTCTCATCTATTAAATGAAAATGAAGCTAATCAGTTTGAAAATTTTAAAAATAGATTTATTGAAGTTATGGGGAGGGATTTAAGATGAAAACAATAACATTTTATTCATTTAAGGGTGGAACTGGCAGAACTACAATAGCTGCAAATGTTTCTGTTCAGTTGGCATCGAGAGGTTTTAATACTTCGATCATAGATTTTGATATTTTTTCAAGTGGTTTAGCAAATTTTTACCCAAATTTTGTGCCTAATAGTTATTTACAGCAAATAATTTCGGAAGCCTTAAGGAATTATTTAAGGTTAAAAAATGAAGAGAGGCTAATTAACTATGAAGAAACCATTGTAAATTTAGACTTTAGAAGAACAATTCACAACTATAGAGATATCAATAATATATTTAGAACATTTAACTTTATAGGTAATGGTAATATAAATATAATTCCATCTACAAATAAAATTTTAGAGGAAGAATACAATATAATAAATAACATAATATACAGAAGAAATTTAGATATATTTCAAGATTTTTCAATTATACAAATTTTATTCCCTATCATCTCAAGATATAAAGAGATTTTAAGAGATGAAATGAAATCAGATTATCTCTTGATTGATTCACCCAGCGGATTATCAGATTTGGCACAAATTCCTATTTCAGAATCCCAATATATGGTAGTTGTTACAACCATTGACAACCAAAGTTTTTATGGAACCCTTTATTTTTTAAGGTATATTCTTGAGCATTATAATAGAGGTCTTTCAAGTATATTCGTATTATTTAATATGGTACCACAAGCAATTAATGACAATTATATTAGAGATAGATATGATTTAATTGAAATAATAAGAAATAATTATAGATTCATTAATTTTAATTATGGAATAATTAGAGAATCACAAATTTTAAGAGGTGGAGAAAGGATTTTTACGAATGAAAATGAAAGGGAAATTTTTAATAATTTAACTGATTCAAT
>JBAMLJ010000068.1:0-5514 GCA_039793615.1 bacterium
GGGGTAAATAAATATCCCAGCTAAAAAAGGAGGGAAATAATGATAGTAATTAAGAAAAGATATTTTATAAAGAATGGTTATTTTTATGGTGAGGAAGTAGAGATATTAAATAAAAAAGAAGATATAGAAAGAGAGATTGAAATAATAGAAAAGGGAGATTTCAAAAAAGAAACTATATCTGGGAGAGGACATATCTCCTGGATAGAAAGAATTTATGATTATACCAATGATATAGAATGGATAATCATTTATTAATCTACTAATTTTTATTGTTATTCTAAATAAAATATTATTATAAAAATTATACTTTAAACTACAAGGAATTTAGATAAGAAAAAATGTAAAATATTAATAGGATGGATATAAAATACTTTTCTTTACCTATACAAGATATTTTTTTAAAAGATGATATATATGGAGAAACTATTAGTTTAAGAAATTATTTTAAATATTCAAAACTTAATTTTATTCCTGATTTTGATAATCCTGATTTAATAATAGATTGTATTAATTTTAATTTCTGGTTTAAACATAATTATAATAAAAAACCAGTTATACTTAAACCTTTATTTGATATCTTTCAAAATATTTTTGATTTTAATTATATTACAAAACTTGTATTTACTTGTAATAAAGAAAAAGAAGTCTTTTTTCAAAAATACCAAGTAGATATTCCTTATGAGATTATCCCTATATTTTTTGATCCAATGGAATTTGAAATGGATTTTTATAATATCCCCAAAGAAAAACCATCTATATTTATAACAGGAAGTTCAAGAAGTAAAAGAAAAAATATTTTAAAAACTTTAGAAATCTTAAAACAACAAAAAGATTACGAAGTATGGGTTAAAGGAGATATCTATATACCTGGTTTTAGAAATTTTACTAATAAACCTATATTAGAATATCTTGAAAATAGATTTGAAACCCTAAATTTAATTTATAATAGTGATATAATAATTATTCCAAGTAAAACAGAAAGTTTTGGAAGATTAGTAGTTGAAGGATTAAAATTTAATAAAAAAATTATAGCAACACCTGGAGTAAATGCTATCTGGGAATTTCCCGAATTATTTGATAAAGAAATTTTTATTATAAAAGAAGATTTAAGTGATTTATTAGATGTTCTTAAAAAAATAGATTTAAATAAAAAATATCCTGTTAATATAGATAAATATTTTGATTTAAGTTTAGTAGAAGAAATGGATAATTTAATAATAGAAGAGGTGATAAAGAAAAATGTCTAAAATTTATTATTATAGTGATGATTTAGATTATACAAAAAATATTAATTCTTGTATTGTTTTAGTTAATAATTTAATAAAAAATTTTATTCAATATAAATGTTTTGAAAAGAATCCAGAAAAAGCAGAAATAGTTTTTGGTTATAGAAATATTCAATATATTTCTAATCCTGAAATAACAGTTTATACTGATACTAATTACGAAGATATTACTTTATATTCTAATGGAGTTAAAATAAAAAGGTTTTTATATACAAATGAATATGAAAGACATCTTTTAAATAAATTCTCTAAAGAAGTAGAATATATTGAAGTTTTTCCATTATTAGATTTATATGAATTAGAAGATAGTAGAAATCTAAAAGAAAAAAGTATTTTAATATTAGATGGTGAAAGATTTAAAGAAGTTTTAACTAAAGTTTTTATTTTAGGTTTATATAAGAAGTATAAAATTAAAGTAATAACTAACAGAGAAGTAAATTTAAAAGAAGTAGAAGTAATTAAGAATTTTAATAAAACAAATTATAGAGAATTTAGAAGAAGTTTTTTAAAGAATTTAAATGTAGAATATTTAATTTTAACAAATAATAATTTAACTTTTAAACTAATAGCAGTAGAAGCTTTATATATGGGTGCTAAAGTTATAACTTTATCAAATAATTTCTTTTATTATAGTTTTAAAGATTTTCTTAATGACAAAATTTTTGTTTTAGAAAATTTTAATAAATTAGATTTTGTTTTTGTTAATAAAATAAATTCTACAGATAAAGATATACAAGAATATATAAGAAAATTAAATGAGAAAAGTTTCAAACAATGGAGTGAGGTTTTAAATGTATAGATTTATTATTAATGATAATACAAATTATTTTTTTGATGTTTCTAATGATAAAATTAAAATTGAATTATTACCTGAAAAACTTGATAATAACGTTTATACAGATATATATACTCCAGATACCTATTATATTTACTTAAGTAAAAGATATAATACTTTAAGAGTAGAGATAGAAGTTAGTTTAAAGTTTTTAGATTATTTAAGTTTTATAAGAATAATCCATTTAGGATTTAGGATTCAAAGAATTGATGATATTACAAATAATATTTTATGGGCATTATGGGTAGCTCCTACAAATGTAGATGTTTTAAATTTAGAAAAAACTCCTGAAAACACAAATATGGATTTTAATGTTAGATTAAAAATAACAGGATTAATGGGAGGATGGATGTAATGGGTTGTAGGAAATGTGATGAAGATAAAAAGCAATATATCCAAGAAAAACAAAGTTATAATTTTCAAAAAAATAATCATCCTGAAAAAGATAATATTTTCCCTAAAAAAATAGAAGTAATTTTTTATAAAAGATTAAATTTAATAGATATAATTAATAAAGGAGTGTTTAAGAATGGGAGTATATCCACTTGGAGTATTTCTACAAAGTAATACTATAAGAACAATATCAAATTTTGTTTATAGAAATAGTATAAATACTTTACCTGAAATAGAGGTTCAAGTTCCTATATATAATTTAAGAAACAATACTTTTGGAGAATTTTCTAAAAGATTATTAACAAAAATATCTGGAGAAGACTATATAACAGATTTTTATTTTAAGATAATTAATGGTGCTACTGAATGGAATTATAATTTAAATTATGGTTTTACATTAAAAGAAAAAAGAATAGATAGTGTATATAGATATTTAATGTATGATGAATTAAATAAAGTTATATGTAATAAAACAAAGACACTTTGTCGGACAACTTTAAATGAAGTTTTAAGTTATTATTATTATAATTTAAATAAACCTTTTAATTTTCCTGGTTTTTCTAATAATGCTTACAATATAACTTTTGGAAAAATAGATGTAGATAATTTAAGTTTAATAGATTTTTTAAATAGTTTAAATGAATACGGAATATATTGGTATATAGATAGTAATGGAGTAATAAATTTAGAAAGATATACAAATTTAACTCCAGTAGGAACCATAACTCTTTTAACAAGTGTAGGTAATTTTGATATAGATATCACAAAAGAAAGAATAGATTTTAGTGGGGTAAAGATAATAAAAGAACCATTAGAGAGTCCGATAAAAACTACAGAAGAAAGAAAAATTATAACTTTTGCTAATGATTATCATAGAGAAGCAACTTTTAATTTACCTATTAAGGTTAGACCTTCTTTTAATTTATATTCTATTACTGTTCGTCAAATAGCAGGGGATTTAGGTTTAGAATGGGCAGCTGGTTGGGGATATTATAATTCTGAAGATAATAAATTTTACTATGAAGATTTATTAATGAGTCCTAATTGGTGTGCTTGTAGCACTTTAAAATGTAATATAAGGAGGCTTTATTTTTTAGAAAATAATATTATGGTAGAATATGCCTGTAAAGATGATAGTTGCCAAGATTGGACACTGAATTGCGATTCTTATCCTTGTGAAACTATTCATGTAGTTAATTGTGGATATATAACTATGGTTGAAAATCATTTTAAATCTACTAATAATTATGCATATTATAATTGTCAAGAAACTGGTAATTGTAATGTTTGGAATGCTTTTGATAATATAGATGATTGTTATGATACAATTGTAGTAAGTATTTCAACATATTATGCTAATGCTCAATTTGAAGTAATATTAACTTTTAACCCTAATAGTTTAAATACTAATATTTTACCTGGTCCTATTTGTGAGGTAAATAATGAAGATATACCCTGTATATTACATGGAGATTATTTAAAAAGTGAAACTTGGACTTTAGGAAATAATTTAAGCACAAATTGTGCTATAGAGAAAAGGTTTTCTGGTATTTTAAGTTATGATCTTATTTATCTTGTTATTCCTTATTATAATTTACTTTTAAATAATCCTAATAGAACAATATTAAGGGGTATAATTTTATCACCAGATATAATACCTCAAGTAGGTAAAAGGTATAATGTTAGAGTTGGTGATGATATTTATAATTCTATGTTATTAAGGAGTATAGAAATAACACCACAGGGTATAAGGGGGGAGTTTGTATTTCCAGCTTAAAGAATTATATTAAAAATCAAATAGAACATAAAAAAGGAATGAATATAGATGCTATAGAAATAGACACAGGTTCTCATATTTATGTTTCACCTGTATATTTAGTAGATAAAATAAAACCTGGGACTTTAGCAGTAGTTAAAAAAGCTTATTCTGATCCTACAAATTCTATAGCTTGGAAAAGAGATACTAATGAAATACAAAACCGAGAATTTAGTTCTACTAATACTGTTAATGATGATCATTGTTATGAAGTTAGTATTTCTTATAGTTATCAAGCTATATGTGTAAGATATAGAAGCTTTGAACTTTGTGGTTATTGGTCTTGTCTTGAAATTTCCCATAATCCTTTTTATTGTTTAAATGCTTATTGTTGTGATTATACTTTAGGTTATTATGATCCTTATATAGCAAGTATTCAAAATAATTGTGGTAGATATATTACTTAATATAAAAATTATACTTTTAAAAAGAAGGGAAAATATATTTTAAGGAGGTATATATATATGGAGAAACTAAAAAAAGATTCTGATTTACCCTTACCTTCTTCTTTTTATATTTCTCCTTTTCTTTATAAAAAAATTTTAGAATTAATAGAAAATAATTTTAATATTTTTGGTTTATATTATAGTAATTTTGATAAAGGTTTATTACAATTATCAATAGATGTAGAAAATATAGTAGAAATTTATTTTCAGTTAATTAGGTTTTATTACAATAATTATATTGAAATAAATTATGAAGGGAGTTTAAGAATACTTTTAGTTAGTGATATAAATATAGAAGATACATTTAAAACAATTGAAAGTTTAACAATTAAAGAACAAGCTTTAGGAGAATGGAGAAATTTTAGTTATGTTTTAATGGAAAATAAATTAAAAGAAGATATATTTTTAAAAATAAATTTAAGAGATCATAGAGGAATAAGTTTAAAATATTTTTCTAAAGAAAATTTAGAAGATAAAAGAATAACTAAAAAAGAATTTATAAAATCTTTTTTTATAGAGATATTTAATCAGAATAATGTAATTATAGGTTATAATATTAAGGAAGATACTTTATATATAGGAGGATTAAAATGTTTAGAATGAGTTTTTATAGTTTAGATTTACCTGATTATACTACTACTCCTCATATAATAGTTGATAATGATTTTGGAAAAATAACTATAAATAATCAAAAAGTTAAATTTCCAAAAGGTTTATATGTATATCTAAAAACAAGTG
>JBAMLJ010000069.1:0-5345 GCA_039793615.1 bacterium
ATTTTCATCATTTTCATCTAATAAACTATCATCTTCATTTGTTTTTACTGGTTTGAACTTTGATTTAGAGGCATTGCATTTAGGACAAACCCAATCTTCTGGCAAATCTTCCCATTTTAAATTTTTATCCCCAGTAATAGGATCGATTCCATTTTCATCATAAATATAACCACAGACTTGACATTTATATAACATAAGTTTTTATATTTAAATTTTTATATTGTAAACTTTATTTTACGACCAGTTTCTTTTTCCTGATGATTAGGAAAAAAGAAATTAGCTCAATTATAATAAGAATACCAGAAATGTCAAGAGGAAAAGATTATGAAATGCCAAATAATTGTCTTTCTATTTCCTTCCGATCTTCTTCAGTTAATACTTTAATTCCTAATTTTTCTAACTCTTCCCGTAAATCTTTTTGCATTAATAACGATTTCTCAAAAACATTTAATATTTCATTCTCGTTATCATCAGCAGCTAAATGATTAAGATTAATTTTGCCGCATTTAGTACATTTGTGAATTAATAAAATTTCTCCAATTTTATCAAGACCATATTTATTGTGTTTCCCTTTTTTAAAAGTTAAACCAATTGGCTCCATTAAACCATGACAATCCGATAAGCGATCACCGCTTTCTTTTAAATCCTCATGTTTTGACCATAAACAATAAGGGCAATGATTGCGCTCATGATTACCTAGAAGATTATTTTGATATACTTTTTTCCCACAATGCTCACAAATAAAATCCAATCGTTCTTTTTTCATGCAAGATTTAAAAACTATTATTTTAAAAACCTAGCAATCTAGGTTTTTTATTTATTTTTTATTTATCTATCTTATTAATTAGCTGCGGGGCCTGGATTCGAACCAGGATCAAAGGCTCCAAAGGCCTCTGTGCTACCGTTACACCACCCCGCAATTTAAATATTTAAATATTTATTAATCGCGAAAGTACTTGCTAAAATCCCTACTACTAAACCAAATAATGTTTGCGATCCTAAAAAGAACAACCAATGGTTAAGAAAATAATTACTTATTGATAATTCCGGAAGATAGGAATCTAAACGACCTCCAAAAGTAATAAATATAATAACCAAAATAATAAAAGTTATCAATGAAGCAATTAAACTCTGAATAATTCCCTCAATAATAAAAGGTCCGCGAATAAACCAATTATTGGCCCCAACTAATTTCATAATTTCAATTTCCTCTCTTAAAGAATAAATTGCCATCCTAATAGTATTAAAGCTAATAATAAAACTAAGAAAAACTAATAATGACACCACTATTAAGGAAGTGATTTTAATAGCAAAACTAATTTTATTCATTCTGTTAATTACTATTTGATTTTGAGTTAAATCTATTTGTAAAAGTTTGTCTTTAAAACCAGAATTATTAATCATACTAACAATTTTATCATAATCTTTAGAGTTTTTGGCTTTAATATTTAAAGAGGGGGTTAAAGGATTTTCACCAACTAAATTTAATGCTTGTTGCAGAGCGGGATTATATTTTGCCTGTTCTGTAAAAATTTTTAACGCCTCATCTTTGGAAGTATAAGAAATTGAAGCAATAAGATCATTTTTTAAAAGTTCGTCTTTTATTTTTAAAATATCTTCTTCAGGAATATCATTTTTAAAATAAATACTTAAATCCATTTTGGCTTTTAAAACATTAATAAGATTCGTCGATAAATAATTAAAAAGAAGCATTGAAGAAAAAAGAATTAAACTTAAAGTCATCATAGAAATACAAGCTACTGAAAGCCAATTATTACGCTTTAAACCCTGATAGGCTGTCCTAAAAATTCTTTGTAAATTTTCTATCATAATAAAAATTTAAAATTAAAATTTTATATAAGATATTTTCCTTCTTGTTCATCCCTAATAATTTTTCCGTTCTCTAAACTAATTACTCGTTTTCCTAGAGAATTAACAATTTCTTTATCATGAGTTGCTAAAATAATAGCTGTCCCCAATTCATTAATTTTTATTAGTAATTTTACTATTTCCCAAGTATTAATTGGATCTAAATTGCCAGTTGGTTCATCAGCCAAAATTAATTCTGGTCGCTGGATTAAAGCACGCGCAATTACAGTCCTTTGTTTTTCTCCGGCAGACATTTGATAAGGAAAATGATCAGCAATACGTTCCAAATTAACCAATTTTAATACCTCTGGCACATCTCTTTTAATCGCACTTTCCGGATAACCAGCTACTTCCATGGCGAAAGCAACATTTTCGTAAGCAGTTTTATTAGATAAAAGTTTGAAATCCTGAAAAACAAAACCAATTTTTCTTCTTAAAATTGCAACTTCATTAGGTTTCAATTTAGTAATATCCTGATTATTAAAATATATTTTACCTTTGGTTGGCAACTCTTCTCGAATTAACATTTTTAAAAGAGTTGTTTTTCCTACTCCAGATTTACCTACTAAAATAACAAATTCTCCGGGTTCTAAAGAAAAAGTAATATCATCCAAAATAAGATTGCCATTATAACTTTTAGAAATATTTTTAAAATAAACTAAACTCATAAGATAAAAACAATTTAAAAAATCAAAAACGAGTATTCAGTATTAAATATCGAGTATAAAGGTTTAAAAATTAAAAATTAATTTAAAATTATATTTGTTTTAAAATTAAATCAAGGTTGCCATCTAAAACTTCTTCTACAATATTCGACCATTTTTTACCCGTTTTTTCATCTCTAATCATTTTGTAAGGATGGAGAATATAAGAACGAATCTGATTACCCCATTCAATTTGTATTTTTTTACCTTTTAATTCTTCTAATGTTTTTGCTTTTTCTTGTTGAGCTAATTGATAAATCTTACTTTGCAAAATCTCTAAAGCTTTTTGTTTGTTTTGTTGTTGTGATCTTTCTGATTGACAAGAAACCATAATATTAGTTGGCTCATGAATAATTCTTACCGCTGTTTCTACTTTTTGGACATTTTGACCGCCGGGTCCAGAGGAACGATAAGTCTCAATTTTAAGATCCTCTTCTTTTATTTCAATAATTTTTGTTTCTATTAAAGGAAGAACTTCTACTAAAGCAAAAGAGGTGTGACGAAGGTGTTGACTAGAAAAAGGGGAAATTCTTACCAAACGATGCACGCCATTCTCTTTTTTTAAAATGTCATAAATATTCTTTCCTTCTATTTCTAAAGTAGCACTTTTAATACCTCCGTATTCATCAGTTTTTAAATCTAAAATTTTATAAGACCAAAATTTTTTTTCAAAAAATTTTTGGTACATTCTCAAAAGCATTTTTGCCCAATCACCAGCATCTTTCCCTCCAGCGCCCGGATAAATCGATAAAAGTACTTTATTGGGATTAATTTTAACCTCACTTATATTCATCATAAAGTAATAACATTTTAGCAAAAAAGAAAACAAAAAACAATATAAATTGCAGAATAACAAAAAATATCGGCCGAAGCCGATATTTTTGATTTTCGAAATGATAATTAATTACAACTGCCACTAGAGCTACTACCACTCTTATAAGAAGTAGAAAATCCAGTAGCTGCTTGGTCAGTGGTTAATTTTTGAGAACAAAAACTAGGTTGGTTTTTAAAACCACAACATAAAACTGTTTTTACCGCTTCAGCTGTCCTACCACCAAAATCAAATTCGCTAACTGTTTTACTATTAAGTATTAAAGTAGGTGAGCCAGTGACACCATATTTATCCTGATTCTCAAAATCTTTTTTGATATAAGCTAATCCTTTATTAGGATCAGTTAAACAACTATTTAATTTATTAACATCTACCTTAGCTTGAGTCAAACAAGAATTAACCTCTCCTTTTTGAATATGACAATTAACATAATTCCAAAAAGTATTTGGTTGCTCCTCTCTCAAACATACCTGTCTCATATTCTCCATTGCCTCCTCTCCCCCTGGAGCACTATCATGCATAGACTGTGCTTTTCCATTTACTATTGATCCCATATATTCAACTTTTATATATTGTGCGGCTTCAGGAATACTTTTTACAATTTCTGATAAAATTCTTTCCATTTGTAAACCAAAAGGACATTTTGCGACAACAAAAGCTTCTAACAAAGGCGTATCTGCTTTTGTTAAAGTTTCGCAGGTTTGTTTTACTTTAGTGTTATTAGAGGTACTAATTTCCTTAGTTGAAGGAGTTATTTCTATTCCAGAAATAAACAAGATTTTACCGTCTCTAGTAACATAAGAAGTATATTCTTGATTATCAATTTTTAATTTAAATTCATAAACTCCGGAAACTGGACGGACACTTTCTAAGATTGCTGTTTGCCCTTTTAAAATATTACTATTAATATAATCGATTGTCTTTTGTGCTACTTTTACTGCCGGATTTAAAGATGTCCCTAAAAATGTTTTCTGACTTCTACTAATTCCTATTAAAAGAGCAACAAAAATAACACTAATAATAATTTTTAAATATTTTTTATTTTCAAAAACCATATTTTTATTAATTTTATTGTTTTATTAGATTTTGTTTTTGTATCACCTCTTCTTTCGACCAAAAATTACAATTTGTTAATAATAAAATTATAGAATATTTGTTTTTAAAAATCAAGAAGATAGTTTTTCTTTTATCAAAGGAATGTATTTTCTTGTTTCTTCTTCACCAATTTTGATAATATTTTGCCCTCGAACAAAATTTAACCAAGAAGCGTTTTTAACTTCTGGAGCAATCACGATATCTGCTCCTTTAATATTCTCATAAGCTAAATTATATCTTAAAAGATTTAAAGACTTAATCGCTACTGTATATGCCCTAATTTTATTAATATTATAACGACTTGTTTTATCAAAAATATAAACATTATCCAAAGTAACAGCAATTACTAACTCACTTCCCATTTTCTTTACTACCTCTACTGGAACTGGCATTGAAATTCCACCATCAATTAAATACTTACCTTTATAATTCATCGGTTTAAAAATTCCTGGCACTGAACCACTAGCTCTAATCGCTTCAATTAAATCTCCGTGATCAAAAATAACGGGTTCACCACTATTAATATCAGTAGCAACTGCCCGAAAAGGAATTTTTAAATCCTCAATATTAATATTTCCAACTTTTTTTCTTAAAAATTCAAGCGCTTTTTCTCCTTTAACAATGCCTCTTATTTTAAAATCAATATCAGCAAAAATAGTAATAAAATCACGGTAAGAAAAATCATTAATAATTTTTTCAATTTTACTCGTATCTTTAAAAACTGCGTACAATCCTCCAATTAAAGCACCAATACTGGAGCCAGCAATAAAATCAATAGGAATTTCATTTTGCTCCAATGTTTTAATCACTCCTAAATGGGCTAATCCCCTTACTCCGCCACTACC
>JBAMLJ010000070.1:0-5325 GCA_039793615.1 bacterium
TTTTTAATTCTTTTTCTTACGAATTTTATAAGTTCCCATTCAAAAGGTGATAATAGAAAAGCAAACAATAAAATTGTGAAAAACATCCATATTTTCAAACCTGATATTCCAGATATAATTCCAGCAAACAAATACAAGAATACGTTTTCAAACACTACTGATATTTTTGTAGCTGTGCTTATTTTTTCATCTTTTATAAATTTTGGCAAATTATACAAATGAGTTATTGGTGGAATATAAAATATTTTCTTCATAATTAAAATTTAAATGATAGCGTTTTAAATTACTTCTTGCCATAAAAAAACTATTTTTGTTTTGTTTCCAATTTTAATTGCTCATCCAATTTGGAAACGAAATTATCTTTTATAAAGTATTCAATTCCAATCTCATTATTTTTTATTAATTTTTTACTATACTCAAACGGTTTTTCTTTAGGTAAAAGAACTATCATTGTTCTGTAAATCTTATTTAATTTCTCATTTATCGTAAATATATAATAAACGTAGAAATCAGCTGAAAAATTATTTATGAATTTTTTATAATTTTCTTTCCACTTTTGAAACTCTTCTTCCATAGGCAAAACTAATCGTGAAACTTTATTTTTTTCCAACTTCCAAATTGAAACTTTGCCGTCAAGTTCATCTTTAGGCATCACTGTCAAATTGTGGTATAGTTTCTTTTTTATTTCATCATATAAATAAATTTTATTATAATATACTTTTGGGTTGGTGATATTAATATCGGTTATATAGTTATAAACTATGCTTTTGAATTTTTCAAGAGTCATATTTCCACCAATTATTTGATTGAATCTAAAAATATAAAAATCTTTTGGTTTTAAATAGATTTCAGTTAAAACCTATAAAATCTAGAAATTCTCAATCCAGTAAATATAAACATGAACACCACAAGAAATATAGTGTATAGAAATATTGTTTCAATCAAACTTAAAAGATACAACCCATGAACAAAATAAAACCATATAAATAGCAAATTAAAAATCCATATAACAATCATGCCAAATTCGCTTTTTTCAAAAAATCTTACATGATGCGATTCATAAAATTCCTTGCTTCCCGTTCTCAATCTTCCTTTTAACCCTATATCTGTTATAAATGGCAAATAAACTACACCACTAACCGTCAAACTGTCTTCAAACAAGTGCGCTATAAAACCAATAAAAGATCCAATTAAAAATGCCAACACGAAATTCCAATATTGTTTAATAAACGATAAACTGGTATTAACATATTTATTGATTACCGTACCATTCACAATAGTGTGATTCATTGAAGGTTGAGAAAGTGCGTTCTTTAAAAACAGAAACAATGTAGAAAAAATAATGAAAATTATAACTATAGATATAGTATAAGCAACTGCGCCATATAAACTATGAAAAATTTTTCTATGACCCACCGTTTTATCTTTATTTTTAGAAAATTCAAACAAAGAAGCCATTGGAAGATAGGCGATGTATTTAACAGTAGTAAACCAAAAACTTGAAATAAAGTTTCTTCTTTTAACAATAGACTGAGGTTGTTCGACATCTATATCTGGTGCTGTTGAAGCCAAAACCATTGCCAAGAAAAACAAAATTAAATAAATATAATCAATTTTCGGTAAATTGCTGAGATATTCAAAAATTTGTTGAGTTGTTATAACATCAGTTATTTTCAAAAAATGTTGAAATATTATAATTATTATAAGTGAAAATGATATAGCGATTGTAGATAAAACATGTTCTTTCCCAAGCATTTTTATCACACATTATTATTACACTATAATTTAATTAAATTTACTTAACAATTCATTTATTTTATTCATTTTCTTTTTTACTTCAACTATATAATCCTTATTCCATGAATCTTCATCATTTAAGATTTTTTCATAGTGTTGTTTCATTTCCTTAAGCAGTTTATATGCTTCTTTTTCACTTATTTCTGTTTTCGAACAAACATATCCTAATTTTTTAGCATCATCGAAGCACAATGTCTTTAACCAACCCTTACCATTAGAAACTTTATAGAATTTTCCTTTATCATATTCAATATCAAAGCCCCTTGAACATAATTTTCCAGGCTTTCCGCAAACTTCACATATTGTAGAGCTTTTCTTTTCAGCATCTCTTATAACGCGTTCTATAAAATCATCCCCACCATGATAATAAATACTTAAAGTTCCATATTTTTCTTTAATTTGTTCTATATCAAATTCTAAATTTTGATTCTCATCAAGATGTTTTTGTATTTTACTGAAAGTTTCATCCAATAAATCAAACCAGCCGTTTTCACATTCAATTCCAAAAAGCCTCAAATCCCATATCACTTTTGGAGTTTTGCTATATATATCAGGATTGTTCTTATTGCGGTATTTTTCGATTGTATCTGTTATGACTCCGGGTTTACCAAGATCTTTTTCTAAATTTTTCAAGTTTTTTATAGTATCTTCGTCCATCTCTTTAGCCATTATTTCCATGTTGTTTTCCAAATCTTGAGGATTCTGCTTTGGTCTTAAGAAGCTGTACTTTTGAAGCAAAATTTTTTCTAATTTCTTGTCCATACTACTATAATATAACATGAGAAGATATTTAAATGTTTTTAAATTGGGATGTCAAAAATATCAGGTTCGTCACGAAATATTTTTTCAGTAAGTTTATATATTGTCCTTTCCTCTTTTTCATCAAAAGCTCTTTCTTCAATCACAACATATCCTTCTTTTTCAAACTTTTTGATTTCTGCATTATATCTATCTATAAGTTCTTCAATGTTTTTGAAATTTGTCAAAGTGGTGCTATCTTCAATTTTTGGCGTTCTTATTGAAAGTTCGTAGTTTGCCAATCCATTTATGCTTGAAGATCTTGCTTCAATAAAAACTTTGTCCCTGTCATTTCCTAAAACAGCGTATCTAAAGACTCTCGATTTAGATTCGCTTATAAATGCTGGCTTCTCAGCTTTTTTGGTAGCAACAACATCCTTTTTCTTTGAAACTTTTTTATTCATATCGTCACCGATAAAGATGTATTTTTATATTTTAAAAAGTACAAGAAAATAATATAATGTGAAATTCAAACGTTTATCAAACGGAATTGATTTGATTTACATACCTGTAAAAACATTTTATAACACTGTTGTTGTGGGCACTAAAGCGGGATATTCTTATGATCCTAATGATGAAATAGGTTTAAACCATCTTTATGAGCATCTTTTTGTGGCAATGTTGGAGCGTTTATATAGATATAGTGAAAGAATTGAAAAATATGGTTTTTCTCAAAATGCTTTCACATATAATAGTGCAATGTTATTTTATTTTGAGCAATACAAAGATTCTATTCTAAAAATTTTAGGTCTTTTTAAAAAGAATATTGAGAAATTTATGATTGATCAGAGAGATTTTAATATTGAAAAATCTTCTGTAAAAAACGAAATTTCAAATTATAATAAAAATTATGAAAATTTAATTTTCGATTTTGTTAAACGCAAAGGTTTTACACTCGCGAGAAATAAAAGGGTAGACACGCAAAGGAGTATAAACAAATTAGATTTTTTCAGTTTGCTACGTGAACACAACAACATTTTTTCGAAAGGAAACGTGGTTGTTGTTATATACGGCAAAATTTCCAAAAAAGAATATAGCAAAATAATCGATTTAATAGAAAGCGTTGAATTGCCAGATGGATACGAAGAAAGTCATTTAGTAGCAGGCAATTATAATAAATTCAAGAAGAGAAATGATACTGGTGTCATCCTTTACAATATTAAAAATCCAACATTTGAAGATTATTTATGCGAAAGAATATACAAAAACACTATGGTGATGTATGATGATTCTATGTTATTCAATTTTGTTAGAAATAAGAATAGATTAGCGTATAATGTTGATTATGGAGAAATAGATGGTGTGGGCGAAAGAGTTTTTTACTTTGCTTTTACTTTCAAAGATAAGAAAAAGTTGAAATATGTTATGAATGAAATTAAAAATCCATTAAAAAAATTCAAACAAACTAAAAAAGAGTTTGAAAAAGGAAAAAAGCGTACTATTATAGAATTTTACAAGGATTCCATGAATCAAAGTGATTTTGCTTTAGATTTGGCTTACTATTATATCCTATATGGTGAAGCGTTGGATATACATAAAATAATAAACAAAATCAAAAAAATAAAATATGAAGACTACAAAAAATGGCTAAGAAAAATAAAATGGAAAAAACTAATTGTTTAATTACTTTCTTTTAATTCTCTTTGCCATTGGAACTCTAGCGACATATCCTTCTGAGTCTATAAAGTAAAGATAGCCTTTTTCTCTCTCTACTTTTTCGTCGCCAACTTTTGCCTTCTTACCTGACTTATTGGATTTCATTGGATTTCTCCAAACAAACCCATCCTTACCAAGAAAATAAAGATAGCCAGGTTCTCTCTCTATTGGTTTTTTTGTAATTCTTTCAGCTTTTTCATTTTTCATAGATTTCACCATATTCATCACATTATAAGTTATTTTTTAATGGCTTAAAATACTATAGCATAAAAATCCTTATTTTAAACTTCAAATACTTAAATTTTAATGATGGCGAATAAAAAACTTCAAAATACAATCGATACTTTGCTTCTAACCGTTGTTCTTGTAATAGGTGCGATTACAGTTGTAGGACTTATGTTGGGAATTTTTTCTAAAGCACAGAATTCAGTATCAAACACAAACGTTTATTCGATAACTTCAATATCATTTAATGCCAACAAACCAATGGTGCCTTTAGGAAACAATTACACGGGAACTTTCACTATAAATATTTATTCATCAACTATACCATCATTCAACCAACTGTTTCTTGTTGAAAGCGTTAATTCATCCATATCTTCTTCGTTGACATGCCCGCAATACATTCAATTCCAAGGATTTCCATCAAACGGTCTAATCTGTATTGCTTTAACATCCCATGAAACAATTTTGCCTGAAGGAAACAATCAATATATATTGAGTTATACAAATGCACAATACAACATAACAGCGTATAATTACGCCAACAATTCACAAGCTTATATAAAATACATAATTTTCAATCAAAATGGGAGATATTCCTATGAAAAATTGGTTCCCGAAATTCCAATTTCTATCTCATAAATTTCTAATAAATTTAAACCAAATTTTTATATAAGACTACGTGAGTAACATGAATAAGAAGCAGAGAAAAAACCAAACAAGGCGTGCGCAGACCACGCTTGAATACATACTGATAGTAGCAATAGTTGCTGTGGTGGCAATAATAGCAGGATTTCTATACATGAAATCAACTAGCAACGCCACAATAGGAACAGGCGGTCAGATACTAGC
>JBAMLJ010000071.1:0-5276 GCA_039793615.1 bacterium
ATTATTAATAATATGAGATTATATGAATATATATTGAACCTTAACAATTGAAAATTTGATAGTTTTTACATATAAAACCTAATAAAATCTAGAAGCGGAGGGATTGAAATGAAAAAAGTAGTAGGTAAGTCGATTTTAAAGGTGTCTAAACTAATTAATTTCTTGGGAGGAAGAGATGAAGAAAAAGAAAAATCTTTATAAGATTACAGTTTTGAATTTTGTTCCGTATGGCGGCAAAAAAAAGATATATTGGATTCATGCTTATTCCGAAGATGAAGCTAAATTGCTTGTGGCTAAAAAATTTAATCAGGAATTTCATTTTGATCCTCAGAAAAACTATGTAGATATGAGGATCGAGAAAATCAAAGAAGGAGGTGGTAGAAATGAATAAGATAGAAGTTTTTGTACAAGCTATTCCTTATGGAAAGCCTTTACGTACTTCGAAAATGAAAGTGAATAATAAAGGTGAAGTGATAATTATTGGAAAAGAAAAAACTTGGACAGTGAAAGATATCGATGCTGCTATTAGACAACAGTTATTCCACGTGATATTTCATTATGAGGATTTTATAATGTCTTCTCCTATTAAAAATCAATATCCTGGTGAAATCTCTAAATTAAAAACAACTTTGGATAAGATTAATGAGATAATTAAAATTACTGGGGATATTAAAATTGTTTCTTTAGCTTCTCAGTTTAATAAATTAAAAGAACAATTAGATAATGTAGCGGCTTCAATAACAGCTGAAGAACTCAAGAATAAAGAAATAGTGGCTAGAGTATTATGGAGAGCAGAAAAATTAATTGAAGAAAAACAAAGATGTGAAACACTTATAATATCTTGTTTTGACACCCTATGCTCTCTCTATAATGCATTAGAATCTAAAGATATGGAAAGGATAAAATGGAACATTGTCTTTGACTCCTTAAAGAAAATTCAAACCGTTCATGTTAATCCTTACAGGGAAAGAACAAAATCTCGTGAAGTTCAGTTTCTGCAATATGGCCTTTTCCCTTTAGCCACAACTAATATAGATAAAGCTAAATCAAAAATTCAGCAAGCGATTTTTAAGTTAATTCCAATTTATCCTCTAGATATAGAGTTTAGGTTGGGAGATAAAACATATAAAATAAAAAATGGACAAGTATCATGGTAGGGGATAAACCCCTACCTTTTTTATTTCCCTGTTTCTATTGACACATAAAATAAAGTATGGTATTACATAATATAATCAAGTAAAGTATTTGTACTTTGAAAAGTGAATAAATGATTAGAATAATCAGAAGATTCGAGTTTTAATTTAAAAATAATACAAGATAAAATGAAAGGGGGTGATTAAAATGAATGAAATGATTATTGGGAAAGTAGAAGCTATTCAGCCAGATGCTATCATTGTAATTGGTGCTGGCTTACTTGAGATAAAAGAGCACATAATTTGTAGTAATCAAACTAGAAATAATGTTGATAAAGCAAAGAATCTTTTATTTCAGTATTCAACTTATTTGCCATTAGTATTTTCTGGTGGATATACTTATTATGGAATTACTGAGGCAGAAGCCATGTATGAATATTTCATTAATTCTATCGGTAAATCAGTTTATCATGGGGATATTTATTTGGAATTTCAATCTCAAAATAACTATGACAAGATAAAATATTGTTTAAATTTAATCCAGGAACAGAATTGGCATAATATTATCATTATTGATCAGCCGATGCGCTTATTCCAATTAAAAATTCTTGTTTACAAAGAAATTAAAAGAAGAAAATTAAACGTCAGAATTGATTTTGTAGGCGCTCAACCCACATGGGGCGAAAATATTCAACCCCAGTGGCGAAATCCTGTTGTTTTCGTCATTTACGAAATTCTTTCAACAGGATATTATATTATCTGTTAAAAGGAAAAATCATTTATTAAAGTATAACCGGCGTTTATTATTCGCCGGTTTTTTTATTGTTTTTTATTATAATTATAATTTCTGGATATTTTTATTTATATTTTTATTTCAAATTCTAAATGACAAAAATAAGTGTCCGGTATTTAGTATTGAGTATTAAGTATAAAGGTTTAAAAATTAAAAATTAAAAATTTATTAAAAATTTATTATTATATTTCACTATGATATTTTTCATGAATATCTTTTAAGCGTTTATTGGTAATATGAGTATAGATTTGGGTGGTAGCAATATTTTTATGGCCTAAAAATTCCTGGACAGTTCTTAAATCAACGCCTTGGGTCAATAAATCAGTAGCAAAGCTATGTCTTAGGGTGTGAGGGGAAGCGGGGATTGAAATTCCTGCTTTATTAACATATTTTTTGACGATATTTTCTACTGAGCGCGTTGTTAAACGATGATTTTGTGATTTGGGACCTTTAAAATTAATAAATAAAGCCTCTTCTTCATCATTACGGCGATCAAGATATTCTTTTATTGCTTTTAAAGCTCTTGATGAAAAATACACGGGGCGGATACGATTTCCTTTGCCGATTATATTAATTTCTAAATTTTCATTTATATTATTAAATTTAATTTGATTACGATTTAAACTGACTAATTCGGCTACTCTTAAACCGGTTGAGAATAAAGTTTCTAAAATTGCTTTATCTCTTAAACCAATAATACTTTTAGTATCAGGCGCATTTAATAAATCTTTAATTTGATCTAAAGTTAAAAATTTAATATTTTTTTCTTTTTTTTCAGGAAATAATTTTACTTTTTCTGGGGGCAAAGCAACAATATCACGATCAGCAAAATAAGTTAAAAAATTTCTTAAAGTAATAAGATAATAATTAATCGAGGATCTTTTTAAAGGCTCCTTAGTATTTTTATTATAAGTTTTTGATAAAAAAACACGATATTGATAAATATGATTAGTATTTAATTCGTGGGGTAATAATTTTTCATAACCATTATCTTTAAGCCATTTTTCAAATTTATTAATAAAACGAGTATAGGTAATTTGGCTATTATGGCTTAATCCTTTTTCAACATCTAAATATTCTAAAAATAATGGAATGTGTTTAATTATTGGTTCTTGGCTTTTTTGCATAGAAGAGAGGGAGTATTAATAGTTTAAATACAAAAGCGTTCTTGAACTTCGCTAAAGCTACCTTATGCGAAGTTTCTTTTATTTATTATACAGGCTTAAATTGATCTGTCAAGCACTTCCCTTTTAATAAAAATCACTAGTCACTATTACTATTTGAGATTTATAAATTTTTAATTTTAAAATAATTAAATAAAAATTAAATAAAAAACCACAGCATTTTATGTATTCTGCTTTGTGAAATATTTTTACAAATTACAAACCCTTATTTTAAAATTAAACTTATTACTATACTTTATTTTGGTAATAAAGATTTTAATAAATTAATAATAAAATTTAAAATCATTACTATAAATTTAATAGCATAAATCCCAATTGTTTTTAATAAACTCCAAATATTGCCTAAAATTTGTGGGGTAAAAAATTGTTTTATAATATTACTTAATTGAGCTAAAACTTGAGAAGTAAATTCTAAAGCTTTAGCTAGAAAAGAATTAAGATCCATATTATTAAAATTTGTTAAAAATTAATTTATGATAGTTTCTTAATAGCCCGAGTAATCCTTTTAATAGTTTCTTGCTTTCCTAATAATTCAGCTAATTCAAATGGACCAGGAGAAGCTTGTTTTCCTGATAAAGCAACTCGTAAAGGCCAAAGAATTTTCCCACGATTATTTTGATAAGAAGGATCCGAATCAATTAACTTATTAAATTTAGATTGTAAATTAATTTGATTCAAGTCATTTTCAGAAATAGACTGAATTAAATTTAATGCATCTTCTAAGCTTTTTTTAATACTTAGATTATTTTCCCCTTTCCAAATTAATAATTCAGAAGGATAATCAATTTCTTTCTTTAATAAATAATCAGAAAATTCAAAAATATCACTAAAATGATTAATTCTAGTTATTTCTAAATCTAAAATTTTCTTAAAGTAATTAGGATTATTGTTGAGATAATCCCAATTTGGTTTATTTTCTTTCAAAAATTCTTCAAAATATTGATATATTTTTTCTTTGGGTAATATTTTTAGATATTGGTGATTAAACCAATTTAGTTTATTAATATTAAAGATAGCACCACTTTTTTGTACTCTTTTTAAATCAAATTCTTGAATAATTTCCTCGAGAGGCATAATTTCTTTATCATTTCTGGGATGCCACCCTAAAAGAGCCAAAAAATTAACAATCGCTTCTGGAAGATAGCCAAGCTTTTTATATTCTACTAAAGCAGTAGCGCCATGTCTTTTACTAAATTTAGATCTATCTGGCCCTAAAATCATTGGTAAATGCGCGTAAATGGGCCTAGGAAAGCCCAAAGCTTCCTGGATAACTATTTGCTTAGGCGTATTAGGAATATGGTCTTCTCCGCGAATTACATGCGTTATATTCATTAAATAGTCATCTACTACTACAGAAAAATTATAGAGGGGTTCTTTTAAGCTTTTGGCAATGACGATGTCGCCAATTAAATCCAAATCAAATTCCACTTCTCCTCTTATTAAATCAGTGAATTTAAGTTTCGTATTGGGCATTTTTAATCTAATCACAGCATTTTTCCCCTCTCTAAAATTTTGTTCTATTTGTTCTTTAGTTAAATTACGACATTTGCCAGAATATTTAGGAATTAATCCTTGAGCAATCATGTCTTCTTTTTGTGCCTTCAATTCTTCAGGGGTACAAAAACAATAATAAGCTTTACCTTCATCTAATAATTGCTTCAGGTATTTTGTATAGATTTCAAGTCTTTCACTTTGACGGTAAGGGCCATAATCCCCTTCTTTATCTGGTCCTTCGTCCCAATACAGACCAAGCCATTTTAAACCATTTAAAATATCTTCTTCAAATCTTTTTTCTGAACGTGTTTTATCAGTATCTTCGATTCTTACAATAAATTTTCCTCCATTTTTTCTTGCAAAAAGATAATTAAATAAAGCGGTACGGGCAGTACCAAAGTGAAACCAACCAGTTGGACTAGGTGCAATTCTTACTCTTGGAGCAAATAATTGTTGCGATATTTTAGGATCATCCATAATAATTATTAATTAGTATAGGTATTGAGTGCTTAGAATATGGAATATAGTATATAATAATTAATATAAATAATTAATATATAATAATTAATTTTAAATTTTTAATTTTTAAACAAATTTTAAATAATTGTACTCAATACTAAATTGAATACTTCTTTTCAAATTTAGCCTTTACAATTAATATTTATATTATAT
>JBAMLJ010000072.1:0-5272 GCA_039793615.1 bacterium
AACTTTATATTCCAGATTTTGATTTTTGAATTTTGAATTATTAGAACTGACTAACAAATTGATATACTGGAACAATTAATGATAAAGCAATACCACCAACAATAATACCTAAAACAAGTAACATCACTGGTTCAATTAAAGAAACTAATGTTTTTAAAGAAACATCAATTTCTGATTCATAAAATTTAGATAAAGTTTCTAAAATTTCCTCGATATGCCCTGCTTTTTCTCCAATGGCGATTAAATTAGTTACCACTGGAGGGAAAATTTTTTCTCTTTTAAAAGAATCTCCAATTGATAAACCTTTTGCTAAATATTCTTTGGAAATCCTTAATAAAGCTGCTTCGTATTTAGGATTACCAGTGGCATAAGAAGTAACTTCAATTGCCTGAACAATTGGCATCCCAGCTTTTATTAAATGAGCTAAAACCGTACTAAATCTTTGTAAGGCTAATTTTTCTAATAAATTATGAGTTAGTGGAATTTTATCCAAAAATTCATTAAATATTTTTTTTCCTGCTGTAGTTTTTCCAAAATAAATAAATAAACCAATGGGAACACCAAGTATTACTGGTAAAACAACCGCTAAATATTTATTTAAAAACATTCCTGTGCCTAATACAATTCTTGAATAAGTTGGTAATTTTGCTCCGGTTGTCATAAACATTTCTGCTAATTTAGGTATCGCAAAAACAACCAAAAAGATTATCATAAAAAATGAAGCTACTAATAATAAAATTGGATAAATTAAGGCTGATTTTATTTTTGATGATAAATCTCGTTCTCTTTCTAAATCTAAAGAAACTTGTTCTAGAGTATTTTCTAAATTACCTGAGCTTTCTCCTGCTTTAATCAAATTTGTAACTACCGAATTAAAATATTCAGGATGAAGAGAAAAAGTATACCAAAATGGTTTTCCTTGCTCTAAATTAGAACGTATTTCTAATAAAAATCTTTTTGCGACTCCAGATTCAAAATCTTCAATTAGAATATCAATTGCGGAAAAAAGATCAGTTCCTACTTTTAACATTAATGATAAATATTTTGTTAAAAATACTTTATCAGTTAAAGTTAAATTTTCTTTAAAAATGCTTATTTCTTTAGAAATTGCTAAATTAATCGCCTTAACACTGATTGGTTTTAAATTTTGACTTGCTAAATAATCAAGAGCAGCCTTTAAATTAGGTTGATTAATATTACCTTCTTTTATTCTTCCTTTTGGATCTTGAGCAAGATAATGAAAAAGCATCGTAAATAAATGTTTAATTTTTAATTTTTAAATAAATGATACTCAATACTAAATACTTTTTAAATTTTAGTCTTTAAAATTACTCTTTAATTACTCTTAACACCTCTTCAACAGTAGTTAATCCTAACTCTGCCTTTCTTAAACCATCCTCGAACATCGTTATTTCTCCTTGAGTGTATAATAGTTTTTTCAATCCATCCAAAGAAAAGTTTGGTTTTTGAATATATTCTCTTATATCTTCTGTTACATTAAAACTTTCATAAATTGCCAAACGACCACGATAACCGGTAAAATTACATGAAGGACAACCCTTACCATGATATAATAACTTTGGTCTAAATGGTTTAGCATACTCTCCTTTTAAACTTTGATATTGTTTATCAATTGTTTCATAAACACTTTCTGGTACTTCATAACTTTCAATACATTCGGTACAGATTTTTCTTACTAATCTCTGAGCAATAACAAGATTTAAAGTTGAGGCAATTAAAAATGGCGGAATTCCCATATCTATTAATCGAGGAACAGTTGTAGGAGCATCGTTAGTGTGTAAAGTTGATAAAACCAAATGTCCAGTCAACGCTGCGTGAACAGCAATTTCTGCTGTTTCATTATCACGAATTTCACCAACCATAATAATATTAGGATCCTGACGCAAAAATGCTCTTAAGGCATTGGCAAAAGTAATTCCTGCTTTAGGGTTTACTTGAGTCTGATTAACATATTTTAATTCATATTCAATCGGATCTTCAATAGTAACAATATTAACATCTGGTCGATTTAATTTGTTAAGCATGGCATACAAAGTAGTAGTTTTACCACTTCCGGTTGGACCAGTAACTAAAATCATGCCGCTTGTTTTTGTTAAATTATCTTCTATCACTTTAATTGTATCATCAAGCATTCCTAATTCTTGAAAACTCATTGGCTTTTGGGAAGCGATTAAAAGTCTCATTGCTATTTTTTCACCGTACATTGTCGGCATAATAGCTACACGAATATCAAAAACAGTATCTGCATATTTATATTTAATGCGACCATCCTGGGGTTTATTATGCTCATCAATTTGTAATCCTGATAAAATTTTAATACGGGCGACAATTGCTGGATGAATTTCTTTTGCTAAACGAATAATTTCCCTTAAAACACCATCTATTCTAAATCTTACCAAAACCTCATCAATTAATGGTTCAATATGAATATCAGTGGAACGTAAAGAAGCAGCATAAGAAATTAAATTATCAATCAGAGACACAATAGGAAATTCTGTTGCTGCTTTTTCTGCTTCTACGTCCTTTAATTTTAAAGAAGCCTGAATGCTTTCTTGAATTGTTTTCTTAAAATCAGTCGAAACAGCCTGACCATATTGGGCAAACACATAATTTAAATCTTCTTCTAGTGCTAAATAAGGTTTAACAAAATATCCGGTATATTTTTCTAAAAATTCCAAGGTATCAAGAGCGACTGGATTAAGCATCGCTACTTTTATTGTATTATCAATTTTATCAAATACTACTATATTTCTTGTACGAGCAATTTCTTCGGGAATAATATTTAAAATTTCTTTCGGAATAGTTAAACCAATCAATTTTATTCGTGGTACTTTAAAATATTGAGCCAATAACTCAGCGTAATAATCACGGGTAATAATATTTCTTGATACTAAAATATCAATGACATCTTTTTCTGTGCGTTGAGCCTCTAAAACTGCATTATTAAAATCTTTCTCGTTTACTACACCAGAAGAAATCAATAAATTTTTTAAAATATCAGGGGGAAAAACCATCTTAAAAATTTTTAATTGTTAATTTTAAGCTTTTAAATAAATACTTCAAATTTTTTTAATTTTTAAATACAAATTCAAGGTTTTAAAATTAGAACATTAAGACATTATTTATAAAATACAAAATTAAAAATTATAATATAAAATTAGATGATCAATTGTGTTGTTCCTATATACTTACTTATTATACCACCTAGGAGCAAAATCAACAAAGCACAAGGGAGCCAGAAAAATAGAAGGGAGAGGCGGAAAGGGGAAGCTTTCGAAAACGTTCCAAAATCCCCAGCGTGGATTTTGGAACTCGCGCAAACCTCCCCACTCTCTCGCCCCACCATTTGACTAGATTCAAACCCTGCCCGTTCGGCGGTTTGAGTGTTTCTTAATCTTCCCCTTTTTGCTCTCCACGTAATAATTTGATGAAAGAATAAAATAATAAAATGAGAAACTACTCCTAAAAATAAAACTAAACTTAAATAAATTAAACAATTGGGCCAACTAGTTATTAAAATACCCAATGCAGCTAAATAAGATTCTTCTTCGTAAAAAAAGATATTATTAAATTTTTGATTTAATTTTTGAATACTATAAAAAATAATTAAAGCAAAAACAATAGTAACAACAGATGCAAAAAAATAATGAAACCAAGAATAAGATAAAATATACAAAATTGGGGTAAAGGGTGGTAATAAATGTTTTGAAATAGGATCATTTTCCCAAACAATAAAATTCATTACTGAAAAAGAAAAAGATAAGAAAAAGTTAAAAATAATTAAAAAAATAAAAATTGATTTTAAAATTTTAATTTGATTTTCTTTATTAAATAATTTAAACAACCTAATTTTAAAAATTTTTTGCCAAGATAATTGAAAAATTAACAAAAGAATTATAATAAAAATATTAATTATTGTTTTTATGGTTACTAAAATTGCGCCTAAACGAAATATCATAATTTATTTTGAATATTTTTACTATTATATAACAAAATCCAAAGAAAAAACAAAACTTTTTATCATATTAAAACTGCTTCATTTTGTATTAATGAAGCAGTTTTATTAAAATGTTTTATTAAAATTAAATATAGTAATTATTAATTAATATAGTAATTATTACTTAAGGAGCGGTACCATAGCAAGTAGAAGAGGCAGTTACAGTAGCACTCAACCGTGTACCTACTTCATACAAACCAGGTACATTACCACCATCCGTAGATTCTTCATCACCACTTCCACCACTACTATAATAGGCACTTTCCATATTAGCAATTAATTCAAAGGTATTATCAGAAAATGGTAGAAAAGTATAATAACGCATTGAAGTGCCAGTATAAACAGGATTAGGATCAATAGGCTCAGCAGAAATAGGAGAACCGCCACTAATAGAAGCAAAATTAATAGGAATCCAACCACTCCCTGTAATTACTTGAGAAGTTCCATTAACGCCAGTGCGTCCTCCACAAGTTGGAGCAACGCCATAAGCATAAGCATTAGTACTATTACCAATATTAGGATTATTTACATCAGTTAAATATAAGGCAATTGCACTCTTTAAAGTATTTAAATCAGAAATTCTTTGAGAATCTCTTGCTTTTTTTAACATTTCGGCAGGATTAATTACCAAAAGCATAGTGGTTGACAATATGGCCAAAATACCAATAACGATTAAAAGCTCCAGAAGAGTAAAACCTTTTCTCATATAATTTTTAAATAAATTTTTAATTTTTAATTTTTAATTTTATCGACTTTGTAATGCATTATCGACCTTATATAATGCAATTTAGATTATTAATATTTTTATTATAAATTAATAAAATATTTTAGTCAATTATTAAGCATTCTTAAGATATTCTTTTAATTCTTCTTTTACTTTATCAACTAATTCATCAATAGAAAATTTCGCTTTGACAAAATAATCAATTACTCCTAATGATTTTCCTCTTTCTATATCAGATGGTTGGCCTAAATTAGAAATAATAATAACTGGTATTTTTTCTAATTGCGGATCCTGTTTTATTGTCTCCAAAACTTCAAAACCATTTTTCTTTGGTAAAATTAGATCCAATAAAATAAGGTCTGGTTTTATTCCTTGTTCGGTTAACATAGTGATTGCTTCCTCCCCATCACTAGCTCGAAAAGTCTTAAAGTTATCTTTTTCTAACTTTAATTGTAAAATACTAGCTAAAAATGGTTCATCTTCAACAATTAAAATTATTGGCTGATTATTCATAAAAGAAATTGTACTTA
>JBAMLJ010000073.1:0-5234 GCA_039793615.1 bacterium
ACTGAACACCTATTATGTGCGTGCATGGGAAATACCTCTATATATAGATAAATTTGAGCTTAGTTTTCTTGCCCAAGGGTTAACCCTTGGGATATTTTTAGTACTTTTTTAATTAAAAATAATAATCTTATTACCTATTTAAGTAGGTTTAAGTTCTTGTTGGTTTTTGTTGAGTTTGGTTATTTTCTTTTCAAGGTTATTGAGATTTTTGGTAATTTCTTGAAGTTGCTTAAAAATGGCTAAAAGCAAGGATTTATCTATATTTTTTGGATACTGAAGATCTAAATTAATTAATTGATCATTACCATTTTTTCTTTGTTTTTTCTTATTTTTCTTTAAAATATGATGTTTTTTTGAAGCATATTTCCCATAAATTTCTGTTAATGATTTTAAACCCATTGATTTTAATGCCTCATTGGTTAAAAAAAGATTAGAGACTTTATTTTTCTGGTCTTTATTGCGAGAAAGATATCTTCTTAACCTTTGCCTGAGAAAAGCATCTAGTTTATCAAAATCTTGTTTTGAATAAATAAATTTATAATAGTGCCCAAACCCTAAAATTTTATTATTAAGTTGTTTAATGATAGCTTTTATTGGTTTCTTTTTTGAAAGGTGGGTTATTTTAATAATTTTTTGTCTGAATTCTTCAATTTTCTTTTCACTGATAGTAAATATCCCAGCGTAATATTTAAATCCCATAAATTCTACTGGATTTAAATGAAATTTTCCCGAGTTTAGTTTATCGAGATTAAATTGTAAGTTTAATTTAGTAAGCTCTGGTTCAATAATTTCTTTAAGAATTTGTTCCGGTTCTTTTTTATTTTTACAGAAAATTAAATAATCATCCTGAACTCTAAGGAATGGTCTTTTTGTTTTTATTATTTTTAGATCTAAAGGTAATAAATATATTCCAGCTAATATATAGCTTAAATAATTACCTAAGGGTAAGTTCCTTTTTTGTATTTGGTTTTGTTGAAGAAATGGAATAATTTGATGTTGAAGTAAATTTTTACCACGGCGCGAATGAAGAATTTTCTTTAAAATACCAAGTAAGATCTGATGATTAATGGAAGGATAATACTTTTCGATATCAAATCTTAAAAAATATTTATATTTTTTACTCGTTTCTTTGATATATTTTAATCGTTTATCTATTTGCGCGAAAATTAGGTAATGATAAGGCATTTTGTTTAAAAGGATTTTCTTTATTTTCTTTAAAATAAATTTTGCTATTTTATTGGTGCTTTGTGTATTTTTACTTTGTTGATAAGGTAATTGTTTGATATTAGCCATATTTTTATATTTTATTTTATGACATTCTATGATATTTTTTTACTTTTTTATTATTTTGTATCATCTAATTTCTTTTTTAATGATTTAATTAATTTTTTACGATCGTTGACAAAAAATTTATTTAATTGTATTAGTATAAAATTAAGTCAGATGAAGATTTTAATTATTCAAAAATGACTATGCCAAGATAAAAAATAAAATTAAAATCATTTTTGTTTTTTGCTTATGGATTTATAAAAATAGTTTGTTATAATATATCTAACCCCGCCGTTTTTATATTTTTAATTTTTTAAAAAATATATGACCAAACCCCACTTTAAACTTAAAATAGATGAAATAAATATTAAACAAAACACTTTTGAATCAAAAGTATTAGAATTTCTAAAAGAAGCTGGCTACCTTATTTTAGATGCCAGTTTTCCTAAAAAATATTATGCTTATACTGGTTTATGGCGAGAACTATTTGGATTAGATCTTACTGCTTATCAGCGCTATAAAAAAGAATTGGAACGAACAATCTTATCAGCTTTACAAAGATTAGAAGACAAAGACTTAGTAATTAAAATTAAATCCAAAGAAAAGAAACGATATTGGTTATTGACTAATCAGGGTAAAAAAGTTATTACCCAATTAGATAATTTAAAATTAGAATTACCCCCAGAAGATAACCAATTAAGAATTTTCGTTTTTGATATTCCGGAAAAACAAAGAAAAATTCGTGATGAACTGAGAATAAATCTTATTAGTTTTGGCTACAAAATGCTCCAAAAAAGCGTTTGGATTGGCAAACGTCCTTTGCCTTTAGAATTTTTCAAAGAGATTAAAGAAATGGGATTATGGCAAAATGTACATTTTTTTGAAATAAAAGAAGGCGGCACTTTGGATGATTTAGAAATCTAAAGTTATTATCTAAATATTTTAGCAAAATATTTGAGATAAAAATTAGATAAAAATAATTCTTTTGTTTGCTTATAATAAAATACATTTTTTCTCAACGATCGTTGAGAAAAAATGAAAAAATGGTGCTAAAATATTTTCTATTTTTCTTTTTTGATTCTAGGTGAATGGATGATATAATAATGACAAGAGATAATAAATATATAAATTTATAATAATACGTAGCAAAAACGATACGAGAATTATTCAAAAATGAAAACTCAAATTTTTTTAAAAATAATAACTGTTGTTTTAGTTTTTATTTTTTTAGGTCTTTTGGTTTGGATGATAATTAATAAATTTGACTTAAGTTTTAATTCAAAATGTCCTGTTACAGTAGAAATTAAAATTGTTCGAGGAAATTCGTTAGAACCACTAGTAAAATCGGGAAGTCAAATAAAAGCATTTTTGGGATATTATAATTGCCATGAAATCCAAAGAGACGATTTGGTGTTATATCGTTATAGTGGTGATAAAGTGCCTCTATTAAAAATTGTTAAAGGAATACCCAATGATACTTTCCACTTGATTTTAAATTCAAATAATGAATATAATTTATTAATTAATAATAAAGTAGTTAAAAATTCTCAAGGTATTCCTTATACTTTTTCGGGAAACAAATATAAAATGCTGGCTTTGTATGAAAATGATTATAAAGGGATTATTCCTCCGAATACTTATCTTCTTTTAGGGGATCAGGTAAATGGTTCTGTTGATGCTACTGTTTTTGGATTAGTTGATAAAAGTGATATCATAGGAAAAGCCATTCTTTTGAAAAAATAATTAATTTATAAAATTAAAAATTAAAAATTAAAAATTATTTATAAAACTATGTTTAAAAATAAACTTTTATTAATAAATATCATTCTTTTAATTTTAGTTATTGGTTTAAGTTTATATTTGTTTGTGTTTAGTAAGAATAGTTTAATAAAAAACGAAAGGCCAGCTTATGCTGTTTATTTAAAAACAGGAGAATTGTATTTTGGTTATTTAAATAGATTTTTATCCCAATATACTTTAACCAATGTTTATTTGCTTCAAAGAGATTCGAACGGCGGCTATAATCTTCAAAAGTTCGAGCAAGCTGTTTATCAGCCAGAAGATAAAATAATTTTAAATAAAGAAAATATTATCTGGATTGCTAAAATTGCAGATAATAGTCCTTTAATTCCTATTCTTCAGGGTAAACAAGCTTTAAATCAAGCACCAGAATCTTCTAATAACTTAACAACGACAACCACTTCTATTCCTTCTACAACATTAAAAAAATAAACTACTCGCCAATTATTTTTGAATTTTGAGTTGTATTTTGCTATACTAAAAACAGTATGGCTTTTAGATTATCTTTAAAAGATTGGCAAAAATTATTGGTTCCGGAATTTACAATTGCGGCTATTTCTATCGAAGAAAGAATGGTTAAAGTTTTTTGTTTTGATAAGACGATTAATAAAATTATCAAAGTAGGTAAATATGCTTTACCACTTGGTATCATCGAGGAGGGAGTTTTAAAAAAACCGCAAGAATTAAAGGCTTTTTTAAATTCGTTAAAACAAAAACTTTGGCCAAAAGAGAAGAACATTTGGATTATTTTATCCTTGCCTTCAGCTAATTTCTATACCAATATTTTATCTTTGCCTGATTTGGAAGAAGGTCGTTTTAAAGATGCAGTGCTTTTCAATACTCAAATGGTCGCCCCCTTATCTTTAGAGGAGATGTATTTTGATTGGGAAGATTGGGGAATAGTGAATGAAAATAATGAAAGAGAGGCTTTTATTGCTTTAGGGATAAAAAAACAAATCGATGCTTATTTAAACATTTTTAATGCTTTGAATTTTAATATTATCGCTGTTGAACCTTGGGCTTTAGGGTTAGTAAGATTTTTATCAACTTTTGGAGAGAAAAATAAATCAGTTTTAAGTATTGCTTTAAGACCGGAAGGAATAGAATTTATTTTAAGTGAAAACAATAAATTAATTTTCTTTGATTTTGATTCTTGGCCAGAGATATTTGGTAATAATATTCCCAAACAAATTGCGTTAGAAATGATCCAAAAACACATTGAGAGTGAAGTACCAATGCTTTTAAATTTTTATTATCTTAAAAGGAAAAAACCGATTGAAAAGTTTATTTTTATTAGTGATAATAATAGAATTACTTCTTTTATGAGTCAATGGTTAAAAAACACTTATAAATTAGAACCACTTTATCTTACGTTACCAAATTATATGAGATGGGTGAGTGTAGATTGGGCTAGCGTGATTGGTACTGCTTTGAGAGCTTTAATTCCTAGGTATCAAGATACAATAGTAAGTTTAGCTCCGGTTGGTACCGAAGAAAGTTATGCTCAAAATCACACTTATCGTGTTATTTCTTTGTGGTCTAAGGTAATTATTGTTGTATTTTTAGTTGTTTGTTCTACCTTTATTAGTATGGATAAATTTATTTTTTCTTCTTTTGAAAATCGCATAGCAGAAAATGTAAAAAAACCAATTGATAAAGTATTAGCTGATAAGGAATTAATTTTAAAAAAAGAAGCTGATGAATTTAATACTTTATTAAAAATGTTTACAACTTATAATAGTATTAAGAAAAATTGGTCAGAAATAATAAATCTTATTTACAATAAAGCCAATAGCTATCATATTAATATTACGAGATTATTTATTAGTAATTCTCCGGCTAATAATATTACTATTCAAGGATTAGGAAATAATTCACAAAATATTATTAATTTTAAAAATGATTTAGCTAATTCTAATAAGATTGTTGATATCAATTTACCATTAGACTCTTTAGTAACTGGACCAGATGGGGTTAGCTTTAATTTAAATGCCAAAATTCCTTAAAAACACATTTAAAAGGAAATATAGAATAGTATTCAGTATTCAGTATTGAGTATTCTGTATTCTGTATTCTGTATAATTGTTTAAAAACCCTGAACCACTTAGGGTTCAGGGCCATAAACCCTTTTGTGGTTTATGGTTAAAAAATTAAAAATTAAAAAT
>JBAMLJ010000074.1:0-5218 GCA_039793615.1 bacterium
CAAATTATAAGGTAATTAAAGAATGGCGAATTTTGTCAAATTGATTTATTAAAGTACTACGATTAAACTCAGAAACACTGCCTTGGGGATAATTTTCAATAGCCATATAATGAATGAAATAGCGTATAGCAAAACAAGGATTAGTGCCAGGAATGGCCCAAACTTGCTCTTCATAACGATTACCTGCTGCCGCATCAGTGCTAGAAGCAAAAGAATATTCGACATCATTATCAGTAATAGTTTGTGACTTGATATTATTACCCAGGAAAAGATCAGCATGACAATCTTGAACTCCGGCTATACTTTCTATTGAAACACCGGTATCAAAACTAGATAAATTAGTGCCAAGAGCAAAACTAGTAGGAATAATAAATTTTACGCCTTTAATATCTTTTCCTGGACCAAGAGCTTGATATTTATAAGAAGAATCCACTGAATAACCTTCAGGATAACGAATGGTAAAACCAACAGCGCTATCTAAATACGCACTAGGTAATCCTCCGGGATCTTTTGCTACCATAAAACATCCTTTATAATCTTTCTCAATATTATTTTCTAAGACTATTGCTCCATTGCCTTTACTCCAAAAAACAAATGATTCATCGTTATTGGCATAACGACCTCCATCGGCAGAAATAGTTTGAGGCAAATCAAAGCTTCTCCCATCGCTTAAGACAATTCTTACTCTTCCTGAAAGAATTGGTATCTCCCCTGCCTTGACTGGCTTTTGTTCTCCTTTATAAAAAGCAGCTTCTATTGTTTTATTACCATCACAGAGATAAGTAACTTGAGCTATAAGAGATAAAGAAGACGAAGAATTGATATTTCCTTTTTTATTGAAAAACCATATTGCTCCAATAGCTACCCCCGCTAAAATAATTACTATTAAACTAACAGATAAATTTTTTTTCATAAATTTTATTTCTCAATTAATTTCTTGCCCTTCCGTAGTCCTTCGATACATTTAGGATGAAGGAGGGTTCGACTTTTTGGTTGAATTATCAATGTTTAGAAATCCGACTTCCAAAAATTTTTCTTGCATCGCTAATATCAAAAAAACTAACCTTTTTTTGGTGTAATATTTTTATTGCCTTGTCTTTTGAGATAGGTTCCATATTTACTATCATTTTATAGCAAATCGAGTATCTATGTAAAGAGTCTTAAAGTGAGGGCCCGCCATTTTCACTCTTTATTTTACCCCTCTTTTGAGGTATTTTCAATAAGGGTTTGAGGTAATAAAAAAGCGGCCTGCCTATGCAGGCAGGCCTGCCTGCATAGGCAGGCTTTCCGACCAATTTTAATCCTAATTCTTTATTGGCCAGTAATACAATTTTCTTGTGGAGTACCAAAACCAGAACAAATCTTAAAACCCGTACCATTATTTATTAATTCGTAATAATATGAGGTCTTGGTTATGGGGTCAATTGGCACACTACTAAATAAATCTGGATAAGCCTTAGCAATATCATCTAAAGTTTTAGGATATTTTCCTTTATCTGATTTATAATATTGAACAGCCGTCTTTAAAGTATTTAAATTGCTAATAGTTTGATAACTTTGCACTTCATTTTGCATTGATTGTAATTGAGAAGAGAAATATTTAAAGACTTTAATTGGAACTAAAATCATTGTTAGCATTCCCAAAATAGCTAAAACTGATAAAATAATTTTTTCTTTTGGTGTTTCCTTTAAAACCCGATCACTTTTTAACTCTTTCAAATTGTTATAAAGAAAAACATTAAAGATAATAAGAAATGGAGTGGCAAACAAACCGTATATAATGGTTCGCAGATAGGAAACGTCTGGAATCTTTAAGATAGCCAAAGGCAATAAAAGCAAGGATAAAATAAAAAAGAAAGGAAGAGCAGCAACAGCAACAAGCAAGTCAGCAAGAAATGTTCTGGAAAAGACATTATTGACTTGGCCTTCCACATAATTTTTGCTCATTATTAAAGCGCTAAAAGAATTAGCATTATCTATTACCACCGCGTATATTCCATAAATAAACCATAAAGTCAAAATAATACCCGGGAAAATTAAGGTTAGTGCTCCCATTATTAACCAAGGAATAATCGAAGATGCACTAAGTGATAATCCGATTAAAATAAAAGATAAAGGTATGGCTAAAACAACAGCAAAAGTCAAAATAGAAACCCAAATACTAGGTAAAAACTTTTTTATTGCATATTGATAAGCTTCACTAACTGATATGTTGTCATTATTATTTTTAACAGCATAAATTAAGGCAATTGTTTCTAATAGTTGAATAAGAATATTAATTATTGCAACAATTGCCACTAAAATAGGATTAGGATGCAAGCTTGCTAAATTTGAGGAAAATATTACATCTACTAAATATATCAATGTAGCAGCTAACGCTGTAATTTTTAACAAAGAAGAGAATTTTTGTCGGTATAAATGCCAAGTATAATTAATAAGCTCACCCAAACTTAATATTTTGTTTACTTTCACGTGGGGAACCACTGGGGTAGGGCCCTGAATGCTGCTTTGAGCATCCAAAATCATTTTAAAAGCTAATTCTATATCTTCCATTGGCCAGCCATTAGATAAAAGGGTATTTTTTATAACCTCTTTGCTTACCCCTTGATTTAAACTCTGTTTAATATAATCAAGCAATTGTTGATTAATCATATTTTTAAATTTTTAAATATTTATTAATTATACCATTATTCATTATTATTTTCAAAATGCAACGAATTTTTTTATTAATAATTGGAGTTAGGGAAATAATTTAATTAAAATAATAGCTAAAATAATCCAAAGTAAAAATAAAAATTGCAACATCTAATAGAATAAGAAATACTAACACAATTATTAATATAATCATATTAATAAAATCTTAAGTTTACCAGCTGCTGCCTCCGCCACCACCAGAACCACCTCCAGAAAAACCGCCACCACTGGAAAAACCACTGCTATAACCACTGGACGAACCAAAGTTAGTGGAAAAATTAAATTTTGTATTAAGAGAGCTAGCCAATAATATTAAATCTTGAATGAATAAAAGAGTATTAAAAGCAGTTGTATTCATATTGGGACTTTCGTACCAAGTAGGATGAGTGATGTAAATTTGATTAAATTTTTGCGCCCACTTATCCTCTACTCCTAAAACCATCGCATAAGGTAGATATTCTTCAAATTTTTCTGGTTTTAATTCTGGAGCATTAAAGAAATTCACCCTGTCTTTTTCTGTGACTTCTAAAAATTCCTTAAAGCCCAAAATTTTAGATAAAACAGTTAAACCTTGAGGGGTTAATTGATAACGATAACCAGAAGTATAAGTAACGCAAATATAACATAAAAACATTAAATAAATAAGCATTAAAAACGGTACTAAAAATATCGGTATAAATTTATACCAAAATAAAGGGATGTATGACAGAGTAAAAAGAATAATCGTACTACTTAAACCGATAATATGTAAAGTGGTTGGTTTTGAATGAGAAGTAATATATCCTTGATTAACTAAATATTCCTTTTCATCCTTTTCAATCTTTAAAAGAGTTTGGGGCATAATCCCTTTGACACCAATTAAATCGCTTAGTTTTATTTGATTTTGAGTATTAAATAAGAGGAGGAAAAACCATTTGTCTACTGGATGAGTTAGATCGGTTCCATCTTTTAATTTGATAAATTCAAAATCTTTGGTTTTGGTGTTGAAGAGAGCAGGTGTTTCTAAATATTTTATCTTTAAATATCCTCTGATAGCCAAGCTAATAATTACTGACGATAAATCGGTTGGGTCTACTTTTTGATCTAAAATAGTGCCAACATCAATTGGTGATAAACCTGCTGGTGGTTCGTACTCAGCTACAACAGGGCGACCTCGTAAAGCTCGTGGTATAAAAGGCCGCGGTTTATTATAGGGAGAGAAAATATCATCAGCAATTTTTGCTTTTGCTAAAATTTTAAAAATAAATTTGATAATTAGTAAGATAAAAAGTGCGATTAAAGTTAAAATTAAAATAAAAATAAACAAGCCGCCAAAAATCCGAATATAATCAGTTAGAGTCTTTAAATAATAACTAAAAGGATGAGTAGTTTTAACAGGGCTATTGTTATTCGTTATATTAGTTATCTGAAAATAATTATTGGGAAATCCTAAAACAATAGTAAATCCTTCTTTTGGTCCCAAAGATTTAGTTAAAGTATACTTAACATTTGTATTATTAATAGAAAAAGTGCAATTTTGTTGCTTACTACCATAAGGCCCGGTATAACAAGTTATTTGGGGAGAGGATAAGGAACGAGGCAAGGAAATACTTACTTCAGACATGGTAATGGGTACATCCCAATCATTGCTTGTAACATTCCAATATAGTTCCTGATGGTCAGAAAAATTTCTAATAGCCTTTAAAACATTATATTTAATTACATAAATTTTGGTACCGCTAATTAAAAAGTTAGGATCACCTATCTTAATCGTCAAAACATTATTAGCTATTGAAGTAGTATAGGGATAAGGATTGCCAACTGAGTCAGTTACTCCGATAACATTAATATCTAATTGAGGGCCGTTATTTGAAGTTAAAAAAATATTGCGCAAAATACCGTGTTTTTGATTAGAACCAAAATTATAAGTAATAGATTCTATTATTTGGAGAGAACCATCAGGACGGGTGTCTATTTGAGTAGTAAAATAGTCTATCGATTCTTTGCTCGCCGCGGAAACTAACAAAGAAGACCCTAATATAAGGATTAAAAAACCAAGAACAAATGCTTTTAAATTTTTATAGCTGAATATCTTCATAAAGCTATATCTCAAATTTACTTTATTTTACCCATTTTTAAAAGAGGTTGCAATAAGGGTTGATTAACAAAAAAGCTTGACATGTATTTCAGACTTGCTAATATATTAATAGAATACATATTAAAAAGCACCTCTTTTGGTTCTGTCTAAAAGCGGTGCTTTTTTAGTTACTTTCAAATTAGTTTTTTTAGTTTTTTCTGAGGATTTTTCTTTTGAATAATATTTTCAATAATATCAAGATATTTTTTAGCTATTTTAATGGAATCTTCTGCTTCTTTTTGGATTATCATAGTATCTACTTCATAAATAAATCGATTACGCTTTTTTCTCATACAATCGAAAGTTCTCATTAAAGAAGTAAACTCAGTACCTAAAATTTTACCAGCAAATTTAATGACATTTTTATGATAATTAAGTCCGATACGCGGCCGAATTTCGTGACTGAAC
>JBAMLJ010000075.1:0-5197 GCA_039793615.1 bacterium
GAGATTTTTAAATCTATTGGAGTTAAAGCTTAGGCTTTAGATTCATTAATATCCACTCTTTTACTTGAGTAAAAAGTTATTTACGAAAAATAAAAATAGATCTAAAAAGTGCAATGACTATGGAACTTAAGCTATCATCAGCAGATAAAGAGGGGTTTTATAATGTGGAGGAAAAGTTCAGAAGAAGCATAAACACTGGCCTTATAACAGGGGTCAAAGAAACAGGTGCTTTTTCTGAAGATGCCATAAAAGAGACCGCAGAGGCTGTAAAAGAGCTCTTCAATCTTATTAAAAAAAAATACGGAGTTAAGGAAGAAAATATTTTTATTGTAGGAAGCAGTGCCCTTTCCAGTGTGAAAAACAGGGATGAGCTATCAAAAGAGATAAAAGAACTGACTGGCAAAGACCCTGCTTTTATAACAAAGGAGGAAGAGGTTCTTTACAATATCCTTGGAGCTGTGCCTGATAAATATCACTTAAAGGCACTTGTGATAGACATAGGCAGTGGCAATACAAAAATGGGCTATCTTGAAGGCTCAGATGGAAATGTAAGAACCGTATCAGTAGAAATACCTTATGGCACAGTCTCCTTCACAGATCTCATACAAAAAGAGGAAAAGAGCCAAAAAGAAATAGCACAAATGGTAGAGAGATTAAGTAAGACTGTGATATCTCAGGCCCTACAAAGAGAAAGCCAGAGATAACCGGCACTTAAAAGCAGGCATCCTGTATTCATGCTGGGTGGCATAGTATGGGCAATGGTAACCCTCCTTTATCCTGAAAAACAGGAGGCCTTTGTAAAGCTCACTCAGGCTGATATAGATAGATTTTACATGGAGATTAAAAAGGCCCCCAATAAAATCCTCAATCCAGACCTTTCAAAAATAAAGGACGAAAATCAGAAGGCCTGGGCAGAAAAACAGTTACAGGCAGTAAAAGATACCTTTAGTCAAGAAAACCTTCTTGCTGGTGCAACCCTTATGAAAAGAATAGCTGATACTTTACAGTTAAAGGGCAAAAAGATATACTTCTCTCGTTACGGTAGCTGGTTATGGGGATATATCGCCTCAAGAGGGGTTTTCCTCGAAGATGAGAAAAAATCCTTACAAAAATAAAGTGAAAAATAGGTTAAAGACATCAGTTTTTGGTTGATTAACCTGACTCTACCCACCTTTGCTCTAATAACATTAAAGTATTTGAATTATCAAGCTTTTTTCTTAAAATATTATATCTCCTTTCCTTTGTTTATTACATAATGAGATATGAATCCTTATTCCTTTTTGAAAGGTCCTATTTCTTTCTCTTTGAAAGATCTTTTCTTAAAGAATGATTTAAGACTTTTAAATTAAAAGGTTTGGGAGGCAATTTTCTCAGTAACCCTTCAAACCCTTTTGATAGGAAATTTTTTAATTTGAAATCACAAACTTTCAATTTTTACTTGACAATTACGAAATTTTTTTATAAATTTTTATTTAAAAGTATTAATTACAACAAAAACTTAAATGAAAAGAAGTTCTTCAATTTTTAGACTTTTGTTAACTTTTTTCTTTTTAATTATTCTTCCTTTCACTATTTTTGTCAAAGAAAGGTTAGATTATACATATTTGTCCAAAGAAAGAACGAAAATAATAGTTTCTCTTTTACTTAGATGTGCCAGTGCACATGTATTTTTAAATGACCTTGTATTTTGTAAAACATTACTTAAAAGGATACTCAATAAATATCCAATATCTAAAGGAGCTGAAATAGTAAAAGAATGGTTTTTAAAAATAGACTAATCAAAAAAGATATTTTAAAAAAATTATATAAGAAAAGTAAGACATAAAAAATGGAATTAAAAAGTTTATGTGAAAACTTTATTAAAGCCATAAAAGAAGAAATTGACTACATTAAACAAAATGAAAAAGAAATCAAATTCGTTCTCCGCGATGGACAATTTGTAGAAAAATATGGAGATTTTTTTATCTACCAGTTCTTAACAGAATCTCCTCTCCAAATTGATGAAGACACTCCAGTCCGTCTTCGATATAGAAACTCCGTACACGAAGGCAACATAATAGGAATTAATGGTTGTGAGGTCTATATTGGTTCAAATCAATACTTAGGTGAAAAGATTTCAGAAATTAAAGTTGAGTTAGATAATACTTACTTACTAAGAAAACTCCAAGAAAGAATTCAAGAGATTAGTAAGAACCCAGCTAATTACTATGTGGACAATGCATTAAAAGCCTTTAGTTTCTTAGATAGCTCAAATGGGACAGATTATAATTTTTTAACCTCCTTTGATAAGTTTAATTTATTACTTTCTGAAGAACAAAAAAATGCTCTTGCAAAAGTCTTAGGAAGCGAAGTTACTTTTATATGGGGACCTCCAGGGACTGGTAAAAGTACAGTAATTTCCTATTTAGTAAGTGAATTTTTACTTAGAAATAAATCGGTTTTACTTACTTCACATACTAATATAGCTGTTGATAATGCCTTAGAAATAATAGCCAAAATCTTAAAAAAACAGCAAAACTCAATATATTTAAACGGTGGTGTTCTAAGAATTGGTCCCCCTTATATCAAAGACTTATTTAAAAAATTTCCTGAATTAAGTCTTGATTATTGGCTAGATGTTAAAAGCAAAGAGTTAAAAAAAGAATTACAGCAGTTGAGTGCCGACAAAAAGTCTTTAGAGATTCTTTTCTCTCATCTTCAGGAGTTTATAGAAGAAATCAAAGGATTAATTAGACAGATAAAAGACTTAAAAGTCCAAAAGGAAAAAAGATATAGTGAAATTACCAAACTAACCTCAAAAATAAAAGAAAAAGAAGGCAATATTAGCGTTATACAAAAGGATATTGAGGAAACCAAACAAAAGCTGGAAATAGCTAAAAACACCTCCTGGTTTTTAAGACTTATAAAAGGACTTAATTTAGAAAAACTTGAAAAGGATCTTAAAGTTTATGAAGAAAGAAAAATAAAAGAAGAGGAAGATTTAGCCTCTTTAAAAGAACGACACAAAAATTTGACAGCAGAATATGAAACAGTTGAAGAAAACTGCAAAGAATTAATGCAAAAATTTTCTGAACTGTTATTAAGAATTAAAAACTTTTTTAGAGAAAAAGTACCCATGTTAGATGCGAACTCTCCAGAAGAAACTTATAAATTTCTTAGACAAAAAGAAAGCGAAATAGAAGCAAAACTTGAGGAAATAGACTCAAAAATAAAGCAAATTGAAATTAAACTTGAGAGACTAAAACAAGAATTGATCGAGAATGCTATAGTTATTGGTACTACACTTACTAAAACCTATATTTCAAAAGATCTATACAAGAAAAAATTTGATATAGTGATAGTCGATGAAGTTAGTACAGCCTTGCTACCAGCCTTATTTTTTGCATGTAGTCTTGCAGCTTCAAAAATAGTAATTGTAGGAGATTTTAAACAACTTGGTCCTGTGGTTAGAAATTCAGATAATGAGGTAGTTGAAGCTTGGCTTAAGAGAGATATTTTCGAGATAACAGGCATTGCAAAGAAAATTGATGCTGGTTTAGAAGACGAGAAATTAATAATTTTACGAGAAGAAAGAAGAATGCCTGAGGAAATTTTATCACTTGTTAATGATTTAATTTATGGTGGCAGATTAAAACCTCTCAAAGACAAAGCAGAATCAGAGGAAATAATTAATTCCGAACCATTTCCAGGGGATGTAGTTGTTTTGTGTGATACTTCTGATTTTAATCCATGGTGTGTTAAAAACAAAACACTTAATTCTCCATACAACTTGTATAGTGCTTTACTTTCTGTGTATCTAGCAGAACAAGCTGTGTTAAATAAGACAAATAATGTAGCAATCATTACATCTTATAAAGCCCAAAATAGACTAATTCATAAATTTGTATTTGAGAAAGGACTCAAGAACGTAGTGCCTACTACGATACACAAATTTCAGGGGAAGGAAAGTGATTTATTAATACTTGATTTAGTAGAAAGTCCTCCTAAAAAAATAAAATGGTTAGCAACAGGAAGTGATGCAATGAAACTTCTGAATGTAGGTATAACCCGTGCAAGATCTAAACTGATAATAATAGCTAACAAAGATCATTTAAAAAAAGAATTACCCCAAAGCAGTACATTAGCAAAAATTTTAGATAAAATAGAAGCAAATTATAAAATAGTAAGTTCGAAAGAAATTTTTGAATTTCTTAAAAAAGCACAACCTAATAATTATCAATTTATAGAAAAGAATAATCTCGATTCACTTGTTCTTTGTAATGAAAAAGATTTTTATAAGTTATTTACCCAGGATTTATTACAAGCAAAGGATACCGTTCTAATTGTAAGTCCTTTTTTAAAAACAAACCGTATTAATTATTTTAAGCCCTACTTTGAAAAATTAAGAGAAAATCAAGTAAAAATCTTTGTAATAACAAAAACCTTTAAATCGCAAGCTTTAAAACCCTACGAGTTGAAAAAATTAAAGCAACTATTTGAAGATTTACGAGTAAAAATTATTGAAAAACCTTATTTACATGAAAAATTAGCAGTTGTAGATAATAAAATTTTTTGGTTTGGGAGTTTAAATATTTTATCCCATGAAAAATCTTCAGAACTTATGATGAGATATCTTATAAGTGAAAAAGTCAGTAATGTAATTTTAGAAATGTGTGGTATAAAAAAATGGATTTAAAATTGGATCTGTTATTACTAATAGCACATCACACTTAATTCCTTAATTTAAATAGCTAGTTTTTTCTTTAAAAATCTTTTCTCTAAGAATAATTTTAATAGGGATCAAATCTGTAACATTTAGTTTTACCATTATATCCCCATAAGATGATTATTTGAGAGAATTTACTAGAGATGTGACATTTCAAAATAGTAATTAGGAGTTACATTTTAAATATGAAACCACATTTATACCCAATTTTCTTGACACTATATAAAATAGTCATAGAATTTAAAGAAGTAATTAAAGGTAACAAATAATTTCTTATGAGAGAAGTTATTCTCTCAGATCACCTCAAACAGAAGGTTTCTCAATTAACACACACTACTAACCAATCTATTAGCTTAGCCATTGGATTTATCTTTCTTGGTATAATTCTCATACTTATTTCTCTACCAATCTTAGGAATTGTGTGTTTTGTTATTGCCTTTATCTTGTTTTTTGTAGCTCTAAAAAATCTTAACAAAAAAAATATTTTTCAAG
>JBAMLJ010000076.1:0-5189 GCA_039793615.1 bacterium
AATTTTTCTAAATTCTCAATAAATTGTGGAGTAAGTTTATTATATATTTCATCAGAAAAATTAATTTTAAAAGCTTCTTCAAATTTTTTATCTGGATGTATTTTAGTAAAGAAATCTTGAATATATTTATTTACCGCTTCTATATTATTCTTTTCAAATAAATCTAAAAATTTATAATATTCTTCTTCTACTTCATCTGGTAATTTTCTTAAACTTTTTATTAAATTTTTTATATTTTTTCTAAACATATTCTTGTTATAAGTATATTTTCTTAATAAATCTTCTGCTTTATAAATAAGGTCTTCTGGAGTTTCTGGAGTTAGTTTTTTATAAAAACCTAAAAATGTTTTACTTAATAATATTAAATCATCTATTTTAGGTAAATTATTTTTAATAGTATCTTCATAGAATTTTAAAGACCTTAAATCTTTTGTTATTTTTCTATAAATATCTTTTGGTAATCTTCCTAAACTTTCTATCTCTTTTTTTAATATATTTATATCTTTTGTTTGTAAAATATTAGTAATGACTTCTTCTTTAAAACCTTGTTTAGTTAGAATTGTAGTTAAATCACTCTTAATTTTTTCTATATATTTATCTAAATATTTTTCAAAGATTTTTCTAACAGTTTCAAAGAAAATAGAAATCTTGGATTTAAAAACTTCAGTTTCAAAAGGTAAAGAAGTAAAAGCTTCTTTAATTCTACCTTCACTTAAAACTTCTAAAAGTAATTTACCTTTACCTTTATAAGCTCTATATTGTCTAAAATCTAAACCTAAAATATCAAGAAAATCTTTTTTACCAAAAAGTTTTTTTATAATCATTGTTTCTATTGAAATAAGTTTATCTATGATTTCTATAAATATTTTATTATATAAAGTGAATTTCATTATAATATTTAATAATGTAAATTGGAATAGATAATTTGGGGTTTCTTGTAAAGTGATTATACTTTGTTTATAATCTTCTAATTCTTTTTGAAAATCACTTATATCTATAGTAAATTTCAACGGAGATAAATATTTTAATTGTAAATAATATTTATATAAATCCTCAAACCCTGTAGTTAAACCTAATATTTCTCTACTATATTTCTCTGCTTTTTCTTGAGATATATTAAAATTCTCTGCTAAATTTTTACTTTCTTCATCAACCTTTTTTAATATTTCATAATACTTATAAGTTTCTTCAGATAATGTTATATCTAATTTTAATCTTTTAAATCTTCTTTGATAATTATCAGTTATTAATTTAAAAATTTTATCTAACTCTCTTTGTCTTCTTTCTAAAGTAATTTGAAATGTTCTATAAAAAACTCCTAATGTAGCAATTAATCCTAAATTTATTAATATTAAATATTTTTCTTTTACAAAAGAAACAAAGAAATTAATAAAATTTAAAGAAAAAGCTATAAGATTATTCATGAAAACTTGGAAGATTTCAAAACTACCAGATGCTATAGTTTTATGTAAGCTTCTATACATATTAACCATACTTTGTGCTTCACTAATACCAACACCCATTGCTAAAGATAATTCTTTTACTGCTTTCTGGGTATTATTTAAAAACTTAGGTAAAGTAGTTAAAGTTAATCCAAGATTACTTATACCTGTCATAAACATGAAAACTATATTATTAAACATCCAAAAAGAAGCAGCTAAACCTTTTATAGCAGGAGATAAAGAAAATAATAAGAAGATAAATGTTCCAAAAGATTTACTTAATTCATTTACTACACCAGTTTGTGAAGTATAGAAATTTAAAATTTCTGTTGTAAGTTTTCCAAGTATATCTCCTAATCCACTTAAATTTTCTGCTGTTTTAGCATAGAATATATTAAAGATATCTTCTAAGTTAGAAATAGCTTGAGATAAAGAAGATATAGATTTTTCAGAAGCCCCTAAATATTTAGTTAAATACTTTTCTAAAGCTTCAGCATTTTTTCTTATATCTTGAAAGTTTTTATTACTTAATCTACCACTACTATCTACACTACCACCATATTCTTTTAATACTATATTTGTTAAACCTATACTATGTCTTAGGTTTTTAAAAGCAGTAGCATCACCTTCAACTGCCCTTGCTACATCATCTGCTATTCTTGAAACCTCTAATCCAAAACTTACTGCTGTATCTATAGTTTTTTGAAATAAATCAAAATCTTTTATACCAAGTGCTTTAAATTGTGTCCAACTTTCTGCTATCTCTCTTAATGTATATGGTGTTTTAGCTGATATTACAATTAATTTTTCTAATTCCTCCCTACTATAACTTGCAAAACTACTTGTATCTTTATTTAAACCTTGTAATCTTATTTGTATTAATTGTAATTCCCTACTTACTTGTATAATATGCGTTAGAAATCTTTCTGTTGAAGTAATTATTTTTTCTAAGGTTAAATTTATATAAATAAATCCCCAAGAAACTTGGAAAGTTTTCCAGGTTAAATGTTGTAAAACTCTATCTAATTCTTGTAAATCTTTCTCAGAAAAACTTAATCCTTTTTGAACTTGAACTTGTTTTAAAACATTTTGTATCCTATTTTCAGCTATATTTACTTTATTCATGGCATTTTCTAAAAAATTAACTTGTTTTTCTAAATTTTCTTTAGGTTTCCCTGTTAATCTTGTTAAAGCTAAATTTATTATTTCTTCTATACCTACACCCGTTTTAAAAGCTTCCATTATTTCTTGTTTGGATTTTATCCCTATTTTTCTACTAAACATTAATATAGTTCTTTTTATTCTTTCTAATATTTGAGGAATATTTTTTTCTAATTGATAATCTATTTGTTTAAAATATTTATCAATAACTTTTCGTTGTGTAGAAATAATATCCAGATTTTCTTGAGCAAAAGCTTTTATAAATATACCTCTTATACCTTCTTGCCATTCTGTTAATACTTGTTTTATTTCATTATAATTTCTTGTATCTTTTAAATATATTCCTATTTTCTTTAATTTATTTCTTAAATTTCTAAAAATAGCAATAGCTAAATTTTTATCCTCTATATCAGCACCTACTAAAATATTTTTTAACTCCGTTAAAGTTTCAAGATTTAAATTTTTTAAATCTTTATATTTAATATTTTTAAATCTTTGTAGATATTCATAAATAATTTTATTTAAATCCCTGCTACCAAGAAAGATTTCTTGGAATTCATTTATAACTCTTCCTTTTAATATTTTACTCCAGTTTTTTAATTCATCTAAAGTTTTTACATTCTCTACACTTACCTCTTTAATCCTACCTCTTAATCTATTAGAAGTATCTTTTTGTTTATCTAAATATTCATTTATTCTTTTTAGATTATCTTTATCTAAAGCTGTAAGATTTAAAATAAAATTATTCAAAAACATTGAGAAATCTGTGATTCTACTCAAAGAAGAACTTTGAAATATTTTTTCTAAAGAATTCATTTGTTCTATAATATCAACGATTAATTTTATAATATTACTCATATTTTGTCTTAAAACATCTACTTTTTTACCTAAAGTTTCTATATCCTCTATATTAGTTTTTCTTAAAGTAGAAATAAAATTATTTAAGAATTCTACGAAAACAAAGAGATTTTTAGAAATAATATTTAAATTTTCTAAATATTGATTTGGTTGTATATTTAATTCAGATAATCTTTGAGTTAAATTTTGTTCATTATTAATTATTTCTTGAAAAACCAACGAAATAAGAGTAGTAATATCTAAAATTCTGTTTATAACTTGTTGAAAATTATTAATATTAATATTTGATATTTTTTGTAATGGAGATAAAAATAATTCTATAATTTTTGTATAGTTCTCTATATTTTTAAAGTTTTCTACATAATCTTTATAATTAGGTATATCTTCAATAAGTTCAAGATTTAATATTTCTTGAACAAATCTTTTTTGTATTCTAAAGAATTCTTCAAAATTATTAAAAACTTTTAACCATTCAGTAGGATTAAAGGCTTCAAAATAAGCTAAAATTTTATTAAATTCTTGAAGATTATTTAATAATATTTTAGTATAACTTGGAAAATCTGCACTTCTAAATCTTTCTCCTAAAGTAGCAAATTCATTAAGTATTTTTACAAAATGTCTTATCCAAACTAACCATAAATCAAGTATATATATCCAAGCTCCCCTTGTTCCTGCTTCATAGACTCTTCTAACTTGTTCAGCAGTTAATCGTCTTGATCCCTCTTCTATGGCTTTATAAATAGATTCTATTATTTCCCATATATCAAGCATAAATTCTTTTAGATTACTTACAAGTAGTTTGATTTTTTTATTATTTATTATTTTTTGTTTCTCTAATGTAGAACTAAAGCTTTCTAAGAATTTTACTACTTTTTCAAGGAAGTCAAATATACCTTGAGGGTCTTTAAAATTATTATTATTACTTCTTTCAATAAGTTGATTAATTTCTTCAAAAACTTTTATAAGTGTTCTAAAATTTTGTTGTAGATTTTCTATATTTATATTAATATTTTCTAAGGAAGACAATGTTTTTACTAAAGAAGTTAAACTTCTTTGAAAATCTTCTAAATTTTCTATAAAACTTTTTATTTTAATATTTTCAAAAGTTCTTACTATTTTTTCTATGAAATCTTTTATTACTGTAATACTTTCAAGAATTCTTTCAAAATCCTTTTTTATTTCCTCTCCTGTTTTTGAGGTATTAGCTATCTTAATAATTTCATTTAAAAGTGTTTTTAAGGGGGCTAAAAAGTTATCTGGTAGTTTATTAAAATTCTCAAAATTCATTGAACTTATTGAAGATAAACTTTCTAAAAAATTACTTATTTTTCCAGGTAAAGCTTCAAAACTTGTTTTCATTGTAATAAGTTTATTATTTAAATTTTCAAGATTTACAATATTTTTATTAATTGATTTTAATGAATTTTCTATTTGATATAAAAGGTTTTCAGTAGTTGTTAATTCTTTATTAAGATTTTGATAACTTTCTATTATATTACTTAAATTAAATATTTTATTTATTTCTTCTATTTTCTTGAATTCAACATCAGTTAAATTATTTATTGCTTCCTTAATAATTCTTATACTTTCATTAAAAACTTTTTTAATTCTTTCAAAAACTTCTTCAGTATTAATTTTTTTATATAAATTTAAATTTTCTAAAAAGATATTTATTTCCTGTAATCTTTCAAAAATTCTCATTAAAGATTGTTCTAAGACATCAAAAGT
>JBAMLJ010000077.1:0-4963 GCA_039793615.1 bacterium
CTTGGCCATTAGAAAAACTTTTGCAATTTTTTAAAAAGAGTAATTAATAAGTATTAAGTATTCAGTATTCTGTATTCAGTATTCTGTATAATTGTTTAAAAACCCTGAACCACTTAAGGATTCAGGGCTATAAACCCTTTTGTGGTTTATGGTTAAAAAATTAAAAATTTAAAAATTTTATGTATAGATATATTCGTTGGTTTAAAGAAATTAATATTAAAGATGTTCCTTTAGTTGGTGGCAAAAATGCTTCTTTAGGAGAAATGTACCAATATTTAACTCCTCAGGGTATTAATATTCCCAATGGTTTTGCAATTACTGCTGATGCTTATTATTATTTTTTAGAGCAGGGAGGAATTAAAAAACCGATAGAAAATTTATTAAAAAATTTAAATTCGAAAAATATTAAAGAATTACAAAGAATCGGAAAAGAAATTAGAAAATTAATTATTAATACCCCATTGCCCACTGATTTGATTCAAGAAATCATTAGTGCTTATAGTGAGTTATCATTACAATATCAAACTAATAATACTGATGTAGCAGTACGTTCATCGGCAACAGCTGAGGATTTGCCAAGCGCTTCTTTTGCTGGTCAACACGAAACTTATTTAAATATAAAAGGAAAAAGAGCTTTGATTGAGGCAGTAAAAAAGAGCTATGAGTCTTTGTTTTTAGATCGAGCTATTAGCTATCGTATCGAAAAAGGTTTTGATCATATGAAAGTTGCTATTTCTACCGGAATTCAAAAAATGGTGCGTTCTGATTTAGGTTCTTCAGGAATAATGTTTACTTTAGATACTGAATCTGGTTTTAAAAATGTGATTGTTATTAATGGAATTTATGGTTTGGGTGAATTAATTGTTAAGGGGAAAATTATTCCCGATGAGTTTTTAGTTTTTAAACCTACATTAGAAAAAGGTTACAGAGCAATTATTAGAAAGGATTTAGGAAGTAAAGTTTTAAAATATGTTTATAATCCAAAAGGAGGAATTAAAGAAATGAAAGTTTCCTTAAAAGAACAACAAAAATTCTGTCTTAATGATGAAGAAATTTTGACTTTGGCTCGTTGGGGTTTATTAATTGAAAAACATTATTCTGAAAGAAATAATAAATGGACACCTCAAGATATTGAATGGGCTAAAGACGGAAAAACAGGGAAATTATTTATTGTTCAAGCAAGGCCAGAAACAGTTCACGCGGTGAGTGATTATAATATTTATAAAGAATATTTTATAAAAACTAATAAAAAACCCATTCTTACAGGAATTGCTGTTGGTAATAAAATTGGTTATGGAAAAGTAAGAGTTGTTAAATCAATTAAAGAATTATCTCAACTTAAAAAAGGAGAAATTTTAGTGACAAAAATGACAGATCCTGACTGGACGAGTGCGATGCCTTTAGCTTCAGCAATCATTACCGATGAAGGAGGAAAGACATGTCATGCTGCAATAATTTCTCGGGAATTAGGTATTCCTTCTATTGTCGGTACTAAAATAGCCACTAAGATTTTAAAAAATGGTCAAGAGATTACAGTGGATTGCACTTCTGGATCTGAAGGAAAAATTTTTCTTGGCAAAATACCGCACCAGGTTAAAGTTTATGAATTAAAAAATATTCCTGAATTAAAAACAAAAATATCAATTAATATCGGTGCGCCTGATATTGCTTTTCAAACTTCATTTCTTCCCAACGATGGTGTTGGTTTGGCTCGCGAAGAATTTATTATTGCAGAAAAAATAAAAGTCCATCCTTTAGCTCTTTATTATTTTAAAGAACTCAAAAATAAAAGTATAAATAAAAGTAAAAATAAAAGTACGAATAAAATAATAAAAACTGAAATCAAAAATTTAAGTTTAAATAATATTATAAAAGAAATTGAACAAATAACCATTGAGCATAAAGATAAAAAAGAATATTTTATCAAAGAATTAGCCGAGGGCGTTGCTCAAATCGCCGCTGCTTTTTATCCCAAAGAAGTTATTGTGAGATTTTCTGATTTTAAAACTAATGAATATCGTCAATTAATTGGTGGCGAATTATTTGAACCAGAAGAAGAAAATCCAATGCTTGGTTGGCGTGGTGCTTCTCGTTATTATGACCCCCGTTTTAAACCAGCATTTGAAATGGAGTGTCAAGCAATAAAAAGAGCAATCGAAGAATTTGGATTAGATAATATTAGTGTTATGGTTCCGTTTTGTCGTACTCCTGATGAGGGACAAAAAGTAAAAGAAATTATTAGAAAATATTTACCTCAAACAAAAATTTACGTAATGGCAGAGATTCCTTCCAATGTTTTATTAATCGATGAATTTTTAGATATTTTTGACGGCATGAGTATTGGGTCTAATGATTTAACTCAACTAATAATGGGAATCGATCGTGATAATAGTAGCTTAGCAAAAATTGCTAATGAAAATAATGAAGCGGTTAAGAAAATGATTAGAGAAATTATTAAACATTGTAAAGAAAAAAATAAATATGTTGGTATTTGTGGTCAAGCACCGAGTGATTATCCTGATTTTGCTGATTTTCTTATTAAAGAAGGGATTGGTGCTATTTCTTTAAATCCTGATACAGTAATTAAAACTATTTTATATTTAAGTAAAAATAATAAAAATGATTAGAATTGTATGCAAATTGATGAAATAAATTTAAGAATTATTAAAGACAGTCGCAAAGATGATACTTTAGAGGCCCTTATGAAAAAAGGAGATATTGAAGTAACTTCAAGTGTTCCCCAGGGTAAAAGTCGTGGTGGAACTGAAGTTGTTTTTCTTGAAGCAAAAGAGGCTTTAAAACGCTTTAATGAGATTAGATCATTTTTAATTAAGAAAAATTTTGATACTTTAGAAGATTTTGATAATTTTCTTTTACAAATTGACGGAACTTTACAAAAATCTTTTTTAGGCGGTAATTTAATTCTAGTCTTATCGCAATGTTTTTCTAAATTATTAGCCAAGTTTAACAAAGTTCCTTTATGGGAATACCTTAGAAATCAATTTGCTACTTTGATATTTGATTCTTCAAAATTTTATTGTCATGATATTTATCCTTATTTTTTCTTTAATCTGATTAATGGAGGAAAACATGCTTTAATTGGTTCTAAATTTCAAGAATATTTAGTTGTACCCAAAGAAGAAAACCCTCAAAAATCTTTGGAAATAATTAAAAAATTTTTTTTCCAATTGAAAAATTATATTGCTGATCGATATGGTAATATAAAATATGGAGACGAGGGCGGATTAATTATTCCGGAAGATAATTATGAACTACCTTTAGTTATTCTCGATACAGTGAGAAAACAATTAAATTATGAAGATTTGTTAAATTTTTCTTTAGATGTCGCTGCTAATTCTTTCTTTGAAAATAATACTAATTCTTATAAAATAACAAATAATAAAATAGTTAATAGTTCAGAATTAATCTTGATATACGAAGAATTAAATAAAAAATATCATTTACTTTCTATTGAAGATCCTTTTAATGAAATTGATTTTGAGTCATTTAGATTATTAAAAGAGCGACTTGGTAATAATACTATTATTGTTGGTGATGATTTAACTACGACTAATATCGATAATACAAAAAAAGCTTTGGCACATAATTCTATTTCTGGTTTAATTATTAAACCATCGCAAATTGGAACAGTTTCAGAAACCTTAAAAGTTATCGCTTTTGCTTATCAAAATAATTTAAAAACCATTATTAGCCATCGTAGTGGAGAAACAGATGATGATTTTATTGCTGATTTAGCTGTTGGTACTTGTTCTTGGGGATTTAAAGCTGGTGCTCCTGAACCCAAAGAAAGAATGGCAAAATATAATAGAGTAATAGATATTTTAAAATCTAATATTTAAAGTTGAAAGATTAAATTTTAAAGGTTTAAAATTAAAAATTTAAAATTTAATATTCTATGAAAAAAATCGCTTTTTTAGAAATAACTGAATGGGATAAAGATTATTTAAAAAATTTTTCCGATTTTAGTTCTAAATGTGATTTTTTTGAAGAAGAGATTAGTTTAAATAATGTTAATAAATTTTCTCAATACGAAATAATTAGTATTTTTATTAATTCTAAAATAAATAAAGAAATTCTCGATAATTTATCAAATTTAAAATTAATTGTTACTCGTTCAACTGGTTTTGACCATATTGATATTGAGGAATGTAAAAAAAGAAATATCTTGGTTTGTAATGTGCCGGAATATGGTTCTCATACAGTAGCAGAATATACTTTTGGCTTGATTTTAATGCTTTTAAGAAAGCTTTATGATGCTTATCATCAAGTTCGGGAAACTGGTAGTTTTGATTTAACTAATTTAAGAGGTTACGAATTATACGGAAAAACTCTCGGCGTAGTAGGAACTGGAAGAATCGGTAAAAATGTTATCCAAATTGCTAATGGTTTTGAAATGAATGTTTTAGCTTATGATAAATATCCTAATAATGAATTGTTAAAACAATTAAATTTTAAATATGTAAGTTATGAAAAGTTATTACAGAATTCTGATATTATTACTTTTCATGTTTCTTATACCCCACAAACTCATCATTTATTAAATAAAGATAATATTAAATTAGTTAAAAAAGGCGCTTATATTATTAATACTAGTCGCGGGGGTGTAATTGACACAGAAGCTTTATATGAAGCTTTAAAAACAAAACAAATTGCTGGCGCTGCCTTGGATGTTTTAGAAGAAGAGGGAATAATTAAAGAAGAACAAGAGTTGTTATTATTATCAAAAAATAATTTAATAGATTCAGAGAAACTAAAAATTACTTTATTAAATCATTTATTTATTGATTTGGATAATGTAATTATAACACCTCATAACGCTTTTAATACCGAAGAGGGATTAAAACGGATTATCGAAACTACGATTGCTAATATTGAATACTATTTAAATAGTAAACCAATAAATCTTGTAAAATAAAATATTATTTAATAAAGTATAGAGTAT
>JBAMLJ010000078.1:0-4901 GCA_039793615.1 bacterium
CAACATAGTGAGAGTAAAGGATGGGAACAGGATCGCAGATGTTTACATCTCAAATTTAAGGGGCAAGATCAGGCTCAAGTGTGCGTTGTGCGGTTCCGAGGACTGCGTTCATGTAAACTTTGCTTATTCACTGCCAAGGGTAAGGGAATTGATGGAAAGTATGAAATAAATAATTTTATATAATTATATAGAAAATTCGCAAAACTCAAGAGTAAAATAATCTTTTAAATCCTTATTTAATTTATCTATATTGTCTTTAGAAATTGACGCTATGAACAAAATCTTAAAATTATTATCTTTTAAATATTCGAGATTATCTAGTAATTCTATAATAGCTCCGTTCAAATGCTCATCGTTAATTCCTACTGCATCTAAATGTTTTAAATACACTATAGAAGGTTGAAATCTTTTAATTCTCTCAAAGAAATTTCTAATTGACTGTTCTGTTTCTCCATACCATTTACTTTTAAACCAATTGCCACTGATTGTAATATACGGGCAATTTGATAACCTAGCATTTACTTCAAATGCAATTGTAGAGGCAATTTTATTTGGCTCAATTGAATTTGATTTGCATAATAATACTGTTTTAAAAATAGGGTTTCTTATAAATTCATCAGAAATTGTTTCTATTTTTTTAATTAAATCATCATTATTTTCTTTTTTTATATCTTTAGTATAATCTATTGGATTTTCTGTATGAAATTCTCTCAGTGCAGATGGATTTATTTTATCTATTACAGATAATAGATCTTCCTTTGTTATATCTTTTTTATTTTGTTTGGTTATTTTTAACAGCGTTTTGTTTAATAAATATAGCAAATCCGCTCCTGTAAAACCATTAGTTAATTTTGCGATTTCATCTAAATCTTTTTCATTTTCTAAAATTGGAGTGCCTATTTTTTCCTTAATCTCATTTTTTAAAAGAATTTTCAATATTTCCCTTCTTTCTTTTTCATTTGGCGGGAAAAATTCTATTTCCAAATCAAACCTTCCGGGTCTTCTCAATGCAGGATCCAACGCTTCAAGTCTATTCGTTGAACCTATAACTATCACGTGGCCATCTTGATTTTTTTCTTCAGATTCTAAACCATCCATCAGAGTTAGTAATTGACCGACTAGTCTTGATTCTAATTCACCCCTAACCATGTCTCTTCTGGGTGCAATGGAATCTAATTCATCTATGTAAATAATTGCTAAATTCTCCTTAGAAGCTAATTCTTTTGCAATGGCAAAAATCTGTCTTAGCCTTGATTCACTTTTCCCATAATATTCAGAAATTATTTCAGGACCTCTTATTATTAATTTTTTACTTAATGATAGATTTTCTATTAAGGTATTCATTAATAATGTTTTTCCAGTTCCGGGTGGACCATAAAACAGTATTCCTTTAGATGGCCTTTTACCAACGTAACTATTATTTTTAATTGAAACTAAAAGAGGCACTATTTCATTTAGAATTTCATCGTTTACATATACTTTCTTTTTTATTTCCTTGATTAATTCCTCTGTTTCGTTCATTTCTTTTTTAATGTTTGATTCCATTATCATTTACCTCCTTAGAATTTATTAATTTTTTAACAATATCTTTATTATTTTCACAAAAATCATTTATATTAATTAAATCTAATTTTTTATTTTCTCCTTTTTCATAGATATTAATTGTTTTAAAATTTATTTTCATGTTTTTATCTTTATATAATATTTCATAAATTTTTTTCCTTTCTTCTAATTCTTCACAGTAAATCATAGCAGAAATAGGTTTAAGTATTACCCAAATTTCTTGTGCATCTGTATCCTTATATTTTTCTATTGTTTCATCAATTTTTTTCAATGGTTCTATAGTTCCTATTAAAGTTTCTATTTCGATATAAATTTTCTTTCCATTATTTTCAAAGGTTATATCTGGTATAACCTTTTTGCCTGATTGTGATATAATTTCTTCTTCTACTTTTATAATTCCATTTTTAATAATTTCTTCAGTAATAAATTCATATCTTTCTTTTTTACTATTAATTAATTTTTTCTTTTCATCGATTATTTTATTCACCAGATATGAAAATACAATCACTTTTAATGGATATTGAAAATGATCATTTTCATCTCTTTTAATGAAAGGTGCATAAATTTCAATTGCACGGTTTAAATATTTTTCATAATGCCTTAAAATCTCAAAGAACATTTCTTTTTTGTTTTCTAAATTCAATATTTTATATCCTACTAATTTTGAACAAAATTTTTCATAATAATTATCATCTGGCATCAAAATATATATTGATAAACCTTTAGCAATATCATTTAATAAATTTTTTAGGTTTTCATTGTGATTTTCATCCCTTTTTACGGCTATTATTAAGACACCGAAATCTTGTAGAAAACCTGATTTTAATCTTTGTTTGATAATTTTTAAAAACTCATCTAATGTAAATTTAAATTTTCTTGCATCTAAAAACTCAATTTTATGTTTTAAATTGAATTGTTCAAGAGAATTTAAATCTGTTGAATCTAGCATTTCTGTAAATCCTTCTTCATACAGTTCAGATTCCCTAAATGTAATATCAGGGAATTTGTTTGTAATTTCTCTAAATAATTCCTTTATAGAATAAATTATAGGAAGATGCCATTCGTATTCATTTTCTTCAATGAGTAAAATAATTGGTTTATTATTACTTTCACTGAACCCTCTAGGGAATTTCTTGTCACTCTTTATCAGTTCTTCAAAAAATAATTCTTGTTTCTGATTTTCAGACTTTGAAAATATTTCAATCCCACTTAATAAATCTATTTCGGCCATTGATGTATCTAAATCTTCATTAATGTTTTCTGATTTAAGTGATGTTAATATTATATCAGCATTTAATTTATAATTGCTGTTATTTACTATTGTTTTTTTAGTAGAAATATTAATTATATTTGTATTGAGGTTTGAATTAAAAAATTCTAATTTAATCTGTTTTAATAATATATCTGGAATAAAAAAAATTGTTAAAGGTAAAACTGAATTTTTTAATTCTTTAATTGATGTATTCAAATATTTTATATCATTATAATCATATATTTTTTTAAGATGCATATCCATTAGATAATTGTTTTTATCTTTTATTATTTGTATATCATCATTTAAAAAGGTATTTTTTATAGGGTGAATGAGGCATGCTTCTTTTGGAATTAATTCAATATCATAAATTTCTATTTCATATTTATTCGTTTGATTTTTTTCAATTGCTTTATTATTATCTTGGATTTCATTCGTTGTATAATTTAAATTAATTATTGTATGTTTAGGAATTTTTTTAAATTTTACCTGCATTTTTTATCACTTCTTCTATCCATTCTTTTGTTTTTCTATGAAAATTAAAAGTGGCGTAATTGGGACCTATATATTTTATGTCTATTAACCCAGTACATATAGCAGGAGATATTTTTAAAAGAAAGTCGCTGAAGGTTGTATTTAATTGTGGCTTACTCCTAAAATATCCAACTTTAATTTCTTTAATTTTTCCTTCCATTAATTTAAATTCAGCCAAAATATATTTATTAGGCTTTTCGTTTAAAAATTTAAATAAAATATTATTAATTTCTTCGAATAAGTTCTTATAATCTTCCCATGGGTTAAACTCAATTTTAATTTCTTTTACACCATAATCAATCATTTCATCAAATCTTTTTATAATATTTTCGTCAATATGGATTAAATGATTCCAAAATAAGTTTAAAAATTCTCCATTGTAATTGATTGGATTATTATAAGGATTATAATAATAACTATAACTTGCAAGTAAATATATTGTTTCAGAATGGATAGTAGAAGTTTCTATTTGCGTCAAATATATTATGGAATACTTTTTAAGTTTTAAAAATTTAATCAACTCTTCAACTTTTGTTAAATTAGACTCTAGGTCTAGGAAATCTATTAACATTTTCATAGGTATAGCTCTGGTATAAAATAAAAATGTTGAGAATGGATTTATACCTATTGAAAGGGCAACACCTTTTTGCTTAAAATCATTGATTAAATCGATCAATTTTTTAGGGGAATCATTAGGGTTAGGGAAATAAGAAATAATATCTTTAACTGAAAAATTACTTATATCTAAATCACTATTTAAATTATATTGTAATAATATGATTTTTAAATCATTACTTAATGAAACTATGATTGATTTTGTACTATTTACTATCTTATCTATATCTATGAGAAAAATCCATGGTTTCATTTCCCAGGGATTTTCGATAGTAATTGTAATTCCATCGCCATATTTTTCATAAAATTTTATGCTATTTTCAAAAGTTTTAGCATTTAATGTTCTTATACCAAATACTTCAAACATAAACTTTGCAAAAGATTCGTTTATGTTGCCTGATCCAATTCCTCCGTAAATCATTGTTTTGAATTTATCATAAATTTCTTTACCTTCCTGATTTCTTATATCATCTAATGTGTTATATTTTTGGCTGATTTCTATCAAATAATCCTTTAATTTCTTTAAAATGTATGCATCTTTGTAAAATTCAATTAAATCATTTAAATATTGTTTCCATGAATCGCGTTCCCAAATTTTGTTTTGTCTTGCCCATTCTCTTAAAGAATAATTCTCTTCTACCATAGTATCTTTACTCCTTTTTTGTATTTTCCTGAACAATATTATTAAACAAATAATCTTTTAAATTTTTTTCCATTGAATTTATTTTATCATTTAATTCATTTAAAATCTTATCAATCAATTTCTTATCAATGTTTTCAATACTATCTTTCATTATTTTTATTATATCAATTGTTCCTCCCACATTTGGATCCATTTTCCCCACCTCTGAAATTACATAAGCTGTTAAATTAACTGCTTGATTTACATTAATTTGCTCATCATAATATTTTTCAAGCAAAAATTCAGCATAAGCTG
>JBAMLJ010000079.1:0-4853 GCA_039793615.1 bacterium
ACAATACAAGCAGTGGCATATTAAATATTGTTTGATATTAAAATATTTGCTATAATAAATTTAATAAATTAAAATAAAAATGGTCGAGATAAAATAAAATAAAATAAAAATAAAATAAAATAAAAATAAAATAAAATAAAAATAAACTAATTAAATAATTAACTAATTAAATAATTAAAAAATTAAAAAATTAAAAAATATGAAGAAATTTATTATTATAATTGGAATTTTGGGTTTAGGAGGAATGATAGTTTTCACAATGGTTAAGGCAGCTGATACAGCAACTGTAGCAGCCACAGTGACAGTTCAAAATATTTCGGTTTCAGTTTCTGACGGAACAGTGAATTATGGAATATTGCCTCTTAATACCACAAAAAGTACCTGTGATTTAAATGATACTCAAACTTTGACCAATAACGGAAATGTGGCTGAGAATTTTAATATTAAAGGGCAAAATAGTAACAACTGGACTTTAGGAACAACTCCGGATACAGACGTTTATGTGCATAAATTTGCGACGAGTAGTTGCCCCTGGACAAGTGGAACAGCTTTAACTACTAGCTATCAGACAGCAGCCACTAATGTTGCCCCTAACGATACCTCAACTTTAAATTTGCAAATTAATACACCCACAGCCACTTCTTACTATACCCAGCAGGATGTAAGTGTTATTGTTCAAGCAGTTGCTTACTAGTAATTAAAATTAAATTATTAAATTTATGAAAGTGCCAAAAAAGATTAGTTTGATATTGATTAGTTTTTTGGGTTTAGCTTTACCATTAGAAATTTTAGCAAGAATTGGCGTGGGAGTTGGATTGGGCAAAATTCAGGTTGATAAACCCCTAAAAGCAGGAATGGTGTATGATTTGCCATCTTTGCCGGTTATAAATACTGGAGATGAACCAGGAGAATATGGAGTTTCTATTGAATATCATAAAGGGCAAGAAGAAAATCCTGAAATGGGATTGAAACCAGCCAAAGAATGGTTTAGGTTTGAACCGAGTACTTTTTATTTAGAGCCGGGTCAAATCCAGCAGGTTAAAATTACATTGGTTTTGCCAATGAAAACCGTTCCAGGAAATTATTTTGTTTATTTAGAAGGTCATCCGGTTAAAAAAGCTACTAGTGGTCAGACAAGAGTAGGGGTAGCGGCAGCTACCAAACTTTATTTCACCGTCGTACCTGCCAATATCTTTCAGGGGATTTATTACCGATTTGTTAGTTTATATTCACGTTATCATCCATTGGATACGATTGTTTTGGTTTTAATTGCCTTGATAGTTTTGATTAAATTGATTGGTAAAAGATTTAAGATTCAAATTGCGAGGAAGTAAAAAATTGATGAATGCACCAATCATTGCATAAATGTCTAATTTTATTTATAATTTTTCTCTTTTTATTTAATGGGGGAAATTTTGTTTTTGCGGCAGAAAACGCTACGATTCAGGCAATAATTAGAATAACGGTCTGTGGAAACGGTATTATTGAAACTGGGGAGCAATGCGATGGAACAAATTTGGGTGGAGCAACCTGTACAAAATTAGGTTTTAGTAGTGGCACACTCTCATGCAAAGCTTCTTGTGAATTTGATACTTCAGGCTGTATCAACGGTACCACTGGCGGTGGAGGTGGGGGAGGCGGAGGTTATGTGCCGCCACCAATCATCCCTACTTTACACGGAACTGGCCAAGTAAATTTTACAGGCCGTGCTTATCCTAATAGTACGGTGACTTTATTAAAAGACGCACAAATCGTAGCTACTACTATTGCTGGTTCTGACGCTAATTTTCAAATAAGTTTAACAAATATTACAGCTGGTAGTTATATTTTCTCAGTTTATAGCGAAGATAATAAAGGTAATAGGTCTTCGCTTTTAACTTTTCCTTTAAGTGTTACTTCCGGTGTTGTTACTAATGTGACTGGTATTTTTATTTCTCCAACCATTGATGTGGATAAAGTTGAAGTTAAAAAAGGAGAAGTAATAAAAATCTTTGGTCAAGCCATACCTAACTCTGATATTACTGTTATCATTAATTCTGACAAAGAAATTTATGGCAAAACCAAAGCTGATAAAATAGGTGCTTATCTTTATAATTTAGATACTTTAGAGATAGAAATGGGAGATCATTTGGCAAAATCAAGAGCAACTTTAGAAGAAGAGATCAGTCCTTTATCAAAAGCAGTCAGTTTCAAGGTGGGAACAAAAACAGTCTTAAAAGAAACCGGAAAATGTGGTAAAGCTGATTTAAATTGTGATAAAAGAGTTAATCTGATTGATTTTTCTATTGCTGCCTTTTGGTATAAAAGACCATTAACACCAGAAGCAAAGGCTACAGTTGATTTAAATAAAGATGGAAAAATAGACTTAATAGATTTTAGCATTATGGCGTATTATTGGACTGGGTAATAGAATAAATTCAAAGTTAAAATATCAAAAATAAAAATGACAGATAAAAATTCAAAAAGAAAAAAAATAATTTTACATTTTACTTTGTTATTTTACCTTTTGATTTTTGCATTTTGTATTACAAAACCTATTAAGACGAAAGCTGCCGAAATTTATCTTAAATCATCTCAACTGGAATATTCTCCTAATGACATTTTCAAAGTAGAAATTCGCCTTAATGTTTCTGCGGGAGAAAAGGTCACGGCTATTGAAGGAAAAATAAAATATAATCCTTCTGATTTAAAGGTGATTGATTTTTTAACTGGCAATTCTATTTTAACTTTTGTTGATCAACCCCAAAATAATGAAAAGAATGGCTTAATTACTTTTTCCGGTATTATTCCAGGTGGTTATACTGGACAATTGTTAGGTGATCCCGGAGAGAGTAATTTATTAGGAACAGTCGTTTTTCAGGTGTTAAAAACAAATAATTCTTTAACTAATATTCAAATAGAGAGTGACTCTCGAATTTTTATTAATGACGGGCAAGAATTAAAAACCAATTTAATATTTAAATCATTAGCTTTAAATATTATTTCTCAAGAACTTGTTTTTAATCCATTAAATGAATTAGAATCATTAAAAGAAACTGATAAAATTCCTCCTGAAGAATTTAAACCTGAAATTGTTCGGATTAATGGACAGTACTTTTTGGTTTTTAATACTCAAGATAAACAGTCAGGTATTGACCATTATGAAGTAAACATTTTAAAAGAAAATTTACTAGGGCAACTAATCCCTTTACAAAAATTTACTCAATCCAATAATCTGTATCACTTAAAAGAAAGCGATTTGAATAATATTATTGAAGTTAAAGCTGTGGATAAAGCTGGAAATGAAAGAATAGCTACCTTATATCCTCAAATTCAGATAAAATGGTACAAAAATTATTGGTTTTGGGGTATAATCATTATGTTATTGAGTATTTTTACTTTAATATTTAAATATTTTAGAAAAGATAGATTTTTGCATTAACCTGAATTAAAATTTTTAATTTTTAATTTTATAATTTTTAAAAATTTTTAATTTTATAATTTTTAAATAATTTTTAATGCCCAAAAGATCAATTTTACACTTTGCTTTGCCATTTTGCATTTTGGTTTTTATCTTTTTTATTTTTAATACTGTTGAAGCCGCAACTTTATTTCTATCACCTGCTAGTGGGTCTTATTCTGTTGGACAAACTTTTACGGTGACTGTTTATGTTTCTAGTACCGATCAAGCAATGAATGCCACTAGTGGCATGATTGCATTTCCTGCAGATAAACTTCAGGTAATTTCTTTATCTAAAATAGGTTCTATTATTAATCTATGGGTTCAAGAACCATCTTTTTCTAATGATAATGGTACGATAAACTTCGAAGGGGTAGTTTTAAATCCTGGTTTTCAGGGTAGTAATGGAAAAGTTATTACCATCACTTTTAAAGTCAAGACTATTGGCACGGCTTCTTTATCATTTGATTCCAGTACTGTATTAGCTAATGACGGTCAGGGTACAAATATTTTAACTAATATAGGTAAGGCTAATTATGTTTTAGAAAATCCTCCTAGAACTCCAATTGCTCCTCAACCTGAAACACCAAGTAAAACGATTGGTACACCTAATGCCCCAGAAATTATTTCTTCAACTCATCCCGATCCCAGTAAATGGTATCAAGCTACAACCGCTAAATTTTCTTGGAAAATAGGATCTGATATTATTAGCGATAGCGTAGTTATTGATAAAAATCCCAGAACTATTCCTCAAACAGTTTTTACTCCTCCCATTACTTCAAAGGAAATAAGTGATTTATCAGAAGGAGTTTGGTATTTACATGTTCAACTGAAAAATTCGTATGGCTGGGGAGATGTGGCTCATTTTAGAGTAGGAATAGATACCACTCCTCCAGAGCATTTTAATATTCAAACTGACAATGGTAACGATTCTACCAATCCTCAACCAATCTTAAAATTTAAAGCTTATGACAGCCTTTCTGGTATAGACCACTATGAAATTAAAATTGGCGAGATGCAAACCATTAGTGTACCGGCAATAAATATAATTAATGATTCTTATCAAATTCCAGTGTCTCCACCAGGAAAATATACAGTGATTATCAGGGCAGTTGATCGGGCTGGAAATTATAGTATTGCTCTTACTGATTTAGAGATTACTCCTATTGAAACACCAACCATTACTGAATATCCTCAAAGATTAGATCCTGACAATCCCTTAGTGATAAAAGGAATATCTAATGTTTGTGACCATGTGGTTTTATTGATTCAAGATGAAAGAAAAGATATTTTAACGACTGAGGCTAAATGTGAAAATCATACTTTTAAGATTATTTTTGATAGAACTTTAGAAAAAGGTATTTATAATATCCGGGTGAAGGCAATTGATGCTCGAGGTGCTGAAAGTAATCTT
>JBAMLJ010000080.1:0-4849 GCA_039793615.1 bacterium
GGTGGCGCTAACGGGATTTGAACCCATGTTTCGTCCGTGAGAGGGACGCGTCCTAAACCGGGCTAGACGATAGCGCCTTAAAACTCACTTATCATACCAAAAATCTTCATTTTACTCAAAAAATTAATACTCAAATCAATTTTAAATTTTAAATTTTTAAACACTTATATTCTATACTCTATACTCATTGTTAAATTTTATATTCTAAATTCTAAATTCCAAATTATAGTATTATTTTGGTTCCTCAAAACTTAAGTATTCTTTTGCCTTGCCGGGTTCTTGCATAAGAGCCAAAGTTACTTCTTCCATATGAATACCTCGCGAACCTTTAATTAAAATAAAATCTCCTTCTCTAATTATTTCTTTTAATGTTTTAGCAGCCTCTTTAGAATCCTTAAACCAAAAAATATTATCTTCTTTAAATCCTAATTTTTTACATTCTTCTAAAGTAGTTTTAGTATATTCGCCTACTAAAAAAATCAAATCAGCATTTTTAATTAATAAAGGAGCAATTTCCTGATGAGCTTTTTGAGTATATTTGCCTAATTCATTCATGCTTCCAATAACAAGAATTCTTCGTTTTAAATTAAATAAAGATTCTTTTTCCATTAGATTAATAATTTCCTCGTAAGTTTCTAAAGCAGCTTTTAAAGCATCGGGATTAGAATTATATGAATCATCCAAAATTAAAGCACTATTTATGGCAGGAATTAAATGAGTTCTTGCTTTTAAAACTTTATATTCTCCTAATCCTTCTGCGATTTCCACTAAATTTAAATCCAAAGCTAATCCAATGGCTATGGCGGCACTAATAGCATAAGCCTGTGGTTTTCCAAAAATATTTTTTAATTTTAAAGGAATGTAACTTCCCTGATATTCAATTCTTAAAGTCATTCCTAAATTAAAAATGTTTTTTTCTTCAGCAAATAGACTATAATCAGAAATTAAAACATCGGCATTTTTAAAACCATGGGTAATAACTTTTGCCCTGATTTTATTAATTATTTCTCTACTTAAATCATTATCAGTATTAATAATTGCAATGCCATCTTTGGGTAACAAAATTACTAAATTTTGAATTTCTTGATGTACTTCTTCGGCACGATTAAAAAATACTGCATGAACAGGAATTTGATTAATCCAAGAAATTACTCCGATTTTGGGATGAGTTAAATTAAAAAAATACTTCATTATTCCGGGATGATCCTCTGACATTTCTAAAATTAAAATCTTGGGATAATTTTTATCTTTAAAAACGAATAAAAATATAGCATGCAGAAAATTATAAATCCATAAGTAAATATTTCTCTTAGCATCTTTACCCCGAATAATTGTTAAGGGAACACCAATTTCAGTATTTAAATTTTCAGAAGATTTATCAACAAGAAAATAATTCTTTAAAGCATAATAAATTGCTTCTTTTGTGGAAGATTTACCACAAGAACCACTTACCCCAATAATTAAAGGATGATAACGCCATAAAATTAATTTCGCCTCTAGCCATAATAAATATTGAATAATTTTTCTTATCATAAATTTATACTTCGTTTATAATTCATCTGGAGGAATATTATAATAATTAATTAAATATTGCTCTATATCTTTAAAAGTAAAAGTAACTGTTTTACTAGCAGAGGAAGCGCTAAGAGCTCTGGGGCGATCCATTTTAACTAAAATTAAAAACTTAGGAGTATAAGCGGGAAAGAAACCGATAAAAGATTGAATAGTATCTTCTGAATAACCTTTTTGTCCTTTAAGAGGAATATTTGCTGTTCCGGTTTTACCAGCTAAACTATACCCTTTAATTTTAGCATTTCTTCCGTAACCGTTTTCTACTACATTAACCAACATTTTTGTTAAAGTATTGGCTGTTTCTTCAGATATAACCTGACTTAATTCACGTTTCATCTGAGCCGAATGAATGCCTAACTCATCTTTTATGCTTTCAACAATATAGGGATTTATTAGATAACCTTTATTAGCAACCGCGGAATAAGCCCTCATAAGTTCTATTGGGGTAATTGCAATTCCTAAACCATAAGAAGCAGTTGCTAATGTTGTTTGATTACCTTTAGGATATTCTAAATTAGAAAGATCTCCACTAACCTCATTAGGAAGATCGATTCCTGTTTTTTTATCTAACCCAAAGTTTTTAAAATATTTTCTTAAATTATCAATCCCAACTTTTTCTCCTACAAATACTGCTCCCGTATTTATTGACCATTGCAAAACTTCTTTCATTGTGGCTTTACCATAAACGCGATTTTCAAAATTCATAATTTTATAACCACCAATAGTAAGAAATCCTTTATCTTCATAAGTAGTATCTGGAGTTATTAAGCCTAAATCTAAACCACTAGCCATAGTTAAACTTTTTACTACTGAGCCCATCTCAAAACGATTTTGTACTACTGGATTTAAATAAATTGAATAATCTTTAACTTTATAATATTCGTTCAAATCAAAATCCGGATAATTAGCTAAAGCAATTATTTTCCCAGTAGGAATTTCCATAACGATAATAGATCCACTTTCCGCCTCTCTAGTGGTAATCAAATCTTTTAAAGCATTTTCCACAAAAAATTGTACATTTTTATCAATAGTAGTAATAATATCACTTCCATCCTGAGATTGTCTTTCATTAGCAAACAAAGAACGCACTAGGCGACCAAAGGCATCTTTTACCCCATAAAATACACCCTTTTCCCCTGCTAAAATTGAATCATAATATAATTCCAACCCATAACGTCCTTTTATATCTGGATCATCTTTACTTTCACTTATAAAACCAATTGTTTGACTTAAAAAAGAACCATAAGGATAATACCGATAATTTACTGGCGTATAATAAATTCCTTTTAAAGAAGTATTGTCTAATAATTTAATAATATTTTCGTCATCTGTTTTTTTAATTAAAAGCTCATAAGGATCATCTGGTTTATTTAATCGATTAAATATTTCTTCGTATGACAATGGCAGAATTTTGGCTAATTTTTGAGATACTTCCTGGGGATTTTTTATTTCTTTTGGTACTGCATAAATTGAATAATATTTTTTATTAATAGCAACGGCATACAAATTTTTATCTTTATCTTGCACATAGATTAAACCTCTTTGAGGAATAATAGTGGTATTTGCTGTTTGAATCGCTTTTGCCTCTTCTATAAAGTTGCTATATTTTAAAACCTGTAACTGGAATAATCTAATTGTTAACACAATAAAAAAAAACACAAAACCAAAACGAATCCAATTAATACGATTATTACTAGTTAAAGAATGGCCTATCTTAAATCTCTTTTTCATGATTTTAGCTTCTTCAAAAAACTACTTAATATTTCTTAAATCAGCTTGGGCTAAATTTTGGGTATCTAATTTTAAATATCTAACTGAAGTAATTGGCACAAAACCATTGTCTTTTGCCCAACTTTTAATTTTAGCATCAGAAATATTAGAAGCTAAAGATTCATGAAGAGAATTAATTATTTCTTCTTCTTTTTTAATTTCTGATTTTAAAACAGAAATTCTATAATCTAAAGATAATTTAGAACAAAAAATATATAACCATAATCCAAAAACACTTAAAACTAAAATAGAAAGTAAGAGAGTTATTTTAACATTACCATCTAATAATACCGATCTAGTAAGAGTTATAAAAGAATAATTTCTTCTTCTTGCCACTATTTTATTTTTAAAAATATGTTTATTATAAGTATGGATTATGGTCATATTACTTTTAATTTTTAATTTTTAAAATTTTAAGTTATATTATTAATTTTTGTGCTACTCTCATTTTTGCAGAATGGGCACGATAATTTTGTTTAATCTCTTCTGAAGAAGGAATGATCGGTTTTTTGGTTAAAATTTTTATTATTCCTCTTTTTTCAAAATCTTTAAAAATATTTTTTACAATTCTATCTTCTAAAGAATGGAACGAAATTACTACAATTCTGCCCTGAGGATTTAATATCTCAATTCCTTCTCTAATACCCTTTTCAATATTTTCCAATTCATGATTAACAGCAATCCTTAAAGCTTGAAAAGTTCTAGTGGCAAAATGAATACGATGATTTTCATAATTTCTAGGTAATACTCTTTTTAAAAGATTAACTAATTGTAAAGTGCTACTAATTCTTTCTTTTTTTCTTGCTTCCCTGATCGCTTCACTAATTTTTTTGGCATATCTTTCTTCTCCATATTTTCTAATTATTTCTTCTATTTCATCACTTGGCCAGAAATTAATTATCTCAAACGCAGTTAAAGAATTATTGACATCAAACCGCATATCTAATGGTTCATTTTTTAAAAAGGAAAAACCTCGTCTCGATTCATCAATATGCCAAGAGCACATTCCTAGATCAAAAACAATTCCACTAATCGGTTTAAATTTCCTTTCTTGAACAATTTTTTTTAAATTCACATAAGAATCGTTAACAAGAATTAAACGAGGAATTTCTCGCTGCTTCGTTTTTTTATACAAATCTTTATCAACTTCAATTCCTAAAACTTTTCCTCTGGGGCCATTATTTTTTAAAATTTCTAAACTGTGACCACCCTCGCCAAAAGTAGCATCAATAAAATTTGTATTAGGTTTTACATTAAGATATTCTATTGTTTCTTTTAAAAGAACTGGAATATGCATGATAATAAACCAATTTTTAATTTGTAATTTTTCATTTTTAAACAATTATACTCAATACTCAATACTCTATACTCTATACCAAACTTTATATTACTTTATATTCTAAATTTCATGTTTCTGCTCAGATTTAGCTTCTAAATCGTCTTCAAATAAAATCCTTTAAATTCCCAAATCACCCAATTTTTCAGCAATATCACCAGATTCTTTTTC
>JBAMLJ010000081.1:0-4609 GCA_039793615.1 bacterium
TATAAGATTCTGAAAAATAGCGATAAATAATGTTTTTATATACGAAACTCATGAGGTTTTTCTATGAATAAAAGAAATTATTTATTATCAATTTTAATGCTAATTATTTTCTATGTTATTGTTTTTAAAGATTCTATAATTTATAATAATTTGTTAACCGGAGTTGATTTTTCCTTTCCTACTAAAAATTTTATTTTCGAATCTTCTGGATTATATTCTCCTTGGATGCCAGTAGCTTTTGGAGTTAAACAAATCCCAACAACAGCATACTATGGATCCCTTATCAATATACTTAGTTCGATCCTTTCTTTTGGTAATTATTCTTTAGCACAGAAATTGATGTTAGCATCAATACCTGTAGCATCAGTCACAATGTTTTTACTTATTAAGTTTGGTTTAAAATTTGATACAATACCTTCTTTAGTAGGAGCAATATTATATGCATACGGTCCTATACCCGCTCATAATTTTGGTACAGGTGGTGTTTGGGAGTTGGCTTTTTTCCCTTTGGTCATTCTATTCTTAATTTTTTTAATAGAAAAAAGAAATATGTTTAGAAATTCAGTATTGTTAGCATTGAGTATGACAATGATGTTTGGATTTGGCCAACATTTAATAATATACATAATTTTTATATTTGTTATTTTTTTAATTATTTTTGGTTATTTTAATAAATATAAAATGAAAGATTTTATTAAAATAATATTCTGGATAATTATTTCTTTTATTTTTTATTTTTTAATGAATTTTTATGTTTTAATATCTATAGTTCAAATATTTGGATTTTTTAAAAATTTACCACATTCTCAAATATTGATTTATACAAACTATATAAATTTATATCATTTTTATGCTAATTATTCACATTACAATATAATTTCAATTCTTTCCTTATATGATTGGGTACCTTGGTCAAATTTAGAAATTCTAGGATTTGTTATTTCAATAACTTCTCTCTTTTTCCTTTTTTATCCCCATTGGTTTAAATATAAAAGTGGATCTTATGTATTATCTTTTTTAATTATTTTATTATTGAATGTAATATTTATTCTATCAATTTCGTATAAAGTTTTTCCTTTATATTTAGTTCTTAACATATTACCAATTTTTAAAGTCTTTGAGGATTCTATCGGTCCCACAGATCTTATTAATTTTTTAATACCTATTTTAATGGCATTTACTATTGATATTTATTCAGATAAATTATCAGATATTCTGAAAAATTTTATAAAAATAAATAAAAATAATAAAATAATCTCAAAAATCTTTAATATAAATCATAAACAATTAATTTCTATCATTTTATCCGTAATAATTATCTTTTCATATTTTATTTATGTTCCAATTTATAAACCTATTTATCAGAGTTATTCTGAAGGTTATTCTTATCCAGATAACTACATACACTCAATTCCCCAAGATTATTACAGTTTAATGATGTGGCTTAATGATCAGGAAAAAAATGAAACCTTTAGATACTTAGTATTACCACTTCCTCAACCATTAATTGAATTTTTTAATGGCATGCTACCTTATACCACAGAACCAGTTCCTATTGAATCTATCCAGAGTAAATTTATGTCCGATGCAATAACATATTTAATCAATAATAAAACTAAAAATTGGGGCTCAATCATTGGATTAGCAAGCATTAAATACATTATAGTGCCATTTAATGTTTCTTCACCAAAAATAGCCCAATGGTACGTAGAAGGAGATCCTAAGTTCCATCCTGAGATTGGATTGGCAACAGGTTCTCCACATATATATTATTCTTTACTTTTAAATCAGTCAGATCTAAAATTAATTAAAATAACTAAAGATTATGCACTGTTTGAAAATTTAGATTTTAAACCTATTGTTCAGAGTTATTCTAGCGCTGCATATATATCCGGGGACTTTGCATCATTATCGGTCTTTACAAATGTTTTCAATAATACCCTACTTATAAATCCTGAAAATAATATTTCAAGTTTGGAAAGAATTTTTTCAAATTATAATCTAACAGATTATATATTGGATAATTATAACTTCTCCAATCAAATAGAAATAAATCTTCACAGCGGTGGTGGATGGCTATATGAAAATTATTTTAATAATACCTTACCTTGGAATTATTGGTCAAAAGTCAATCCTTATTATTATTTAGAGAATAATTTTATGGTTTCAACAGGCCCAGCAACCATTCAATATAACTTAACTAATATTTCAAAATTTACTAATTATGTTATTTTTGCAAAAATTTTATTTTCGGAAGAATCCAATGGTATGTTTGATATTTCCATAGAAAATAAAACCTTTATCTCACCTAAAATGGATGGTTTCACCACAAACCCATGCTTATCATGGATTAAAATTGGAGAATTAGAGACAAATAGTAGTAATATTTCTATAAAAATCAACAATTTGAATGGTTTTACAGCAATCAATAAAATAAAACTTGTACCAATTAAAGATCTATTTACAATTATAAATAAATTGGAAAATTTTAATATTAATTCATCTTATTATTTTACAAGTTATCCTTATATTTCAAAAAATTATTTTTTGACTCCTGTTTATGGAGAGAATTTTAATAACACTTTTTCCTGGGGTAGAGGTAACCCCAATTCGACAGTACATATTTATAATTATAATAATAGCCTTACCATTGAAGCGCAAGGAACACCAAGTAATCCAAATTATCAAATAGTTGCGTCATACTTACCAAGACCTTATTATGAACTTAAAAACAACCAGATTCTAAAATTTTCAATAAAATCTTCATACCCAAGCATAAGTTTAATTATATTCGGATATAATAATACAAATTCTATTATAGGCTTTGGCAAAACCATAACAATCATTCCCAATGTTTGGCAGAATGTTTCTTTTCCATTAAATGGATACCCGGAAAAAGCAGCTTATATAGATTTTTGTTCTGGAAAGCCAGGTTCAAATGTAACATTTTTAATTAAAAATTTACAAATTTATAATATAAATGGTCAAATTTTCAATTGCTCTGTAGATTATCTTCATAATCAAATATATAATATCGGAGCAATCTCCTTAGATAACAATAAATTTACATATAAAATTTCAATTAATGAAAGAACTTTAAATAATTCGTTATCTTCAAATGGCTCTGGAACAATTGTCAAACTTGGAAATAATACAAAAATTTCTATAATAACAAATAATACAAAAATAGAATTTTTAGGGATTTATATTAAAATTTTAAATAATATGAGCATCCTTAGTTCCAAAGAATTAACTTACAAAACTGATTTAGATCTTTCCTATTTTAATGTTAGCATGGGTAATAATTCAAAAACTTATTTGTTTATATCAGAAACTTTTGATAAAAACTGGGTGTTAAAGGGTGCAAAATATATACATGTGAATGCTGAGGAATTTGGGAATGGTTTTATTATTGATAATAATACCTTTAATAAAAATATTGTAATATATTATGATGATCCATTTATCGGCAGCATATTAATAATGAATATAACTTTCTTTATTTTTTTTATTATTATTTCTATCCTAACAAGCTTTCCATTTTTTAATAGGATTTTAAAAAATTTTAATATTTTGTTGGTAATAAAACTAAAAGGAGGTATAAAAAAATGAAAGGGACAATTACTGCAGTCATAATAGCTTACAATTCAGAAAATATTATCGAAGATTGTCTAGAATCTGTTAAATGGTGTGACTCTATAATTGTTATTATAAACAATAAAACAACAGATAAAACATATGAAAAGGTCAAAAAGTATACGAACAACATTTATTACGGCTCATATGAAATAAGTTTTGATGAATTACGAATATTAGCATTAAAATACATAAATACTGAATGGATATTACCCATAGATGCCGATGAAAGAATATCTCCGGAGCTTGCTTTCAAAATCTCAGAATTAATTAAAACAGATAAATATGATGTTATTAGGTTTCCAGTCCTTACCTGGGCATGGGGAAAATTTTTAATAACGTTATCAAAATTTGATAAAAAGATGGCCTTCAAAAAGGAAATTGGAACTTTTCTTCCTTATATTCATAATACCATATACATAAATCCAAATGCTAAAATAATCGATATTAAGGATTCCTATTTAATTCACTATTCACATTTAACACTGCATCAAACATTAGAAAAAACAAATCAATTTACTGATGAAATTGCGAAGGGATATTTTTTAAAAAATATTCATTACTCCAATAAATTGCTTTTTGTAAATGTTTTAAAAACTATTTTTTATTATTTTTTTAAAGTTAAAATTTATAAAGACGGAATTCAGGGTATTATTTTTGGGGTTAATAGTATATATGCAGAATTTTTATCAATAATGAAATTATATGAATTAGATAATAAAACTTATCAAAAATATATAAAAAATAAATATAAATAAAGATTTAAAAATAGGCAAAGAGGACAAAAAATATTAAGAATTTTAATCGATAATTTACCATTGGATCTAAAATTTAAGGTCTCCCATTGTTCATATTTTATTATTCCTTGTATCCTAAACTCTCGGATTTTTAGGCACACAATCGGCTGAAATGTTCAAAGATTCCATGATCTCTCTTTGCTTTTTTGTTATTTCTGAAGTTACTTCTTTTCCGT